>JAFXLS010000165.1 GCA_017530965.1 Fibrobacter sp.
TCTCTATTTATGATAATCTACAATTTCTATGACTTTGGCTTCGGCAACTTCAGCCCAAATAACAACTTTGTTTGGCTCTGCTCCCCAAATAATCAATCGGTATGGTTGATCAAGGTCGCATGCCCATTGTCCTTTTCGGTTTCCGACCAATTCATGAAAATGACCTGGATACTTGGATAAATCGGCGAAATTTGCGACTGTGACCAAGGCGTTGATTCGAGTTCTGTAGCATTTTGCCCGTTTTTTGCCCATTCGCCGTATTGCATAAGCCTCATCCATTGCGCAAAGTTCCAAATCCTTATCTCTAAACTCAACTTTCAAGAAACCTCCATCGTTAATCAAAAATCCCTTTTTAATATAATAAAAACTTTTGAGATACGCAAGGGGTGTCTTGTTTTTACAAAAAATAGGGTCGATTTTATTGATAACGAAAGGGGGAGGGGGCCCCCTCGTCAAAGCCTTGCCCGGCGTCATCCTGAACGAAGGATCCAGAGCAAGTCTTTGTCTACCCCCACGCCTAGTGGCTCCGCCCCTAAAATCCCGTTGCTCGCGAAAATATTTTTGCTATACTTAAAATATGGCTAAACTCTTTAGCAGATGTCTTGGGAAGATTGTTCTGATGACCGCAGCGGCGCTGTGGGCCGGTTGCAGCGATTCCGAAAAAAATGATGATGCTGCCAAGCAGGGTAATCCCAAATTGGTTCATCCCTGGGACACGAAGAAATTTTTCGACGAAAAGCCCGAAGGCAATCTCCTTGAGAAAAAGGAAAAGCGGAGATTGGATTCCCTAAAGAATATCGGCAAACTGATTGACACGGGTGTAACTGCTCTTTATGGAGTTTATGTGGCGGATTCTATGGTGGTCGCCAATGCGTCTGCAAAAACTCCGCAAAATTCGAAAGGCCTTGCCGAATTTCCGGTTAGAGAAAAAATATCTGTTGCTGAAGGTAGCTCGCTTGACAAAGAATCTATTTTTAATGTCTTGGTTTCTTTCACGCCAGGATTGCGCCATATATACAGTATCAGGTATTTAAAGAAAAATCCTGATAAACATTTTGAAGGCGAAATAGTCTTCAAAATGATAATTGTTGCGGACGGCACGGTTAAAGATATCCAAATTGTATCTTCGACTACGGGATATAAAGAATTTGATGAAGATATTCAAAAGGCTGTAAACCGCTGGAGATTCCCAAAAGTAAAATCTGGCGAGACGGTTGTGACTTTTCCGGTTAGGTTTTACGAGAATGCGGAGTGGTCCTCTTCGTCACGGTCTAAATAAAGAAGGGGGGGGACTATGCGTCAAGATCCAAAAATTTTAGTAGTGTTTGCCTTCTTTGCATGCATAGGCCTTATCGCCTGTGGCGATGACGGGAGCAGTTCCGGTCCCGAGGGCGGCGAAAGCTGTGCGGTTGAAGAATCGAGTTCTTCGGATGCCGCGCAGTCCTCGTCTGTTGTGCAGTCGAGTTCGTCGGGGATTGCCACGAGCTTTTCGAGCTCTCGCAATGACGAAAAAGACACCTCCGTGGTTTTTGCTGCCGACACCACCAAAATCACCTACGCGCTTAGGCCTTTTGACGGGCCGCTTTCCAACCCGCATAAGGGCTTCACGGTCCCGACGGGTGGCGCGTGGACGTTTGTTCCGGAATTCGAATACGGTCCTTACGGTTCTCTGAACAACAGGGCGTGGGATCTGGTCTCGTACGGTTCCGGTTACCAGCAGTGGAACAAGCTGAACCCGGCTAAGGGCGTTTACGACTGGACGGAACTAGAAAAGCTGCTGAACGCACTTGCCGAGCACAACATGACTTACGCCCTGCGCGTGCTGCCGTACACCCCTTCGTTTATCAAGAGCGACTTCCCGCCCCAAGAGGATTACGACTGGACTCCGCCTTTTGTCTATGAGATGGGCGCGAAAAAAATCCAGATTGACTTGCGCGGGACAGAATACCATGCGTATGCTCCCGTCTGGGACGATTCCATCTACATCTGGGCGGCGAAGGAGTTCGCGAAGGCCCTGGCCGAAAAATATGATGGCGACCCGCGTATCGAATACATCGATGTCCGCACCTTTGGCGAATGGGGCGAATGGCATACCTCGCACATATTGGGGAGCGTGATGCCCGCCGACTCGGTGCTGAAGGACATGCTGGACTACTATGCGTCCGTGTTCAAGAAGACCCAGCTGGTGCTGCCTTCCAACGGTTTTGGCGATGTCTATACGCATGCGCTCGACCTCGGCATTACCAAGCGCGACGACGGGTTCATCGGCATTCCCGGCAGGCCCGATACCTTGCTGCGGGCGTACAACGCGAACCTCCCGACCATCGCCGAGAATATCGCCGGTTACAGGACGATGCTGACCTACGACGACCTGATTCCCGGAGGTAGCCAAAAGTGGACTGCGGAACGCTGGGTGGATGCGATTACCACGGCACACCTGACCTACTACGTTCTGGATCAGGACAACGACTGCGGTTACTATTTCTACAAGGATAACAAGGCGCTGGCCGATTCCATGAGCAAGGTCATCGGGTACAATTTCACTGTCGCAAAAGCGGAACTGGTGACAGTCGCAAGCCCCGCCGATACTACAAGCTCGTTGAACATCACCATCAAGAACACCGGCGTGGCGCCCTGCTTCTTCGATGTCTATATGGTGGCGGAATTTGCCGACAGCACGGGCAAGGCTCTTGCGCAAATTGGCGAGACCGTCCGCATTCCCAAGGGAACGTTCAAGGACGGCGCATCAAAGGATTTCTCCTTTACGTATAAAGCCCCTGCGGGGAAGGCGAATATCGCGGCCCAGCCGGGCGTTTCAGTAGTCCTTTCCCTCTACGAAAGCGAAGATGCCTTCAAGAGCGGCAAAAATCCGACCGTTCGTTTCGACAACGATGGGCTCCAGGAAAATAATAAGCTACTATTGCAATCCCGATAACATGTAGATTTATGTCCCTTCTGCTTGCTCTTCTATTTCTCGCCTTGTTCATAAGTGCCATTGTCCGCGGAAAGTTTTCTTACGGCAAGGCGGATTATGATTTTCATGAGCATCCGGTGCAGTTTGTCATCGTTGTCGTGTTTATCCTAGGTGTATCGGCGCTTTGCTTTTACCGGTTCCTTGTCGAGATGGAATTCATTCGGTAAATTTCTACATTTGGGCGCGCTATGCTCCAAAAGAAATCCCTCATTGTTTTTGACTTGGACGGGACTCTGTTCAATACGCTTGGTGACCTTGCCGTGGCAGTGAATTTTGCGCTGCGCCATTTCGGACTCCCGGAACATGACGAACAGCGTGTGCGGACTTTTATCGGGAACGGCTCCATGAAGCTGATTGAGCGTAGCATGGGGGAGGCTGCCCTCCCTGAAAATATGGCCCGTACCGGTGTGACTGTCGAAGCTGTCCATAAGGTCTATTCAGATTTTTATTGGGAACATTGTACCGAACGTACGCTTCCGAATCCGGGAATCGTTGATTTTTTGAACAGCTCCAAAGCCCGTGTGGCTATGCTGACGAACAAGCCGCTTCTCCCGAGCGAAAAAATCCTGAAGCATTTTCATCTTCGAGACCGCTTTGAATTTATCCTTTGCGGCGATACTACGCCCGAACGTAAGCCTAGCCCAGCCGGCCTGCTTAAAATTCTTGAAATGGCTGGAGTTTCTCGCGAAGAGGCCGTCATGGTGGGTGACGACCAACCGGACATTCTTGCTGCCCGTAACGCTGGGATCGATTGCATTACGCTACTTTGCGGCTTTGGAAAACCGGTGAACTTGCTCCCGTTAGAGCCTGAAAATACGGTTGAAAGCTATGCTGAAATGTGCCAGGTGCTTGCCCGAATCTCCGGTTAGTATTTTTTCTATATTCATACCATGACTTTCAAAATTATTCCTACAGTTTTGGCTGCGGCATTTGCTCTTTCTACAGCAACTTTTGCTGATGAGGCAATCCGCTTTGTTCCCGAAAATTACCCCATTGGCGTCTTAAATCAGGGCGATACCAAGCATATCGTTTTGCAGGGAGCCAATCTGACGGACAAAGAAATCGTTCTCGAAAACGTGTTCGGCCAGGGCAACGGTATGTCGAACTTCAAGTACCCGAACAAGATTCCTGCCAAGGGTACGGTCAAGATCGAATTTGACTTTAACTCTGCCGAAATGGAAGGCCAAATCAAACCGGTTGTGGTGTTAGTGGATACCACTGGCAAACCCTATCTTGCCAATATGGATGGCATCGTGAAGGTTCCGTTCTTCTTCGGCGAAAAACTCTTTGACGCCGGTTACTATGCCAAGGGTGAAAAGCGCGAATGGACTTTCTATGTATGGGGAACCGATAAAAAGGAACGTCCTGATTTGACTCTTGCTCCTGAATCAGCCAAGCAGTTCTCCATGTCTGCTAAACCCGTGATGCTGAATGTGGACAAGTTGGACCAGATCAAGGAAGGGGGCAAGGTCCCTGGCCTTAAAATCACCCTTTCGACCAAGGGCCTCACCCGTGAAGGCTGGGAGCTCAAGCAGCAGAGTATCCGAAAGATTGTTTCTTTCAAGAGCAAAAAGTACCCGAAGGCTACACCTGACGTGCTGATTGTTGGTTTCTGGAAGTAAAAAAACGGCTTTTTTGGGGCGTTAGCCTTGCAAAAAAGCCTACTTTTATCTAATTTTGACCCACCAATGAACCAACGGGATGTAGCTCAGCCTGGTAGAGCGCTTGAATGGGGTTCAAGAGGTCGCTGATTCGAATTCAGTCATCCCGATAAAAAACACCGCTTCAAAAGCGGTGTTTTTTATTTTTAAAGGTTCTTTTGCTGAATGTTAGCTCTGTTCTTCTTCGCTATTTTCTTCGCGTTCTGCTTCAGCGGCTAACTTCAGTGGATGGTCTTCGATATAGTCTAGGCTGACCTGGAATTTTTCATCCTTGGGTGTTTCGGCATCTTTTTTCAGGGCAGCAAGTTCGATAGCTGCAGCCTCGTAGTCTGCTTCGGTCACCCATTCGGGGCGCCAAACGATGACGCGATTTCGACCGCCTTCCTTACCCTGGTATAGAGCCTTGTCTGCCATTTGAATGCTTCGATCTGCACCTAGGCGTTCGTCGAACTTGGCTACACCCAGCGTAATGGTAATCTTGATGGTGAAGTCCGCATAACGGACGGTCATCTTCTCGATTTGCCTGCGGAATCTTTCTGCCACCACGGTCGCACCTTCTAGGTCGGTTTCGGGCAAAAGGGTCAAGAATTCTTCGCCGCCATAGCGTGCAAAGACATCGTACTTGCGCAGCAGTCCGCGAATGGTTTGAGCTACCGACTTCAAGATGATGTCGCCGCAGGCGTGTCCGTAGGTGTCGTTGATATTCTTGAAATGGTCGATGTCGATAAAGACGAAACAGAACGGTTTCTTTGTGCGGGCGGAACGTCCCATTTCATTTGCAATGGTTTCGTTCATTTCGCGGCGGTTCGGAAGTCCGGTCAGTTCGTCGGTCTTAGAAATGATTTCCAGCTTCTTGTTGGCCAGTTCCAGGTCCTTGGTTCTTTCCTTGACTTCCTGTTCCAAGATTTCTCTATGGGCGTTCAGTTCTCGAATCTGGCGTTTAATGGTGTCGTGCATGGTGTTGAACGCATTGCCCAACTGACCCAGTTCGTCCTTACGGTTGCCAACGTCGATGTCTTGAATGTCCAGGTTGCCTTCGGTAATTTGGCTAATATGCCTGGTGATGCGGTTCAGCGGGAGACCTAACATGTAGAACATCCATGCTGCAATGATCAAGATAATCAAGATGGCGATAATAAGAATTGCGATGCTTGCTTGTGTCGCAGAATAAATAAGGTCGTCGATTTCTCTCTTGGGCTGGAAGGCAAAAATGCCAAAGTCCGTGTTGGAATCGAAGTAATAGTTGACTAGGTACTTTTCGTTATCGTACAGTTGCTGAAACTGAGCCTTCTTAACGTCGTAGATGCGTGGGTCGATATCTTTGAGGCCCAGTTCCGAAATCTTGTGGGAATCGGTAAGCCATCGCTTTAAGTCGGGGTGGTAAAGAATTTCACCTTGACCGTTAATGGCCACCAAAAATCCGTTCTTGCCGATTTTATAGTTCGGGAATATTGTCCAGAGTCGACGGAGCGAAAAATTGGCAAGCAAGAAACCGCTGGAGCTGGACTTGTTGGTAATGGTAATACCGAATAGTCGCTTGGGTGGAGCGTCCTTTGCGTCTCTGAACCAGGGGGTGGTGTAGGGACGATGCGGCGTAATGCGAGAGAAATCAATGGGGTAAGGACTTTCCGACGGAATACCCACCATGGAATTGTCGCAAACGAAAGCGTTTTCTCTGTCATATAAGGTGATGGTTTCGCCCGAAATGAACAGGGATGAAACACTGTAGCTTTTGAGGTAGCTTGCAGCCATGGTCGGGTCGAGGCTTTGTATTTCAGACGTCTTGGAAAGAAGGGTAAGGCGGTTGCCGAACTGCTTCATTTCGCTAGAAGCCATGTATCCTATCTGCGTGAGCATCGATTCATTGTTGTTGAAACTCCACTCAAGCATCAGGTTCGTCTGTTTCGAGGTGAATATGAAGATACTCCCCGTGACCACGAGCGTCATGGAAACTATCAAAACGATGAGCACCTTGAAGACGATGCTTCGAGAAAAAGTTGATATCGTATGGATAGGCATAGGGCGTTACTTCAGAAAGCTTGTTATTTCTTGCGCTTGCGGAGGAAGGCGAACAAGAACCCGAGGACAAGCATGACGACGAATACGAAGGGAGCTTTCTTCATGTTGCTGTCGATGGCGCCGTTCGTAGAATCCTTGGCGACTTCTACTTGAGGCTTGCTTTCTTCGTTAATCTTGTTCCAGGCGGCCTTGAATTCGGCTGCCGTCATAATATTGGTTGTCGGGTAGTTCAACTTTTTGTCGATTTCCACCGTGAAATTTTTGAATATCTCGTACAGCTTGTCTTCGGAATAGAGCGACGGAATTTCCATCTGTTCCCAAATGGCGCTGAACAGGGTGTTGAGTTGCTGTTCCAATTCGCCCCATTCAGGAATGGCCACGTAGGCGCGACCGGTTTCAAGGGCGCGAACCAACACGCGGTATTCTTCGTCTTCGGCCCAAGTCTGCAACACCTTTCTAGAGGGCGGCAACAGGCCAATCTGCTTGGTGTAGGCGTCCAGGTTTTCGTCTTCGGTCAAGAAGAGCAATAGGTCAAGAGCTTCTTTGCGTTTGTTGTTTGCCGGAATGGCGAGGTTTGAACCGCCGATAAAGCTGACGCTTCCGACCTTGCCCCTAGGAATGGGAACCACAATGACGCTGTCGGAACCGATTCGGGCGTTAGAAAGGCCACCCATGTTTCCGTGGAAACGCGTCTGCATTACAATTTCTGAAGTGCTTACAATAAAGGCGAGCTCGCCATTGTTGAATCTCTGGGCAATTTGAGCCGTGTTGGTTTGCAGGGCTTCGGGGCTGACCAGCGTATCCATAATGAAGTGAAGGTAACTGGAAATGCCGAGAAGGGTCTCTTCAGAAAGGATGTTGGCATGCCACTTGCCGTCTGCGTCTTTCTTGATGAACGAACCGCCGTTGCTCCAAATCCAGGGGGCAAAGTTGTGAGGAAGGTTCCAGTCGCTCCGGCCTGGGAATGCGTAGCCCCTTACATGGGCGCCGTCTTCAAGAACTTCGTCTTTGTCGTTGATCTTGCGAATGGCGTTTTTGAAGCCTTCGTAGGTCTTGATAGAATCTTTGGTAATGCCGTGTTCTGCAAGAATGCGCTTGTTTGCAAGGATTGCACGGATATCGATAAACCATGGAACGGAGTAGATGGTCGTGTCTTCGTCAATATGGGTTGTGTTCCAGCTGACAGGTACAAATCTTTCGGGCTGAATGTTTGTAAGGTAGCTGTTCAGTGGCTTAATTTCTTTACGAGACGCGAAATACGGAATCCAGGTGGTACCAAGTTGTAAAACATCGGGGGCCTGCTGAGCTCCAGAGAGTGCCGCAGTAATGCGGGTCCAGGCTTCACCCCAGTCAAGCACGACGACATTGGTTTTGATGCCGGTCTTTTTGGTATAGATTTCAAGTCTTTTTTCAAGGATTTCTTGCGGAGAGGCCCCGTTGGGCATAATCCAAACTGTAAGGGGCTTTTGCTTTGGGGCGGCTATGGCAGCCGTAGAGGCCAACGCCAATGCCAGAATTGAATGCATAATTCTATTCATCATTGTACCCATGAACTTCTCCTTTCTTATCCGAATCCTCATGACAATCCGAATGTTAAAATAATAAAAAAATGACAAAAGTGAAAACATTCACATGAAGGATTCCCTTGAAAGATAGTCCAAACTGGAATAAATGAGCAAAATTAGCCCGAAATGTAATCAAATCTAAACAAATTGGCCGAAGTGTGACAAAAATCAAAAAAATATATTTTTTGAAAGTTATCTCACCAAACAATCATTTTTTAGTTATATTTTTCTTGTCGTAAGAAAACGATAACCAACCCTTAAGGAGTAAATAAAATGAAAAAAGGTATTGTGACCCTTCTCTGCGCCGGTATGATTGTTCTTTCCGGCTGCTATGGCAAGAACGCATGCTTCAACAAGCTGCATGATTGGAACGGCACTCTTGGCAACAAGTGGCTCAACTCCATCGTTCACTTCTTCCTGAACATCTTCCCGGTCTACATGATTTGCTTGGGCCTGGTAGACGGCCTCGTGCTCAACACTATCGAATTCTGGACCGGTTCCAATCCGCTTGCTGGTGGCGACTCCTACTATGAAAAGGACGCTCAGGGCAACTCCATTGCTGCTGTCAAGAACGAAGATGGTTCTATGACTGTCGAAATGACCACCGCTGCTGGCGAAAAGGCCACCATGACCCTCCAGCGCGATGAAAACGTTATCCGCGCTCTTGACGCCGAAGGTAACGTTATCGCTCAGCGCGAACTCGACAAGTAATTTTTTACTTGATTGAAATTCAAGGACCTTGGCTTTTGCCAAGGTCTTTTTTTTATATATATTTGAGTTATGCTTGGGCGCATTTGCCATATAATGATAGTATTGTTCGCGTTTTTTTTGATGTCTTGCGTCAAAGAAGACATCAAGCGTGGTAATGATGCTTTGCGTATTGGCGACTATGAGCGTGCCATAGCCAATTTTTCTAAAGCCCTCGATGTAGAACCCGCCAATCGCGACGCCCGTTATGGGCTAGCCCTTTCTTACTATGCAGAGGCGGAGCAGGCCGATCGTTTCAACGATTCTTCTTTTGATCGTTGGAACCGTACGGCCCGGGAATTCAAGATTCTTTATGGCTTGGACAGCAGCGGCAGTATTGACGCCAATTATTCGACTTGCTTGTTCTACTTGGCTCGTGCAACACTTAATCACGATGCGTCAGCAAATGTGTTGCCCATATTGGATAAATCTATCGCTTTGGATAGTTTGAATTATTTTAGCTATAACCTGAAAGGTTTGATTCTTGCACGGAGCCGTGCTCCCGGAGACTTGAATAGCGCAAAGAATATTTTTATCCATATCGTGACGCGGGAGCCTGGGTTCATTTCGGCATACATTAACCTAGGTAATATTTATTGGGAAGAAGGCGATGTGGAATCTGCTTGGGATACATGGTCCGCCGGACTTCAGAAAGCTCCGACGAACAACGCCTTGATTTACTGGACCCAGGTGGCCGAAGATTCCTTGAAATCGATGGTGCTTTCTGGTAGACTATGAGCGTAAAAAGCGAAAAGTCTTTGATAAGTATTTTGGATAAGGCCAACAATTGTGCCTTGTTGCACCGGGGCGGTGAGGCTGACGTTTACGAACTTGAATGTGGCGAAAGCCGTTATGCCTTAAAGTGGTATCATGAAGGATTCCGTTATGATGTTTCGGTTGTTGAGCGTCTAAAGCATTTGAATATCTCGGGACTTTACCGTGTTCGGGAATCCGGGGTTCGCGAAAATACGCCGTATCTGGTTTATGATTTTCTTGAGGGTGTCTGCTCGGCTGATGTTTCTGCCATGCCCGTTGCGGTAGCCCTGCAGCTACTTCGGGACTTGGTACAGACGCTGGTTTTGCTGGATAAGGAGGGTATCCATCACGGTGATATAAATCCGGCCAATGTTATACTCTGCAATTCCGGGACCCATTTGCAGGCTGTGCTGATTGATTGCGGTATCGTTGGGCCGGGTGCCTTGGGTTATGCCGCGCCGGAACGCTTTCAAGGACAGCCTGCCAGTGCCAAAAGTGACCTTTACAGTCTGGGAATGCTTTTGTTCCGTTGGGTTGCTGGGCAGAACTTGCTTGATTCGCAGGATTACAATGAATTTGCGTCCCAAGCCTTTGCTATAGATACAATGGATGTTTCGTCTCGTTTGTACGACATCGATTGTTGCAGTGCAGAAGAGCTTTCTGCCCTTTCGGCTTTGTGGAAAGTCCTTTTGCGTTCGGATCCTGAAACCCGGGTGGAGGATTTTGACGAATTGGAAGAACTCCTGGAAATAGCCCTTTCGTCTATTGGAGCGGGGGAGGTGACCGTCCAAACGGCTTTGCAAAAATTTGCTGCTGGGCTGTTTGATGAAAAATTGGGGCGAAAATTCCCGGCAGGGGAATCGGTATCCCCCAAAATGGCGTTTCCGTACAAAAAATGCAATGGGCGAAGTGGAAAAAATAAATTGAAAACGGCCTTTTTTGCCTTTTTTGGACTTATATTATTTGTAATGGTATTTTTCATCTATGTTGGAACCAAAAGTCCCGACATCGATGAAACGGGTAACTTGTTACTTCAAAAATCCAGGAGCCTGGAATCGATAGAGACGGGGGTCGAAAAAACTTCGAAATCGGTCGCCGATTCTGTACCCCCTGCGATGCTGAAGGACTTGCCTACACCCGCAATGGAATAGTTTGTAAAGAGGTTTCGAATGAAGTCTGAATCGATGCTGGCTACGGAGAAAATGCTGGATGTCGTAAAAATCTTGCTGGACGAAGTCCAGCCGGAATCTCTTTTTGTGAAAATTCTTGAAGTGGCAAAGGATGTCTTGCATGCCGATGCCGCTGTTTTGGATACGGGGGGCGAAAACGCCCTTCATCTGAGTAATCCAGAAAATGTGAGCATTTCTATATCGGCTGTAAAACAGGCAAAACTCGAAAAGAAGGCCGTGGTATGGAATCAGCTGGATGACGATTCTGCAGACCTTTCGAAATCTATTGTGCAGAACCAGCTGACAAGCATTATGGTGTCGCCCTTCCGTACGCCTGAAAGCGAGGCGGGGTATTTGTATTTGCAACGCGCTGCCCGCGAAGAGCCTTTTACCGAAGATGACAGCGCCCTGTTCGATTCCTTCGTGATGGTTTGCGAGAAGTTTGCCTTTGCCGTATTCGATCGTTTGCGTGACAAGGAATCGCTGAATATTTTAAGAAACGTCATCCGCAAAGACGGTATCGTGTATTCTAGCAAGGCGATGGCTGATTTGATTGCCTTGGCCGATAAACTGGCCGTGCTCCCCATGCCCGTGATTATCCGTGGCGAAACGGGAACCGGCAAAGAAGTCATAGCCCGTTATATCCATAGGCATAGTCCTCGAGGCGATAAGCCCTTTGTGGCGGTGAACTGCGGTGCTATTCCGGAACATCTGATGGAATCCCTTTTGTTCGGGCATGCCAAGGGTTCTTTTACGGGTGCCATTGAATCTCGCAAAGGATTTTTTGAAGAAGCCGACGGCGGAACCATCTTCCTTGACGAGATTGGCGAACTGCCCATGAATATGCAGGTAAAGCTTTTGCGCGTGTTGCAGGAAAAGCATATTACCCGCGTGGGTGACAATCGTGAAATTCCGGTGAATGTCCGCATCATCAGCGCCACCCATGTGGACCTGGAAGAAGCGGTGAAGGCGAAACGTTTTAGGGAAGACTTGTACTTCCGTATCCAAGTGATGCCGGTGGTGGTGCCCGCCTTGCGGGATCGTGGACAGGATGTGGTTCTCTTGGCCGAAGAATTCTTGACCCGTTATGGAGCCGAATATGGCAGAGGCAAATATCACCTAAGTCGAAATGCGGAAAAGGCCATGCTTGGTTACCATTGGCCGGGCAATGTCCGTGAGCTTGAAAACAAGATTCAGAAAGCTTTGATTCAGGCGGTGCATGGGGTAATCCAGCCGAAGGATTTAGGCTTGGATGACGCCCAGGCGATGCTCAAGGATTCTCCGAGAACCTTGAAAGAAGCAAGGGAAAGTGTGGAGCGTGAGGTAATTGGTCGTGCCTTGGCCGATAGCAATGCTAACCTGACGCTGGCAGCAACGATTTTGGGGATTGACCGTAAGGTTCTCCGCGAAATCATGGAACGTTTGGGAATGAAAAAGGAAGACTATAAAAAATAGTTTTATATATTTTGGGTACTGCCCGGCATAAATTTGCCGGCAAAGGCCCAAAAGGACGGTTGGCACGGAATTTGCAAGAGATTGAGTATGAAAAAGACTACTCTCATAACGACAATTATGATGGCTGCGGCGTTTAGCTATGCTGCTCCGTCTTCTGTGCGTCCGGAGTCATCTGTCCCGACCCCCGCCGAGAATAAGGAAATTTCGCGAGAAATGGCCAATCTTGGTGCGAAGGAAAGCGCAGATTGGCAAAAATTGCGCGCAGAACGTCGTGCTGCCCGAGAGCAAATTCTTTCGGACTTACGCAACAGTTCCGCTGCAGAAAAGAAAAATATCCGCCAGGAAGTCTCGAAAAAACGAGACGAAAAGACTCGCTTCGAGGGGGAATTCCCGAAAAATCAATCTCGCGAACGTCGTCCGTTTTATGAGCAACCAGAATCTCATCAGATGAACCCGATGCGAGATATGCCTCAGGGCCCAGGTCCGGCTTCAAATCCTATGATGCCGATGTACCGCCCTCATCGCTAAATGCGTTTCGTTGCAATAGTGCTATTGATGCTTTCGTCTTTGCTTTTTGCCGAGACGCAAGAATCTGTGTACTATCGCGCCATGAAGGCTGAAGAAGCTGGCGATGTATCTGCCGCTTTGGCCGCTTTCGAAGAAGCTGTCGAAATTCCTGGTCCCTATACTCAAGAAATTCGTGAAATCATTAATGAATACAATAAGGCCTTGGGCACCACTGCGGTTACGAAAAGTCCTTGGTCTTTTCGCTTTTTAGGTGATTTGGGTTTTTATAGTCTGCATTACAGTGAATTTGGCAGCGTTGAGGATGTTAGCGAAAATGGTGGCGACATATTCTTTTCGCTCATGCCCAGTATAGACTATTCTACGGGAGACTGGATTCATTCTTTTGGGCTTGGATTTTCGGGGGACCTGTTTGTTTCGAATGAAGATATGCCTGCGCTCGATACTAACGACTGGGATATTTCTTTAGGCTTGGAATATTCGTTGGTCGGACGCTCCTTGATGCTTGATGTGGGGGCTGACATAAAAGTGGTTGAGGGTGGCCATGTTTTCCCTGACTTTTTCGCCTGGGTAGAACGGGATTTTTACAGATTCGAAAAACAGAGGATAGGCGCTGCTGCCTGGGGTTTTTATGATCCCGATGGTCCTCTTTCTTTTGCGTTGTACGGAGCCTGGCATAGGACTGAACCTTATGGATTCAACGGATCGGTCTATGTGGGGGCGCGTTTCGAAGCTGATTCCGTAGTCGATTACGTGGGTTACCTTTCGGCGTATAAAAAGGCACTTGAAGAAGCAGAGGAAAACGAAAGTAAGGTACCAGATTATCGTGGTGGTTATCCAATGGATTGGGGCTGGGGCTGGGATGGTCAAAATCCGATGGCTGCATGCCTAGAAACTTATGGATCTGAATGCTATGGTTGGAATATTGGAAAGCTGGACTCCATGTACTGGGCTCAACGAAACGGTTCGCAAAATACGGAATCTTCGGTTGACGTTGCTGTGCCTAGGTATTATGCAAAATGGCTTGGCCCCACTATTCGTTCCAAGGTGTTCTACAGGTTCAAACGCAATGTAACGCTTGAAGCCAAATTGAATTTGTATTATGGGTTTGTCCTGGATGGCCCAGATGAAGATTACGAAAACATGGGAAAATTTAACGCCTCTTGGGGAACAACGGCTTATTGGAAACCCAGTGCGGTTACGGTTTATTTAGGTGTAGAGCAGATTTATAAACGTTATAATTTGCCCATTTATTATTTGGGTATATATCCCAGGAACACTTTGCTCTCGGAACTTAAACTAGGCGTTAAGTGGGAAATATAAAAAGACCGGAATAAGTTCCGGTCTTCTTATGGAGATAGTGGGAGTCGAACCCATGACCTACAGATTGCGAACCTGTCGCTCTACCAACTGAGCTATATCCCCAGGATGTAGGCGCAATATAACTTATTTTACGCCCTTTGGCAAGTCGGATATGGTTTGGACTAGTTCCCGCGGCTATCCATGGAAGAAAACATCTGGATGATTTCTTCGGTGAAGAGTGAGCCGGGGAGACTCTGTGCGATTTCAAGAGCTTTTTCAAGATGGTCTTGGGCGTTGGCCTTCGCCTTCTTGAAAGCGTCTTTTTCGTTCAGCATTGCGATAATCTTTTCCGGAACACCGGCCTGATCCGCTTGAGCGATCAACGATTCCATGCCGGCGCGTTCCTGCGCGTTACTGCTATCGAAGTAATAGAGTAGCGGGAGCGTAATCAAGCCGTTGCCCAAATCGGTAAACTTGGCCTTGTCCAGATTCTTGCTTCCGAAACCGTAATCCAGAAGGTCGTCGACAATCTGGAAGGCGATGCCGAAGTGGCTTCCCATCTGGGCGCAGTTCTCGATAAGCTCTTTATCGAAGCCAGCTAGAATGGCGCCGATGCGGGCGGCGCCTGCAATCAGGGCGGCGGTCTTGCCGTCGATAATGCGATCGTATTCTTCGAACGAAAGCCCCATGTTTCCAGATTGATCCAGTTCCAGAATTTCTCCGGCAATTAATTTGTCTGCGGCCTTGGAAAGGATGGTGGGAATATCGTGGGATTCTTCGTCGATGACGCACTGCATGGCTTGCGAAAGTACGTAGTCGCCAATCAACACGGCCACTTGCGTGCCCCATTCCTTATGGGCGGTCTTTTGTCCGCGACGAATGTCTGTGCCATCGATGATGTCGTCGTGCACAAGGCTTGCAAGGTGCAAAAGCTCGATGCCTGCACAAGCGTGAGCTACGCGCTGCGGATCAGGCTTGTGTGTGCCGCTTTGTGCAATCAGGCAAAGCAGGGTAGAACGGATGCGTTTTCCCTTGCGTTGGAATAGGGCTTCCAGTCGCTCGCCAATACCGGCGGGAGCGTTTTTTGCCACGCCGAAAATAACTTTTTCGGTGAGTTCCAACTGTTCTTGGACTAGTGCTCGTGCCTGAGCCAGCACGGTCTGAAATTCTGCCTTGGTCGGAGCCATTAAATAATCACCGTTAGATATCCAGGTCGTTCAAGACCTTGTAGGCGTTAGATTCAATGAACTTGCGGCGCGGTTCCACGTCTTCGCCCATGAGCATGCTAAAGATCTGGTCGGCTGCCACGGCGTCTTCCACGTAGCACTGCTTGAGGAAACGCTTGTTCGGGTCCATGGTCGTTTCGGAAAGCTGTTCCGGAGACATTTCGCCCAAACCTTTGAATCGGCTCACCGTCACGTTCTTCTTGTCTTCCAGCTTGGCCATGGCTTCGTCCTTGTCGTTCTCGTCGAACAAGTAGGTTTCCTTGGTGCCAACCTTCAGCTTAAACAGAGGCGGCATGGCGAGGAACACGTGGCCTTCGTCAATGAGCGGGCGCATGTAGCGGAAGAAGAAGGTGAGGAGCAAAGTCTGAATATGGGAACCGTCCACATCAGCATCGGTCATGATGACGATCTTGTTGTAGCGGAGCTTTTCGAGCTTGCATTCGGTACCGAGACCGCAACCGATGGCGTTCACCAGGTTCTGGATTTCTTCGGTGTCCAGCACGCGGTGAAGGCTAGCCTTTTCCACGTTCAAAATCTTACCGCGCAAGGGGAGAATGGCCTGGAACTCGCGATTGCGGCCCATCTTTGCGGAACCACCTGCAGAGTCACCTTCCACGATGAACAGTTCGCATTCCTTGGGGTCGCGGCTGGAGCAGTCGGCCAGCTTGCCCGGAAGTCCTCCGCTTTCGAGAACGTTCTTGCGGCGGGCGAGTGTGCGTGCCTTGTGGGCGGCTTCGCGGGCCACGGCGGCGTTGTAAACTTTGTCCAAGATAATCTTGACCGCGGCCGGGTTTTCCTGGAAGTATTCTTCCAGTTTGGCGCCGAAAGCGGAAGCGACGTAGCCTGCTATTTCGGAGTTGCCCAGCTTGCGCTTGGTCTGGCCTTCGAACTGGGGCTGCGAGACCTTAATGGCGATCACGGCCGTAAGACCTTCGCGAATGTCGTCGGCGGTAATGGTAATGTCTTTCTTGCCCTTGGGCATTTCCTGTGCGAACTTGCTGATGACGCGGGTGAGGGCGGTCTTGAAGCCCGTCACGTGGGTACCGCCATCGTAGGTGTTCACGTTGTTCACAAAGCTAAAGAAGTTTTCCTGGTAGCCGTCGTTGTACCACATGGCCACTTCCAGCGGATACTGGCCTTCGGGGAGCACCAGGTGAATCGGGTCCTGGAACAGCTTGGTGCGGTGTTCGTCCACGTAGCGCACGAATTCGGACACACCACCCGGATAGCAGAAGGTGTCGGTCTGCTTGTTTTCAGGATCGCGTTCGTCGGTAAGCGTCAGGCGAAGACCGCTCATAAGGAAGGCCAGTTCGCGGAAACGCGTAGCCAGCGTGTCGTACACGTAAACGGTTTCGCTAAAGATGGTGTCATCCGGATAGAATTCAACGGATGTACCGGTGGTGCCGTCGCTTTCACCCAGGTCCACCTGCGGGCCGCACGGAACGCCACGGGCGAATTCCTGCTGCACCACGCGGCCGTTGCGGCGCACGGTAACAACCAACTTGTTGGAAAGTGCGTTCACGCAGCTCACGCCCACGCCGTGCAAACCGGCAGAGACCTTGTACGAGCTGTTGTTGAACTTACCACCGGCGTGCAACTTGGTCATCACGACCTGGATGGTACCGACCTTTTCCTTGGGGTGAATGTCTGTCGGAATGCCGCGGCCGTTATCGGTCACGCGGATACCGTTACCCGGCAAAATGGCGATTTCAATGTGAGAGCAGAATCCGGCCAGGGCTTCGTCCACGGAGTTGTCCACCACTTCCCAAACCAGGTGGTGGAGACCGCGGATGTCTGTTGAACCGATATACATTGCCGGGCGAACACGCACGGCTTCGAGGCCTTCCAGAACGGTAATACTAGAACCGCTGTAATCTTCTTCGGCCTTTTTCATTTCTTCAGATTCTTCTGCCATTTTTTACCTTGTTTTCTTCTTCTAAATTCTTGATGCTCGTGGACCTTTTTAACATGCTTTTAAACGAAAAGAATGTTCTTGACAGAGGGCTTCCCGAGCAATAAATTACACTTGTCAATAATAGCTTTTTTTTGCAAGAATAGTTCCTGTTTCCATGCGGAACTGTCGCACTTTAGCGTCAAAATATTCTTGTCGAATTTGGCTATTTGAACATGGGGTTTTACTAATGGACCCACGATAGTTTCGAGGCCTTCGGACAGCTTTTCAAGGGCCATTTCGTCGGTGATATGGGTCTTGTCCAGGACCATCTGCAAAAGCACGCTGATATCTTCAGGATCCTTGCCGCAAACGGGCTTGCCGCGCCTTTTGTAAGTGGGATTGTTCATTAAAGCAACAGCAGCTTGGAAAGCACGAAGCCGCCAATCAGGATGCTTGTCATGCCGGCCACCACGGTAGCCTTGGTGTTCTTACCCACGCCTTCGGCGCCGCTATGGGTGGTAAAGCCAAAGAAGCATGCGTAGCTTGCTATAAAGTAGCCGTAGAGGGTTGCCTTGATAAGGCCTACCACCAAGTCCCAGTTCTGGTAGAACATGCGCACGCCGTAGAAGAATACGGCGAAGGACACATCCTTGTAAATGTGGGCTACTTCGTAACCGCCTACGATACCGATAAAGATACTGATAATCGTAAGGGTCGGAAGCATAATGATGGTTGCTATCAAACGGGGGGCTAGCAAAAATTTGTAAGGACTTAAACCTAATACTTTGTATGCATCGAGCTGCTCGGTAACTGCCATGGTGCCCAGTTCCGAACACATGGAGGCCCCAATTCGTCCTGCAAGTACCATTGCCGTAAGGATTGGACAAAGTTCCACCATCACGGACTTACCCACGGCCATGCCCACAAACATCAGCGGAATAATGTCTGCAAACTGGTAGGCGAGCTGCCATGCCATAATGGCGCCTGTGGCAAGGGAGGCTGCCACCACTACGGGAATACTGGTAAGCCCCACATGCTGCATCTGTTCCACGGTTGTGTGGAAATTGCTGAAAGCTCCTGGAATGCTCTTGAATAGCTGCCAGACAAAGTGGAGGTAGCTTGCAACGGTATGCAGAAACTTCCGGATAAACTTCCCCAGACTTTCTGCAATTCTGTTCATGACGGTAATCAAGGACGCCTACTTCTTTTTGGAATCCTTGTTGGATTTCTTGGAAGCCTTCTTGTCCGGTGCGCTAATGGCCTTCTTGTAAAGGTTCATGTCGCTCAGGTACTTAATGGCTTCGTTCAGCTGCTTGTCCTGCTTCAGGGAGAAGGCGGTACTTACGGAGTCGTTGATAAAGGCTGTCAGGAGTTCACGCTTGATGCCGTCCTTGATGTACTGCTTGTTCTCGTCGAACTGGGCGTTGCGGTTGTTTTCTAGAGTCTTGCGCATTTCTTCGAGGCGCTTGGCCAGGGCGGAATCGCTTACGGTCTTGGCGCTGTCGCCCATGTAGTTCTGTTCGCGGATAATGCTCTTTTCAAGCTGGTCCACGCCTACCAGAGCGTTGCTCTTGATCTTGGTGAAATTCGTGTCCTTCATGCAGAAGTCGCGGAATTGCGTAAACAGGCTGTCGGGAACTTCCCAGTTGGGGTCAATCTTCACGTTGTTCTTTTCGAGATCCGGGCGGATCTTGACTGCGAACTTGAAGTACATGGCCATACGTTCCTGGACCTGTACCACCCACGGCATAGGAGCGAGTTCCACTTCTACGTCGGGAGAAATGCCGCCACTACCGAACATCATGCGTCCGTTGTTGGTGTAGAAGGTATCGACCTTGGCGGTGTCCTTCTTGGTGGAATCGGCCTTTTCGTCGCCTTCGTCGGCGGCGTATTCTTCTTCCATGAGCTTAAGGCCCTTGATGCCGTTTTCGGGCTTGTTGATGCAGCGGCCGAAGGGCAGGTAGTAGAATGCCGTGGTGAGCTTGAGGGCGTTACCCTGGTTGTCCAGCGGGAAAATCGTCTGCACGGAACCCTTACCGAAGGAAGTCTTGCCGATAATCAGGGCGCGGTCCCAGTCCTGGAGTGCGCCGGATACAATTTCGGCGGCGCTGGCGGATCCCTGGTTCAAAAGCACAACCATCGGAACATCCGGCTTAACGATGCCGTTCTTGCGGGCGTGACTTTCGGTCTTTTGGGTGCGACCGCGGGTGCTCACAATCAGATTGCCCTGCTTCAGGAACAATTCGCTGATTTCAATAGCCTGGTTCAAAAGTCCACCCGGGTTGTAGCGCATGTCGAGAATAATCTTCTTCATGCCCCTCTTCTGCAGAACCTTGAGGGCGTTTTCCACATCGCTGGTGGTCTTGTCGCTAAAGGTGGCAAGCTTGATGTAGCCGATATCTTTAGAAACCATGCCGTAGTAGGGCACGGCGTGCACAATGATTTCGGCACGGGTAATGGTGAAGTCCATCAGGTCGGGCACGCCTTCGCGTTCAATGGAAACGGTCACGTCGGTGCCGATCTTGCCGCGGAGCTTGTTCACGGCTTCGTCGAGGGAAAGACCCTTGGTGTCCTTGCCGTCGATTTTACGGATGCGGTCGCCGGCGCGAATGCCCAGGCGGAAGGCCGGGGTGCCGGACAGGGGCGAGATGACGGTCAAAATGTTGTCACGGAGGCTAATGGTGATACCTACACCGCCGAATTTACCTTCCATAGAAACTTTAAGGCTTTCGTAGTCCTTGGGCGAAAATACCGTGGTATGGGGGTCCAGGATGTTACGGATGCCGTTCAAGGCTGCATCGGTGAGCTCCGTGGGGTTCACGTCTTCTACATATTTGCGGTTCACTTCGGAAAGCACCTTGTTCAGGCGGGAAACTTCGTTGTAGAAGTCGCCAGGAGGATCTTTCTTGTCATTAGCCGCAAAGGGGCTCGTCGTGATGCAAAGAGCCGAAAGACCGGCTACAAAGAGGGTTCGAAAATTCAGCATGTTGAAATTCATGCCTTAAAAATACAATTTCATTTGTTTGACGGAACGCCAAAAACGGAAAAAACCGGTCAAAAGACCGGTTTTTTAATTATAAGGAGAGAGAGAAAAAAGGTCAAAATTAGGCGGCGTCGTTCAAAACGCGGGCGAGCTGTTCATTCCGGAGCTTTTCAAGAGCGGAATCCTTGAGCTGGCGGGTGCGTTCCTTGGAAAGGCCGACCATGGGGGCGATTTCTTTCAGGTTCAGGTCAGAATCCATCTTGAAACCGAAATAGAGCTTGATGATTTCCTTTTCCTGTGCGGAAAGGCTATTGTTCATCGCCTTGTCAAAAAGCTTGGTGCGGTTGTTCTTTTCGGCGAGTTCGTCGGTGCGGAATTCCTTGGCCGCAATGGTGTCGCCGAGAGTCATGTCGCCATCTTCGCCAACAGGGGTGTCCAGAGAGGTAGACTTGTTGCCCATCATCAAGATCTTTTCGATGTCGTCGGCTTTGTACTTGCTGACGCCTTCGAGGCTCTTGGGGTCGAGCATAAGGCCACCGCCCACAACCTGGTGCATTTGGCCACCCTTTTTGGCGAAGCGACGGAGAATCAATTCCTTTTCTGCGCTGATGCGGACCAAACGGCCGCGTTCAGCGATGGCGCGGGTGATGTTCTGGCGAACCCACCAGACTGCGTAGCTGATAAACTTGATTTTCTGGGAGTGGTCAAAGCGGCGAGCGGCTTCGATAAGGCCCATATTGCCTTCGTTGATGAGCTCGTTCACGTCGATGCCCTGACCTTTGTAAAGGTTAGCGATGTTCACTACAAAGCGGAGGTTGCTTTTGACCAACAGGTCCATGGCTTCGCGGCTACCTTCGCGGACTTTAGCGAGAACAACCTTTTCCTGTTCCTTGGTAAGCAGCGGGTATTTAGAAATATCGTTCAGGTACTGGAAATAAACATCCCTGTCATCACGAACGTGCGTATTCTTAATCATATCAACCTCGTTGCTTGTTGTTTCGTTTACATTCGTAAATCTACCTCCATTTTCAATTTGAAGTGTCACAGATTAAGCCTTAGTTCGCAAAAGTTGTTTGTGAATTTCGTCAAGGAAAAGCCGACTTTTGTCACGTTTTTGTCATAAACCCCTGTTTTTTGCTGAAATAAGACCTATTTTTGTGTATGAGAGAGGAAAATCATGACAACTAAATACGCAAAATCCGCTTTTAGGGCCTTTTTACGCCGCAATTATGAACGCTTTGCGGAACTTCAGGAGGCCCAATTCGAAAAAAGTGAGCGAGAATTGATCGAAATCATGGGTGATGAGAGTGATGCTCAGTACCCGATTCCGACATTTGTGCTGATGATTTTGATTTGGATGTTTATTTTGCTGTTTCCGCTGATATTGCTGCTTGATCCGACGTATCCGATGACACAATTGTCGGTTATTAATCTTGCCGGCTATTATTTGCCGCTCTTGGCGACCTTCTTGACCTTTTTGGTAAACCAGCGTTACCTTGTTCCAAAGTGCTTCTTTAGAAAGCGCTATGTGGTGTTTTTTGCCGGTAATGCCTTGATTCTTTTTATCTCGTTGCTTGGTCGTGAAATTTTTTATTTCCTGATTCAGCGCAAGGCGGGTGAGGGAATTGTAGATTTCTTTAGCAACTATTGTTTTAGTGCGGGTGCTGTGCGCGGGCATTTTTCTGTTTGGACCGTACTTGTGTTTGTGATTGCGCTTGCGTTCATTTGCTTTGTTTGCATTTTGATTTCGATGTTTATGAGGTTGATTATCAGGGCGTTTATCTTACGCGAAAAGAAACGCTCGACACTGGAATATGAACTTAAATTCCTGAAGAATCAGCTTTCGCCCCATTTCCTATTTAACACCTTGAACAATATTACCAGTTTAATCCGCATAGATCCTGACCTTGCCGAAACAAGCATGACGAAACTTTCGCAACTGATTCGCGTGATGCTTTACCAGACTGGTGACAAGTATATTTCGCTTAAGGAAGATGTTGGTATTCTTGAAAAGTATGCGGAACTTGAAAAGCTGAGACATGACGATTCATTTGATTTTAAGTTTGAATACGAACTTGAAAATCCGGATTGCCAGGTGGAACCTTTGTTGATGATGCCCTTGATGGAAAATGCCATGAAGCATTGCGTGAACCCCGAAGGAAAAAGTTTTGCCCATATCAAGATTACGCAGAAGGGTGATGAATTGAGCTTTGTTAGCAGGAATAGCAACTTCCCGCGCAAGGCGAAACCGAATGCCAGCGGTCTTGGACTTTCGACATTCAAGAAGCGTTTGGAACTTATGTATAGCGGACGCTACCAATATAATGCTGGCGTAGAAGGTGATGCCTATAAGACGGAATTGAAGGTTGAATTGAAAAAAGATTCCGTGTAAACGCTGTGTACACTTTTTTCAGAAATTCCGGCGAGTCGTCTTTACAAGAAAAATATCTTTATCTATAATTCCTCGCGGAGCAATAAATAGTTTTTAGATACATCTGTTAGCCACAGGTGTATTTTTTTATCTGTTTTGCGCTTCCTGTTTTTATATGGCTTTTTATATCCTGCCTAGCGAATGCTAGGGAGCATCATAAACATCATTTAATTTGGAGGTCCTATGAAAAGTAGGATGTCAAGGTGTGCAGCCTTGATTGGGACCGTGTTGTCCCTTTCGAGTTTTGCGCAGGTCTGTAACGATGTTTCGCTGTATAAAAATGGTGAAACGGGTAAAATGGAAATTACCGGCATGACGTTCCCGGAAGCGCCGGAATGGAGCGCCAACTGGGGCGAAATGGAGGCGCTTACCCCGCCTTATATCCGCTGGTCCGGTGTGAAGGATAAGGCGGAGGACTGGACGGGTATGCTGGTTTTGAACAAGATGCCCGTAACCGTCCAGGGCGGGAACCTGACTTTCAAGGTGCGTACGACGCAGAAAGGCAAGTTCGGTATTTGGCTTGCGGGAGCGTTCGGCAATAGCGCCGCAAAGTTCTTTGACCTTGATGCGAATAAGACTTATTCTCTAAAAGTCCCGGTTGAAGAGCTTGTTGGTGCGACAGCGAAGACGATTGAAAAAATCGGTGTCGGCTTATTTGATGTCCCGGCTCACCAATATACGACGCTCTTTGTGGATGACGTTTCATTTAGTTGTGCAACGTCTGGAAGTATCGCTGTTGGTGAAGAAGAACAGTATCCGTACAGCGATTTGAGCCCCAAGGATCCTCGTCGTGATGGCAAGTTTTTGGAAACGCCGACGGCTATGACTTCTGCAGCCTATTCTGAAGATTTGCGACGCAAAATTGCGGATTCTACGCAGGCTGACTTTGTTCTGAGCGAAATAGAACATCGCCAGATTGAAGAATTCTTGACCCGGACTGATTTGACTCCGCAAAAGTCCCGGAATGGCTGGTTCCGTAACATGTATCTTGTGGATAGGAACCGTTTGCGGGATAGCGTTATCGCCAATCCGAAAGGCCTGTTTTATGAGGCGGGCGAGGCTGCCGCTGAAACGGATAAGCGGGAAATGCCCCTGTTGATTGGCAATGTGGATTACGCATATCGTATGTGTAACGACAGTGCTTGTCATAACGTACAACTGGTGAATGCGAGAATTTTGCAGGCGGGGCTCCCTTCGGCAAGTGTAAGCGGGTCTCAGTTAAAGATATTCTATGACCCCTATTTTATTTCCACTAATAGGGATGTCTTGCCCAGGGTGGAAATCTTTGCCAATAAAAAATGGCAGACTCTGGAACCGAAATCCGAACTGCTGGTCGATTTTGAATCGGCTGGGGTGCAGCCCATAAACATCAGGCTTTCTGAAGGTGGCGTAATCATAAACCAGACTTTATATGTGGAGGTGAAGTAATGAAGATCCTGTCATTTGTCTTGGCGCTGTTGGTTGGCGTGTCGGTTTCTGCAGCAAGGGAACATGTGGATATGTTCTTTTCTAAAGGAAAAGGCTCGAATGCAGAAAATTTATGCCTTGTAAGTGTTGTTAGGTATTCTTTAGCGAATTTGGACGCGACGGGCAAAAGTTGCTCCCCTGTACAGGGCAAAGCCCGCCTTAGAGTATTGAATCCCCAGATGGATGAATCTCAAAGGTTTGGATTCAATCTGGTTCGCCCGTTCCTGATTATAGATGGTATTTATCTTGGCACGGACGAAGCCCGTTCCTTGGGTGATTTGCAAGAAGAAGTGGAACGCTTCGGTATCGTTGATCCGCTTGTAGAATTAGGCTATACTCCGATTCTTGTGCAGTTTACGGAAACGGTAAAAACTTCCTTGAAAGAAAATGCTCAGACTTTGGCCGCAATTTTGCGGATTATGAACTCGAATGTCCTTTTCGGTTTTGAAAATAAGCTGAATGATGGTATTGTGGTTTTGGGTGTAAGCCAGGGCGGTATTCTGGGGCGTTACGCATCTTATCTGTACGATAGCAAGCGCAATAAGAAAACCGATGCTCCTATCCGCCTTTATGCTTCCTTGGATTCCCCGCACCAAGGGGCGGTTATGCCGCTTTCCCTGTATTATACGATTAATTTCTGGGCCGAAGAAGGGGGCTCTGCCGATGCGGAAGCTTTCAAGGACATGATTGATGGCCCGGGAGCAAGTGGGCTGCTGCTGCACCAGAAAAAGTGTGAAGATTCAAAGTGCGATAAGTATACGTACGAAGTCGATACATCTACCAAACGATTCCTTTTTGGTGAATATCGTAAGGCTGCAGAATATAAAGGATTTCCGTCGGTGCTTGTTGCCCAGGGACAGTTCAAGGGGAAAAGCCCGACGCATTCGAATACTTATTTTGTGTTGAACCGGTATGCGGAAAAATTCGGGTCTGTATTTGGTCGTGCCGAAAGCATGCTTTATTCTTATACTAACGGCGTACATGAACTTGCCAAGAATAGAATATATCAGTTCCCTGGAGATATTGTCGCAGAAAAGCCCAATGGTGCTGCCACTTATGACTTTATCCAGGGGAGTACCTATCCCTTTGCCGAAACAATGTATAATGGCTTACGAGAAGGAATGCTTGATGCCATGCCTAATGGCATGACTAAAAAGATTGCTTTTATTTCTGTAGACATTTCGACGGATTGGGACGAAGACTCTTTGATTCAAAAGAACAGTACCTTTATCCCGACGGCAAGTGCCATGGACTTGAACTGCAATGGAAAACTTGCCATGACAGACAATTGTGCTTTTACGCAGAGCCAGTCCGGTTTTCCGTTTACGAATCCGGGTTCCAGAAGTTCTGCCGATGCGGTTTATGCCGTAGACGCGACCCACCCGCGTTATAAGGAATCTATTAGTGGTAGGCATATTGAATTGCCTTCCAGCAAGACGCTTAAATCGGATTCTTTGATTGTGGGCGGTTTGCAGGTTGACATGTGGCGAGTCCTTTGTGAATTGGCTAATTATGACTACGATGATTCTAGAAAGGGATTCCGCAATGAAAATCTATCTTGGTATTTTACGCCGGGAACCAATTGTATGGACCAGACGAAAATGCCGAATTTCTTGAGAAAGGATGGTTATGTTCAAAAGAAGTATTTTGCCTACGGTCGCTACGATTACAAGGCTGATGCGACTGAACAGAGCAAAAATGTGACTTTCGATGTGCCGGCGGGTTGGCATAAGGTTGCTGTTTTCGATTATGGTGAACAGCTGCCGGAAGGTTCCGATTTCCAGGTGGACATTAAGGTAAACAAGTCCAATGGAAATTGGGTGAAGGCTGAATTGCTCCTGATGAAGTCCAAGTCTGGTGCGGGTCAGCTGCAACTGCAGGAAATTCCGGTTACGGTAGATGGAAAGAATAATCATGTCCATTGGAAGTTCCCTGCAGGCGAGGGTGCGCTCAAAAGCTATCGCTGGATTCGCCTAGTACTTAATTCGGATGGGGGCAATGTGACCGTTTCTAAGCCGGTGATAACGAAGACCGTTGAAAATACGAATAAAAAGTTCGACACCCTTAAAGAAAACCTGTATCCCAATATTCATAATGAGTTTTTTCCTTGGACATCTTCAGCTTCCGCGACTCCCTATACGGACGCGCTGGGCTCTGGCATGGCTCTGGAATACAGAAATGTCAATGGCGGAGTTTATCTGGACTTGGAAGGCGAAAAAAACGCTGATTCCTACACTAAATTGCAGGTGTACTATTGGCCCGGAACTTGTCAGGGCACGGGAATTTATTTTGATTCCTATGCTACGTCAATGCAACTGTTGAGTGACAATCCGAAAATGGATGGACGATTCCTTATGAAGGAGGTGCCTATTTCGGACATTGTAAACACGGGAGTGACGCATAATCATCGAAAAATCGTCTCTAGGCTGGTGTTCAGGAGTCTCGGAGGCAATGAAAAATGTCTTGTGTACAGAATTTTGGCGAAATAGGCCCTTTTTTGTAGTGATAATCGTATTTTTTCGCGGCATGGGTGGCCATGCCGCTTTTTAGGAGTAATATTATGAAGAAAGAATTGATTCTGTTGGCGGTGGTGTCGGTATCGCTTACAGGGTGTCTCCAACCGACTGCTCGTTCCATGGGAGCTACCTTGATGCCTTCCCCCTTGACGCATCGGGCGAATCCTGATAGTGCCTCGCAAGAAATTTCGCTGGCAGCATCCGGTTTTTATGGGCATACGGGTGATGCCTACAATGTGGAAAACTTGAATGCGGGCGGTGGAAACGTGGGTGTTACTTACCGCCTGGGCGGGGTGCTGTCGCCAATTTTTGTGAATGCGGCGGCAGGCGCTTTTGGCGGTTCGCTCCGGTTTGGCTGCGATAAGAACAGTAACTGCGATAAAAACAGTTCGTTCGATCAAAAGTATGCTGATTGGCTTGAATCGGATGAAGGCTCAAAGAGCTATAGCTTCTGGAATGTGCAGGAACGGATCCTTGCAGGTGCCGATTTTAATATCGGCTACGCCATTTTCGGCGCTGCTGGTGGTGTTCAGCTGTTCCAGGGCGGTTCCGATTACGACGACATGCGTGAAAAACTGGACGAAGACAGGATTGTCAATAGCATTGATGATAACAACGGTGTTGCCGCGGTTACTTCTGTATGGCTTGGCTCATACTTAGGCCGTCAAGGTCAATATGGCAACCTGGTTGCCGAAATGGATATCTTCTATAAAGGCGATATCGATGATTGGACGTCGTCTATCAAGTGGACGTATGCGCATCCGAGTGGATTCTTCGGCGGGGCGGCTTACGGAAACTTGATGGAGTTGACCTTGTTTGCCGGCAAACAGTTCGTATTCTAGTAATAAACTCCCCAAAAAAGAAAAAGCCGTGGGTTGAACCACGGCTCTTTCTAATTTGTTTGTAGAGCGGCGGTTGCCGCAACAAATTACTTGAGGGTCTGAACCTGCACGTCCCAGCTCTGGTTGCCAAGAGCGATACGGTAAGTGCTTGCGGCACCGGCCTTCATGTTCTTGGTATCCACTGCCGGAGCAGCGTTCGGGTCCTTCTTCGGCACGCCAATGTGGCGGTTGCCCTTGAGGAATTCGATACCCTTGTTGCCAGCCTTCGTCTGGAGGCAGCCCGTGATGAAGATGGTTTCGTCGGTGACCGGGAGACCATTTTCTTCGAGGAGAGCCTTGGCCTTCGGAATGCCCGGTTCGAGAATTTCTTCTGCACACTGGACGCCCGGATAGGCTTCCTTGAACGGCTTCATGTTGAACTGGTCGGCAGCGATCTTCACGAGTTCCGGATCCGGTTCGCACGGGGTCTTGCCCTGGTAACCGAGGAGCATCTTGCCGTAGCCTTCCGTCATCTTGAACCACGTACCGCGGCCTGCGGCCTGGTTCAGGGTGTTCATGTAGGCCTGCTGGAAGTAGAACTGGGAAACCGGCGTCACGGAAGAAGCAA
>JAFXLS010000166.1 GCA_017530965.1 Fibrobacter sp.
AAAGTCCGTGCCGTTGTCCGCCCACTGGTCAAGGAAAAATCCTGCAATCTGCGGGTTGCTTTGGAAAGCGGTAATTTGGTCGTACTTGCTCTTGAGCGCGATGCGATAGACATCGGCGTTGAACGATTCAAAGTTCGGCCAAATCGAAAGCTTACTGTCTTCAACGAACGTTTCCACGGACTTGAATTCGTTCTTGATAGCCTTCTGGCTCTTGATGCTACGAGGACCGGCGATGGTGGTTGCTCGTTTCGGGAACAACGTATTATTCTTGAGCGTCACCAAAACCTTGTTTTCGATATCGTTCAAAACAGGTTCTTCTTCGTCCTGGAAGTGGCTGTCGCCAAGGCCCGTATCGGGCACCATGAGTTCCGTATCTTCCTTGTCGAACATGTGGGCGAGATAGTGCGTATAAGCGGCACTCGGATTTTCACGCGGGTTCACGCGCATTGTGGCGTATTGCGAAATGCGGTCGATAGAAACCGGGATAATCTTACCCGTATCCTTGTGGAAGTTCGCTTCGTTGTCGAGATAAATACTGTTGAAGTTGCTAATCGCCGCACGGCAAGTATCAATCGGGCTGATGGCGTTCAAAAGCTTGTTACCGTTCTGGAGCATGAACGTCCCGTTTTCGGAACCGAGAATCCAGGCGGCGATACACGGATGGTTGTGCTGGTCCTTGACCATGTCGTTGATGAGCTTCTTCGTAATTTCGAGACCCTGAGCGGTAGAACGCATCGTGTGGATCGGGAATTCCTGGAATACGAAAAGACCGATCTTGTCGCAAATATCGAGAGCCGTGCTGCTGAGCGGAGCACCGCACGAACGGATGACGTTGAAGCCCGCCGTCTTGACTGCGTTCAAGTCCTTTTCCAAAGCCGGATTCTGGTCCGTCCAAAGGCCGCCTTCGCTCCACTGCTGGTTGTAGCTCACACCCATGAGTTTCACGATGGCATCGTTGACGTAGTAGTCGCCCTTGAGGCAGTCGAACTTGCGGAAACCAAAAGTCTTGACGACCGGGAAGGTGTATTCCGGAGCCTTGCCCTTCGCGCCCTTGATTTCGAGCTGCATTTCAATCGCGAACAAGTTCGGATGTTCCGGACTCCAGACGCACTTGTCCTTCTTCCAGTCCTTGATGCCCAACAAGAACTTCTGCGTGGCATTTTCCTTTTCAAGTTTGAGGTCCTTGAAATACTCGAAAACGTCGCCGTTCGGATTCTTCATGAGGATGCGGAGGCGGGACTGGTAACCGCGCGGGTTGTTGAAGAACGCTTCGACAGAAACACGTTCCTGGTCCATGTCCGGCTCGATATGAATGTCCGAAATAAATGCCGCATTGCCGAGAATCAAATCGACATGACCGCAGATACCGCCATACGGATACTGCGACCAGGGGAGGCCTACCGGCATTTCGCCCGGATGGGCATAGCGGTCGTTTGCGCCTTCCTTGCTTTCGCGACCGAAGTCAATGCGGCTGTTCGTTGCACCCATGTTCGCGACACGGATGCAAAGGATGTTTTCTTCGCCGAGTTTAATAGCCTTTTGCGTTTCGACGACAAAGGACGTGTATGCGCCAAAATGGTCGCCGAGGAGCTTACCGTTAAGCCAGATGGTGGCGTGAGTTGCAATCTTTTCAAAACGCAAGAAAATGCGCTTGGTCACTTGCTTTTCATCGTCAATCGTAAATCTCTTAAAGTAGAACGCGCAGTCCTGGGCCATCAAAAGCTTGTCAAAAGCTCTTTCCCAGATATGGGGGACGCTAACAGTTTGAGTTTTTTCAGGATACGTTGCATACCAACGATTGGAGATGCCGGTATCTTCAGTGTCCCAAATCATCTGCCAATCGCCATCAAGGCTAATAATTTTGCTCATTCGGAGAATCCTTTATAAAATTCCTGAGTAAAGATAGAATAATTAGACGAGAGAGTAGAGACGGGAGACGAGAGAAAACGGCGGAAAACGCCATTCTGAACGCGATGCGTGTGAAGAATCTTGTGATTTGTACTTGAAATTGAGTGGAGGGGAAGGCCTTCCCCTGCCTTCGGCTAGACGAAAGAAAACTGAAAAAAATACTTTCGCCTTTCGTCTATCCTACGTCACCCCTTCTCCTAGGGGCTCCGCCCCTAAAACCCCGTCGTTTTTTGTCAAAAAAATCTGAATTAGTCTGTTTTATTGCAGACAACGTTAAATTTTTACGTAATAATTCCATGAAAATTGAAGATTCTTACGTAAATTTTGGACCTTTTTGAATTTTTGATGTTTAAAAGAGCTTGTTAGCTGAAATAAACGGAAATCAAGAGACCGGCCCAAATCAAGATTCCTGCATAAACGCCGCCGAGCAAGTCGTCTGCCATAACGCCCCAAGCTCCGGGGAATTTTTCGAATTTATGGATGCCGAGCGGCTTGAGAATATCGAAGAATCTGAAAAGTCCGAACGCGACGGCTAAAATCCAAGGTTGAGATACAATGGTTTCTGTAGGGATAAAGGCGAGTGCCATGAAAATTCCGCAAACTTCGTCGATGACAATCCAGCCGGGGTCTTCGGTGCCGGTATCTTTCATTGCTTTTTTCACGAATGGAATGGCCGCGAAAAAGACGATGAGGGCGGCAGCAAGGAAGAAAAGATTCATAAAAATTCCAAAGTAATGGCTTTGGACATTGAAAAACAAATCGGTTTGCCCGAAAGGTTCGCTTTGGGCCCAAAGTGCCATGGGGTAGGCGACAATCGCTGCGGCGAGGCTTCCCATGGTGCCCGGCGCTTTAGGGCTCATCCCCGAGCCGAAAAAAGTGACGACGAGGGTGGTGAACCAGTCTGTTTTGCGCCATTCGTGCGGCACGCGCTTTTTGCCATATTTTTCTTTAAGTTCTTCTTTGTTCATGGGGAAGTGGTTGGTGGTTAGTGATTAGTGGTTAGGAGGTGGTGGAGTCCGGTTTCAGGGGAGGGGAATGAGGTCGTGCTAAAGCACTTTGAGGTCGGGGCTATGCACCTGCTATGAGACGTGTCATCCTGGAGCGTAGCGACGGGATCCATAAAATTATAGCATGGATTCCCTCCCTGCGGTCGAAAATGACAGCTTCGAGGATGACTGGTCGAGAATGAC
>JAFXLS010000167.1 GCA_017530965.1 Fibrobacter sp.
CATGGACCGCGGCTTCAACCCGCTGGACTACCGCTTCTTCGCCATTGGCAGCCACTACCGCAACTACCTGAACTTCACATGGGAAGCTTTGGAAGGCGCCAAGGAAGGCCTGAAGAGCTTGCACAAGAAGACGGACCCGCTGATCGGTAAGGCAACCGCCATCACTAGCGATGCTGCCAAGGCATTCCAGAATGAATTCAAGGACGCCATCGGCGACGACCTGAACATGCCGCGCGCCCTCGGTATCATGAACACGATGCTCAAGAGCGATATCGATGACGGCGAGAAGGCCGCTCTGGTTGCCGACTTCGACAAGATTTTCGGCCTGAAGCTCGACCAGCCTCGTGAAGAATACGCCAAGAAGGGCGCCAACGACGGCGTGGATGTCGCCAAGATTGAAGCTCTGATTGCCGCCCGTAAGGAAGCCCGTGCCAACAAGAACTGGGCCGAAAGTGACCGCATCCGCGACGAACTCGCCGCCATGAACGTGGTCATCAAGGACTCCAAGGAAGGCACGACCTGGGAAATCAAGGCGTAGTAAACAGTGACACAAAGGTGTCATCCTGAGCGAAATCACGAAGTGATGGAGTCGATATACGAAACTTAGAACTTTAGTTCTGTAGTTGAGTTAGGTTCGAAGGAGCAGGATCTCTAGCAAAACATTATCATGCCCGCCATCGTGCGGGCATTTCCTTTTTTATATTAAAGAGAAATGATACTAAAGGCTTTTACATTCAATTCCTTTGGCGTGAACGGTTTCGTTTTAAGCAACGACGCCGGCGATGCCATTCTGATTGACCCGAGCGCCGGAAGCGAGCAAGAGGAACAAGCCCTCGCCCGCTACATTGAGCAGAACAAGCTTACGGTAAAGCACCTGCTGAACACGCACCTGCACCTGGACCACGTGCTGGGCAACGCGTTTGTCGCCCGCAAGTACGGCGTGCAGCCCGAGGCGCACGAAGAAGACGCATTCATGTTGGATTTGCAAGAAGAACAGAGCCAAATGTACGGACTCCCGATGCGTGAGCCTTCGCCCGGACTCGGCAACTACCTTGCCGAGGGCGATGCCGTCGAGGTGCCCGGCATCCGCTTGCAGGTGATTCATGTGGCCGGGCACTCCCCCGGCGGCATCGCGTTTTTCTGCGAAAACCCGGGCGAAGTCAACGGTCAAGCGAATGTTCCGCCGCTGCTGTTCCCCGGCGACATTCTATTCGCAGGCAGCCGCGGGCGCAGCGATTTATTCGGCGGCGATGACCACGCACTCGTCACAGGCATCAAAAACAAACTGCTCACTCTCCCGAAAGAAACCGTCGTATTCCCCGGACACGGGCCGATGACGACCATCGGCGATGAATCGAGATGGTATTAAGAAACCAGACACGAATCGGGTGGATTGACGAATTCAAGGGATTCGTGTTGTTGCTCGTATGCCTATACCATGTGGAGCAATCGTTTTCGTACGCAAACATGGGAATGCTGCACCTGAGTGCGCTACGCATGTCGGCATTTTTCTTCATTTCGGGAATGCTTTTCAGCACCAGGCGCTTTCCCAATTTCAAAACCTACTTCATTCACAAAAGCAAAGTTCTGCTACTCCCCTACATATTGCTTTCGCTGTTGTTCTTGGCGCTGGATCCGGTCGTATACAACTTCGACTTATTCCCGAAAGCGCCACGCATGACGGTGATGAACATCCGGCCCGAAATCGCAAGCGTGTGGGATTACATCTACTGGAACCTCGCAAAAATTTTTGTGGCCGGAAAATCTTCCATTGGCTCGGGGCCGCTGTGGTTTGTGTTTACGCTGTACTCAGTGAGTTTGATGTTTTATGGCGTGCAGAAGTTTGCGAGCCGCTTAAAGGCCCCGCGGGCAGCGACCATAATCATCGCCATTGCAAGCCTCGCCGGCGGTTGGCTCCTGTACAGACATCATATCCGGCTGCCTCTGGGAATCGAGCGTGATTTGACAGTGCTATTCTTCTTTACTTGCGGCTGGCTGAGCAGGGAACCTATTCGCAACACACTCTGTGGGAAAGGAAAAAAAGGGATTCCTTGGAGCCTTGTGGTAGCCAGTTCCGTCACGGCATTCATTCTCTATGCCGCATTCGAAATTCCAGATCCGAATTTCAGCATCATGAACAACGACCTCGGAAAATCCCTCCCGATATTCGTAGCCAGCTCCTTCTTCGGTATCGCAGGGCTTGTAACCGCCTTTGTCGCAGCCGACAAGATTCCAAACATCGGTCCCATTCGCATACTCAAGGGAATCCTCCGCAACATTTCAAGAAATGCGCTCGTTATTCTCGCCGTACACTGGTACATTCTGCTGGTGATGCGTCTGCTCTTCCGCGCCTCCTTCAATAAACCAGGTGTCGCATACATCTCTATCGCCATCGTAGCAGCAGGCGTTATCGCCGCCATACCGCTATTCCGTTGCAAGCTCTACAAGCTGCTCGGTAAGCAGCCCGCTAGCGTGCGCGAAAGTTTGAACATTCGCAATTAAATTTCCAAGAACGCCTTCAAGTCATCCAAACGCTTTTTCGCCATTTCTACACCGTGTTCGTAAGATTCATTCATCTTATCCATATTGGTGTCAAACTGGTCGCAAAGATCGATGACAGGACGAATCAGGAACAGACGTCCTTCTTTTTCAAGCTGTTCTATCCGCACAAACATCTTCTCATAACGCTTGAGGCGAATCATGAGCGCACGGAATAAATCCGGATACTTGCGTTTGTACATCGGATTCAAAATCGCACGATACTTGCGGAAGTCCGTCACCGCTTCGCCCGGATAATGGGTCGAAATGGCAACCACCTTGTCGCAGCCCTTTTCAAACGCACGTTCAAACGGAATCGGCGCAGTAATGCATCCGTCGGCATAATGCTTGCCATCGAGTTCTGCCATCGGGAAAATCATAGGCAGGGCGCAACTGGCACTAATCAAGTCAAGCAGACGCTTCTTGTCGTTCTTTTCGCTCTTGAATTCGGCGCGGCCCGTTTCGCAACAAGTGAGACCGATTTCGCATTCGATTTTAGAATTATGGTAAGCTTCAAAGTCAAGCGGCATTTCGCCATCGGCAGCCAGATAGTTCAAAGCATGGAATTCCTTTTGAATCCCGATGAACTTACTCGCCCACTTTTTGCCTTTCTGCAATCGCGTCGGAAGAACAATAAAACGCAGGCGACCTTGCTGACGCGTAATGAAATTCACTGCCGCATGGGCTCCGGCAGAAACACCTGCCACATAATTGAAATCAATCCCTTCATCGAGCCAAGTGTCAATCACACCTGCACTGAACATGGTCTGACGAGAACCGCCCTCTAACACCAACCCAGTCTTCATGCCTCAACCTCTTCGGGCGTTTCAGCCGCAATCGGAAGCGGGGCAACTTCAGTCTTACCCAGCGCTTGCTGTTTTAAGCCCCAAACTTTTTGCCTAAAGTATTCACTGCGTTCGGCCAAATGTTTCGAAGAAGGAATTCCCTTCACACGTTCAATCTTTTCAGGTTCACTGATTACAATCTGCGTGCGATGACCACGCTTATAAATACCATCGATACCCACCGAAAGCACCGGAGCGCCGGTACTGCGGGCAAGGAAAGCGAATCCCGTCTTGAATTCATTCAGCAAGCCATCATAGCGGCACTTGCCTTCGGGGAAGATAATCACCGAATTGCCTTTTTCAAGTTCACGCTTCGCAATCAAGGCCCATTCGGTATCCAGGTTAAAGCGGTCGCAAGGAATCACGCACTTGACGCGGGTCAGCGCCCAGCTAAAATGCGGGTCTTCAATCTGGTCTTTCGCCACCACGATGCTTTTGTGATGAAAAAAGATTGCGAGCATCATAAGGGGGTCCCACATACTCGTATGGTTTGCAATAATCACCGAGGGCGTCTTCAAACGCGGAGACTTCACCGTCTCTCCAAGAAAGGTAACCTTCGGGCGGTACCAAACAAGCAAATAGACTCGCACGGTGTAGATGACTATCACCATGACAAGTTGCATAAAAAGTTCGAACAGCGGATTCTTTTTCTTTACGTCAGACATCTACCTTACTTCCCTAAGGATTCCTTCGGGATGCTCGTAAAGGTCAGGGCGCCCTTGGCATGAACGTTGCCGTTCACTTTCACGATGCAGTCAAAGCCGACCAGCACGCCGCCTTCCTTCGTCTTCTTGACAGAAATTTCAAGCTGGTCACCCGGAATCACCGGCTTCACGAACTTGAAGCCGTCAATCTTCAAGAGCACATAAAGATTCTTTTCGAGATCTTCGGCAGGCTTTTCTATCACGAGCGAGCAAAGCTGAGCGCAGCTTTCCACAATGAGCACGCCCGGCATAATGGGAGTGCCCGGGAAGTGTCCCGTAAAATACGGTTCATTCACGCTTACGTTCTTGATGCCTACTGCAGATTCATTCGGCACCAATTCCGTAACCTTTTCGATCATCTGGAACGGCGGACGCTGAGCAATCTTTTCGCTGATTTCGTAAATATTCATCATAGAGAAAGTCCTCCATCGAGCACGAACACCTGGCCGGTCACATAGGCGAACTGGTCAGAGGCCAAAGCTGACACAATGTTTGCAACTTCGTCGGCAGAACCAAAGCGCTTCAGAGGAATCTTTTCGAGATAGCCCTTACGGGTTTCTTCGGGAATAGCTTCAATCATTTCGGTAGCGATAAAACCCGGAGCCACGGCATTCACGCGAATACCGAAACCGCCAAGTTCCTTAGCCAGCGTCTGGGTCAAGGAATTAACGGCACCCTTGGTAGCGCTATAAACAGCCTGACCAGCAAGAGCAAACTTCGAAGACACGGAGCTCATGTTGATAATCACGCCGGACTTCTGCTTGTACATTTTCACAGCTACCTGCTGCGCACAGTAGAAGTAACCCTTCACGTTCAGGTCGAAGCACTTGTCCAAGGTTTCGGGATTCATCATCATCAGGTATTCATCGCGAACGATGCCGGCGTTGTTCACCAACACGTCGATACGGCCGTAAGCCTTAAAGACTTCGCGGATCATGACTTTCACCTGAGAAAGGTCGGCGACATTCGCCTTGTAAATCATGCCGTCGCCACCTTCGGACTTGATCTGGTCCAAGGTCTGCTGGGCAGCCTCGTCGGAACTGGAGTAGTTCACCACGACGGTATAGCCATCGCGGGCAAGGCGCAAGGCGCAAGCCTTGCCGATTCCCTTAGAAGCACCTGTTACCAAAGCTACTTTCATATTCTAGCTCCTTCTACCTAAACACTATTTTCCGAACACGACTGCGCTGTAAGAGCCACCCGTCGCATAAGAGATAACCAAAATTTTCTTGAGATTTGCCGATTCAGCCGTCTTTGCAGAAACAGAACCATCTGCAGCCACATAGTAAGCGTTATCGTTAGCCATTTCACCGCTCAAAAGCAAAGCAGCTTCGGCAGCGGCAAGGGCAGCAGACCCCGCACGGCCTTCACCGGTGCGTTCCTTGACTTCAAAGAGCGGCATCGTAGCAAGCTTTTCGCCGAACACGCGCTGGAGGGCACCCTTTTCGATGTCGTCAATTTTCTTGCAACCGTTTGCAAAACCGCAGACGGCATCCACATCGGCAGCCGCAATACCGGCATCGGCCAAAGCATCGGCAATAGCCTTGTCCAAGGCTTCATCAGAACCGACGAGCTTACCGAACTTCACATTCTTACGACCATGACCGAAACCGAGTGCGTAGCAGTAAACCTTGGCACCGCGGGCCTTGGCGTATTCTTCTTCTTCGAGCAAAATCGACACCGAGCCATCGCCCACCACAAAGCCTTCGGCGTTTGCATAAGGAGCAACCACATCGTTTGCAGCCACACCAAGCTTCTGGGCGAATTCCGTGATAATGGGCAGGTTTTCGTCGGTACCGGTAGCCATCATGGCCTGTTCCTGACCGTCGTGAATTACGTTCATGGAATAGCCGATGCTATCGAGACCAGAAAGAGGACCGGTGGTAACGGTAACACCGTAACCCTTGATGCCCGAGCAAATGGAGAGGTAACCGCCAGCCGCATTGTAAACGGTGTGCGGGAACTTGAAGGCGGAACCGCCGGCATTGCCGAGTTCAGCAATCAGTTCTTCAAAATCGTAAGTAGCGCCGAGGCCACCTTCGCTGGTACCCACGATAATACCGATATCCATAGCATTCTCGTCAGACACCTTGAAATTCGCATCTTGCAGCGCGCGCATGCCCGAAACAGTCTGGAGCTGCCCCAGGTTGTCGAGCTTGCGGTAGAAAGCCATCTTGATGCCGAGTTCCTTGTAGTCGTCGAGTGCAATCGTCGAATGCACCGAGGCCGATTCCGGCTTTTTGTCAGCATTCACGGCATCAAGGTAAGCAGACTTGCTATTACCGAGCGGAGACACAATGCCAAGTCCGGTCACGGCAATCTTCTTGCTTGCTGCACTCTGGGCAGTCACATTTCCCGGTTCCTTCGAGAAAACGATAGCCGCATTCGTACCGCCGAAAGCAACGTTGTTGCTCAGCACGCACTTCAAATCCTTGTGGCGGGCGTTGTTCTGCACAAAGTCCATATCGCCCACCTTTTCCTTGAGGGCAGCAGACTGTTCTTCGCTGTACGGGAAAGTGGGGAGCACGGTATCGGTAGTAAGAGCCTTGATGCTGAACACAGCTTCAATGGCACCGGCAGCACCCAGGCAGTGGCCCGTAAGCACCTTGGTCGAACTCACGCTCACCGTCGGATTTTCTTCGCCAAAGTAAGCCTTAAAGGCCGTCATTTCAGCGTTGTCGTTCTTGCCCGTACCCGTTCCGTGAGCATTGATATAACCTATATCGGTCTTTGCAATGCCGGAATTCTTGACCGAACGATTGATCGCTTCCTTAAGGCAAAGGCCATCTTCACGGGGAGCGGTAATGTGGTTCGCATCGCTCGTGACGCCAGAGCCCAGCACTTCGCAGTACTGCTTGGCAGCACGCTTCTGTGCATGCTCGTAAGATTCAACAATCACGATGCCGGCGCCTTCGCCGAGCGTAATGCCGTTGCAACGGTTAAACGGAGAGCATCCGTTTTCGTCGAGGGCATGCAAAGAAAGGAATCCGGAATACGGAACAGAGGCAAAAGAATCGGCGCCGCCCGCAATGACCACGTCCGCTTTGCCGGCGCGAATCAAATCGCAAGCCACCGCAATGGAAATCGTGCCGGCAGCGCAAGCATTAGCCACGTTCGTCACGATGCCACCGGCACCGCAAGTTTCGGCCACCTGAGAAGCAATAGAAGCGATAGGCATCTTGGCAATTTCAGAAGCGTCGCGACCATGCTGATGATACTGTTCAATCGAAAGAACGCCACCCACGCAACTTCCGATAACCACGCTCACGCGCTGGTCATCGCCAAAGTTCTTGAGTCCTGCATCGGCCAAAGCTTCGTTTGCAGCCTTAATGCAAAGTTTCGAGACGCGGTCCTTTTCTTCGGGAGCGTCAATTTCATCGAGGGTATCGCACTTGACTTCGGCAGCCAAGTCCGCATAGCAGTTCACTGTATCAACAGAAGTTGTCTTATGAATGCCGGAAACGGATTCCAAGGCATTCTTCCAAGTTTCTTCGACATTGTTACCGACGGCACAAATGACGCCTAAACCTGTAACTACACAACGCTTGTCATTAGGGGTCATAATTATTCCAAAGAGCTAATGGCCCCCATCGCTCGTTCCAAAATGACAATTATGACAGGGACCAAGATACCAAAGATAAAGATAGCCGAGGGATACCCCCTCGGCCTAATTTTTTAAGCCTTGTGAGCTTCGATGTATGCGGCGATTGTATCGATGCTCTGGAAGTTTTCCTTTGCAACGCCCGTCATGGACACGCCAAAGTTGCTGTCAACAAAGGAGATGATTTCGAGAGAATCAACGGAATCGAGGCCGATTTCTTCACCAAAAAGCGGGGTATCGAACTGGAGCACGTCGCCATCGACACCGAGATCAGACATAAAGAAGGCCTTGAGTTTTTCTTTCATTTCGTTCATGTTTTTACCTCATAACATTTTTGGCGCAAAGATAGAAAATAATTACAATCTTATTGTTAAATATCTTACAAAAGCGACATATAGACATAAATCAAGGATGAAATGCATAGACGCTTGCCGTTTTTTGCAAAAAAACGGCATTAGAACGCCTGACGAACATAGAACGACAGGCCTAAATGGTCAAAATCGACCCACGAAAAATCGGCACGGGCAAACAAGTTTTGCTTAAGATTCAGTCCCAAAAGAGCTCCTACACCAATGGACCGGTGCCAGTCGTTGCTAACAAGTTCGCTGAAATACCGCCCCGCCTTTCCACCTTCGAAAAACAGATGGCTCCCCAGGCGCCACCAAATAAGTTGGCGAACCTCGGCCTGCATAATCACGGCCTGGTTATCGCCAAAATACAGGCTTTCCACCCCACGAAAGCGACAAATTCCGTCGGGGCCAGCCAACATGTCAAAGGGAACATCGCCGTCAGCACGCTGCCACAGGAATCCGAGAGCCATGGTTGTCGTCGGGGTAACGGTCGAATAACCACGCATATCCAGCATTTCTACATCAAAAGTGTAATCCCCTAAACGGTCACTGTAAAACATTTGCTGCCACTGCACCAAATATCCGTGATGGGTCCAGTTGATGTTATCACGGGTATCAAGGCCGACCAAGTACCCTGCTCCATTGCGCCAGCCAGAATGGTCATCAGGAAGATCCGTAACCTCGCCCTTTTCAAAGTCTATTTCCGTATACTCCGCATGGACTTCGACACCATACTTGAACGATTTCGGGAGCCCGATTCTAGATTCAATTTTAGTGCCATACTGGAATTTTTTTCGATTGAAGTTGGTGAACACATCAATGTCGGGATTATTGCCTCGGCCATAGTAACCCGCCACCCAGTCCTGGTATTTGAGCAAGCCCCAAATACTGATCTGATCGTGGAACATGTAGTAGTAAGGTTCCAAAGCGACCTGCAACTGGCCACGGGTCGATCCATACGCCGTAAGGCCGATTTCAGGAACATAGCCACCTTTCTCTCCAGGCCTTAAAAAGAATAGTGACATTACACCTATCTGGAATTCCGTTTCTTCGGTGTAGCCAAGAATGGGCACTACGGAATACCGTTGAAAATCATCTTCGGGCGTATCTTCAGTTGCCGCAGCGACAAACGCCACGAAGACAATCAAGAGCAGCCCTATTTTTTTCAACAATTCCATTACATGCCAAATATAAAATTAAAACGAAACCTTTTATTTATTGTTAATTTTTCATCGTTCATTATTCTTATATCACATGGCCCGCGCACGCAAGACAATTACACCAGACCCGTATGCGAAACCGATAGCGAAACCGCTACCGCCCGAACAAAGTTTGCCAGGGCACCTCAAACAGTTCCAGTCGCCGACCCGCGCGAACTTCGAACTCGTGAGCCCTTACGGTGCAGCGGGAGACCAGCCGAAAGCCATCGAGGAACTTACTCGAGGTTTCGAGAACGGGGAACAGTTCCAGACGCTGCTTGGCGTGACCGGCTCCGGCAAGACCTTCACGATGGCAAACGTCATCAAGAATGTGGGCAAGCCGACGCTGATCTTGACGCACAACAAGACGCTCGCAGCCCAGCTTTACCAGGAATTCAAGGCGTTCTTCCCCCACAATGCGGTGGAATACTTCGTCAGCTACTACGACTACTTCCAGCCCGAAGCCTACATTCCGCACACGGACACGTTCATTGAGAAAGACGCGAGCATCAACGACGAGATCGACAAGCTCCGCCTGCGTGCCACCGCGAACTTGCTGACCCGCCGCGACGTAATTATCGTCGCCTCCGTGAGCTGCATCTACGGTTTGGGTAGCCCCAGCGAATATTTCGACTTGATGGTGCGAATCAAGAAAGGCGACATTTACGACCGCGACAAGATTCTGCATGACCTAGTACGTATCCAGTACACGCGAAACGACTTTAGCTTGGAACGCGGAACCTTCCGAGTCCACGGCGATGTCATTGAAATCCAGCCCAGCTACGACGAAGAAGGCCTCCGCATCGAGCTTTTCGGCGATGAAGTGGACCGTCTTGTGCGATTCAACATGGTTACCGGCGAAGTGACGCAGGAACTCGACGAAATGACCATCGCTCCGGCGAAGCACTTCGTGACTAAAGAAGAAGGCCGTGCGGGAATCTTGCAACGCATGCAGATGGAACTCACCGAGCGTCTTGCGGAACTGGACAAGGAAGGCAAGGTGCTGGAATCAGCCCGTCTTTCGAGCCGTACCCGCTACGACATGGAAATGATCCGCGAAACCGGCATGTGCAGCGGCATCGAAAACTACTCACGCATTATCGAAAACCGAGCTCCGGGGACGCGCCCCTTTACGCTGATTGATTACTTCGGCGACGACTGGCTTTTGATGGTGGACGAATCCCACGTGAGCATTCCGCAGGTGGGCGGCATGGCCGAAGGCGATAAGAGCCGCAAGACCACGCTGGTGCAGTACGGATTCCGCCTCCCCTGTGCCCTGGACAACCGCCCCATGAACTTCGCTGAATTCGAGTATATGTACCCGAAGCAGGTGCTTTTCGTGAGCGCGACTCCCGGCGATTACGAGCTTATCAAGACAGGCGGCGTCGTTACCGAACAAATCAACAGACCCACCGGACTTCTGGATCCGAAAATCGAGATGTTCCCCATCAAGGGCCAGATGGACGTGCTCCTGTACCGCATCGAGGAAGTTGTCAAAAAGGGCGACCGAGTGCTCGTCACGACGCTTACCAAGAAGATGGCGCAGGACCTCACCGACTTCTTCGTGGAAGCGGGCATCCGCGCGCGTTACCTGCACAGCGACATCAAGACACTCGAACGCCACGAACTGATTCGCGGACTCCGCACCGGAGAATTCGACGTACTGGTAGGCATCAACTTGTTGCGTGAAGGCCTCGACCTGCCCGAAGTGAGCATGGTGGCCATACTCGACGCCGACAAGGAAGGTTTCTTGCGCAACTACAGGAGCCTCATCCAGACGATGGGACGCGCAAGCCGTAACGTGAACGGCACAGTGCTCTTGTTCGCTGACAACATGACCGACAGCCTGGAGAAGGCAGTCACCGAGACCGCCCGCCGAAGAGCCGTCCAGGAAGAATTCAACAAGGAACACGGCATCACGCCGAAATCCGTGACACGCAAGTTGGAAGACGATTTGCGAATCAACGACCCGCTCGGGGATATCGGCGACGATTCCGTCAATGAGGACTACGAAGACGACGGCACCGGCATCCGCCCGATGGAACCGTTGCAACCCTCAAGCAAGACCAAGAAGAATGGCGCACGCGGATCCAAGCGCAGCAAACCATCACCGCTTACCGCAAACAATTCCCGTATCGAAGAACTGGAACGCCAAATGAAAGAGGCTGCCGCCCGCCTGGATTTCGAGGAAGCGGCACGACTTCGCGACATTATTCGCGGCATGGAATAGATTTATATCACTAAAAACCGCTTTTTTGAGCAAAAAAACGTGTTTTTTGCCCCGTTTTAGCCAAATTTTACACTTTTTTAATTGCATTTCGGGCTATTTTTGTTTATTTTCAAGAAAAACATTCTAAAAAGGATAAATCATGACTTTTGCAAAGAAACTTTTCATGGGTTCCGTTTTTGCTATAAGCACTTTCGGACTCATTGCATGCGGAAGCGACAGCAGCTCTTCTTCTGAACCCGATCCGAACGAACCGGGTGCTCCCGTGGAAATTCCCACCCAGCAGGACGCAAACATCACTTTGAGCAGCGAACTTGTTGGCGAAGGCCTGCTGACCAACTCCAGACTTTCTGGCGACGAAATGCGTTTCAAGGGTCGTTTTGGTCTTGACATCACTCAGGACTCCTCCGAAAACGATATAAACATTCAGTTCACCAACACTGAATACAAGGTTCTCGATGCAGAAAACAGGAATGTCGCCGTAAGCATTGTTTATAACAATGTCACCCCGACTCAGAACGACATTGACCTGAACTCGATAAATTCAGCAGGCGTAAAAGTCAACATGAATGACACGGGCTTTACCGCATGCGGCAACTACAAGCTTATGGTCACCGTGACGGCAAACAACGGCGTCAATGACTTCAAGAGCACCGTAGTCATTCCGTTCGAACGTGAAGCAGCAGAATTCTGCCGCGATCAGAATCCGGAACCGCCCCCGCAGCCCCAAGTTCAGGAAATTCCGATGAAGTTCTGCGAAGTCACCGTTTCCACGAACCAGAATCCGGGTCTTGATTTCGCAAGCTGCACACCCGTTCCGGCACCTGCCACTACTGCAGACATCATCTTCAGCAAAGCCGGCACAAGAGACAATCCGGAAATCACCGCCACTAGCGGCAACGGTACCCAGTTCGCTCCGATCAGCAACGGCGACCTCTTGCCTTCCGATGACGACTACGAAGTGAACATGTGGCCCGAAGACATGAATCCAGACCGTGTCCCGGCAACTGCCTATGTCAGCGACTTCAAGTATAAGGTCCTCGGCGCTACGCTTTCGGATATGATTGAAAACTCCAACCAGATCTATGTTGCTGCAACCACCGCATACAACAAGGATACTGGCGCAGGTTTCTACGCATTCGCCATTACCGACCCGAGCCAGGGTAACAACGGAGACTACACCTTGACCCTCAAGGTCTACAAGGTAGAGTAATCCAGTAATCGGCTTAAAATCCCAAAAGGCTCCCCTAAAGGGAGCCTTTTTTATATAGTGACCAACAACTAACGAGCACTTCAAAAGGATGTTTTTTCTATCTTTACGCCCGTAATTTAACAGGAGTAAACTATGCTCAAGAAGCTTTCCAATTTCCCCGGCATCAAGGGCCCGGTCGTAACCATCGTGATGGATGGTTTTGGTATCACCGATAAGATCGAAGGCAACGCCATCAAGGCAGCCCGCACCCCGACTCTCGACAACCTCTTCAAGATGTACCCGAACGTGCTCCTGAAGGCTCACGGCCGCGCTGTGGGTATGCCGACCAACGAAGACATGGGTAACTCCGAAGTGGGCCACAACGC
>JAFXLS010000168.1 GCA_017530965.1 Fibrobacter sp.
AAATATATTTGGCTATCCAAAAACGAATTTCTAATTTAACCAAAGGATAATCGTGATCGGCGTAATTGTTAAGTCCAACGAACCTTTTGAACGCGCTCTCAAGCGTTTCACCAAGTCCTGCGAAAAGAACGGCATCATTTCTGATGTCAAGAAGCGTCAGCGTTTCGAAAAGCCTTCTGAAGAAAAGAAGCGCATCGAAACTGCCGCTCGTCGCAAGCGCTTGAAGGAAATCGCTGACCAGAACCGTAAGCGCCTCTACTAATTCGCGCCCGATTCTCGGGTCGATTTAGCGGTCGCCATTAAGGCATCGATTTTTGTAATGAGTCGTCGGTCCATGACCGGTGGCTCGTTGCGTGTTTCTAGAGACTTTTTAATCGCGGATAGGGTCCGCAAAGGGTAAAAAATGAGCAGTGCATTGCTGACTAAGATTAAGGATGATATCAAGGCCGCTATGAAGGCGCACGATTCCGAAACACTCGGAACGCTCCGTACCCTCCATTCCGACATCAAGAACGAAGCCATGAAGAATGGCGCCACTCCGGCCCAGATCGAAGAAACCATCACCGACGAAATGTGTGTCGACGTTCTTGCCCGCAGCGTGAAGCAGAAGCAGGAAGCTATCGACATTCTCACCAAGGGTGGCTTTGCAGACAAGATTCCTGCCGAAGAAGCAATTATCGCTCTGTACCGCAAGTACATGCCTGCCGAAATGACCGAAGACGAAGTCAAGGCTCTCATTGCCGAAATCAAGGCAGCCACCGGGGCTTCTAGCCCGAAAGATATGGGCAAGATCATGAAGGAACTTTCCCCGAAGGTCAAGGGTCGTTTCGACGCCAAGCGCGCATCTGCCTTGGTGCAAGAAGCCCTTAAGTAATAGACTACAAGGTAGGCCGCCATGCCCACCTCTCAATCCAAAATTCTTGAATTGGAGCTGCTCTACAAGATCAGCTCCATTCTTAACCAGACGCTTGATTTCGAGAGCGTTGCCCATCCGATTTTGGAAGTGGTGGAATCCACCATGGGCGTGGAACATGCGACTCTGACATTGTATAACCGTCATACGGGCGAAATTTCTATTGAAATTGCTGAAGGCCTTTCGAACCGCCAGGCTCGCAAGGGACGTTATAAGGTTGGCGAAGGTATTACAGGCCGCGTGGTAGAAACGGGTAAGCCCATCATCATTCCCTCGGTTGCCAAGGATCCGGACTTCTTGGATAGAACGGGACGCGGTAAAACCGAAGACAAGGCTTTCTTGTGTGTGCCCGTGATTATGGAACACCAGGTCATTGGCGCCTTCAGTGCCGACGTGCAGAATCCTGTGGAAGACGAATTACCTGAAAAACTCCGTCTCCTCGAAATTATTGCGCAGATGCTCGCTGCAGCCGTGAAGCTTCGTCGCGAGGCCCGTGAAGAAAACGAACTGCTGAAGGCCGAAAACGAACGCTTGACATTGGAACTGAAGGATCGTTTTCATCCCGACAATATCATTGGACGGTCCAGCGAAATGCAGCGCGTGTATGCGCAGATCGACCAGGTTTCCCGCAGCCCCCTGCCGGCCCTCATTGTGGGTGAAGTCGGTACGGGCAAGGGGCTTGTGGCCGAGGCTATTCACTACCGTTCCGACCGCAACATGGGCCCGTTCGTCCGCGTCCATTGCGCCTCCATGCCCGAATCCGTCTTGGACCGGGAACTGTTCGGTAGCGAGCGCGGTGCATTGGTGGGCGTCCTGGCTGAAACGCCGGGCCGCGTCGAACAGGCCGATGGCGGTACGCTTTTTCTCGACGAAGTGGGTGAACTTTCGCCGAACTTGCAGGTGAAACTCTTGCGCTTGTTGCAACATGGCGAGGTCGAACGTATTGGCGCCCGCATTTCTAAAAAAGTAAATGTCCGCGTCATTGCGGCCACCACCAAGAACTTGCAGCAGATGGTCGAAGAAGGTACCTTCCGCGAAGACCTTTACTACCAGCTGCATATTTTCCCGATTTATGTTCCGCCCCTTCGCAACCGCAAGACGGATATTGTTCTTTTGGCGGACCATTTTGTGGAGCATTATTGCCGTATCGTGGGCAAAAATGTCCGCCGTCTCGCGCGTACCACCATCAACATGCTCATGAGTTACCCGTGGCCCGGAAATGTGCGTGAACTCGAGAATGGAATTGAACGTGCCGTGCTTGTGACAGATGAAGATGTCATCTACCCGCACCATTTCCCGACCACGCTTCAAACGGCTGAAACTAGTGGAACTCCGGTGAACGGAAATTTGAAACGCATGGTGGAAGCTTACGAAAAGGACATTATCTGTGATGCCCTCAAGAGTAGCAAGGGTAAAATTGCTGCCGCTGCGCGCAGTCTTTCTACGACTCCGCGTATCCTTACATATAAAATAAACCAGCTCGGTATAGACCTTGCTGGTTTCGGAAAATAGTTTTGCGATGGGGAATATTTCCCCGTTTTTTAGTTGAACGTTGCCGAGAACATGACGTTGACGCCGTAGGCAGATGCGTCTCCTAAATCATCTTTGTCTTCGGCTGCGCCATAAGTAAATGCGACAGACAGGCCCAGACCCCAGTTGTCGCTGACCCACCATTCCTTACCGGCTGCAATTTGAACACCAAGGCCTTTTTCGGTGGCGCCTTCGATGTCTTTGTCTTCGTCAGAGTTGTCCTGCAGATTGAATTGAGCAAAACCGACGGATCCGCTAATGAAGATGTTTTCAGGCAGATAGTACGTAAGACCAATTCCGAGCATCGACAAGTTCTCGCTTTCTTCCGAAGAGGATCCCTGCTTTTTGCCGCCCTTTGTTTTATAGTCGATTTCGCTGTTGTTGGTTACGCCTAGGATTGTGGCGTGCAAAAGGGTGTTGGTTGCGATGCATCCGCCAAGCTTAAGGTCGAATTCAGTAGAAACGCCTTTTGCTTCCATGTCGTATATGGCCTTGTTTGCATCGTAAGTAAAGCCTTGATAGCCAAAGCCCAGTGCCAGGTTCAAGAAGAATCCGTCATGGGTATGGGATTCTGCCATAGCCATTGCGGCGGTTGCTAATAGTGCTAAAATAAACTTTTTCATGAATGTTCTCCTTTTAAGGTAGTTTGCGTCGCAAATATAACATATAAGAAAAAACGTGAAAGTCTACTTTTCTATATTTATTCCGTTATGATAATCCATTCCTTCTACATGGGCTTTCAGTGATTGGCGGTTAAAACTTGTAATTTCCTTGACCACTAATCACTAACCTCTAACAACTGAGAAAATTATGCAATTTCGTCCCGTTAAGGAACAACTTGAAATTTTGATGCGCGGCGTTACCGATGTTGTGCCGCAAGATGAACTCGAAAAGAAACTTCAGAAGTCCTATGATACTGGTGTTCCTCTCCGCGTGAAGATGGGTGTGGACCCTACCGCTCCGGATGTTCATTTCGGTCACACCGTCGTGATGCGCAAGCTTCGCCAGTTCCAGGACCTGGGTCATACCGTTGTGCTCATCGTGGGTGACTACACAGCTCAGATTGGTGACCCCAGTGGCCGTAACAAGGCCCGTCCGCGCCTCACGCACGAACAGGTACTCGAAAATGCAAAGGAATATCAGGAACAGTTCTTCAAGGTGGTCCGCCGCGACCAGGTGGAAATCCACTACAATGGCGAATGGTTCTCCAAGCTCCCGTTCAGCAAGGTGACCGAACTCATGGGCCAGTTTACCGTGGCCCAGATGCTTGAACGCGAAGACTTCCACAACCGTTATGCCGCCAATACCCCCATCAGCCTGCATGAATTCATGTACCCTATGATGCAGGGTTACGATTCCGTCGCCATCAATAGCGACGTGGAACTCGGCGGTACCGACCAGAAGTTCAACGTGCTTCGCGGTCGCGATTTGCAGCTTTTTGAAGGCATGGAACCGCAGATTGGTCTCTTCATGCCCATCCTCCTCGGCACCGACGGCAAGGTCAAGATGAGTAAGTCCATCGGTAACTACGTGGGCCTGAATGAACCGGCCGACGTGATGTACCACAAGATTTACAGCCTCGCCGATAGCATCGTCGAAAACTGGTTTGAACTTCTGACCAACATTCCGCTTGCAGAAATCAAGCAGATGATGGCCGACATTGCCGCAGGCAAGATGAATCCGAACGATGCGAAGCACCGCCTCGCCATCGATATCGTGACGCAGTACTACGGCGCAGAAGCCGCCGAGGCCGCCGCTGCCAAGGAACGTGAAATCCACAGCGGTAATGCCATTCCGAGCGATGCAGCCGAATGCGGCGTGGCGGCCGGCACCTACGGTGCCCTGGACCTGCTCGTCGAAATTAAGGCCTTCGCCTCTAAGGGCGAAGCTCGCCGCATGGTCCAGAACGGCGGCGTAAAGATTGCGGGCGAAAAGCTCGCCGATCCGCAGTCCCAGATTGAAATCAAGGGTGCAGACCAGCTGGTTGTCCAGGTGGGCAAGCGCAAGTTCTTCAAGGTGAATTTCTAGGCAACCCATGTCGCAGGAAATCCTAATTCTCGGGCTCAATCCCGCTTGGCAACGCTTGTTCTATGTGGACAAGTTCACTCCGGGCGAGGTTCACCGTATCGGGAAAATCGAAGAGTATGCTTCGGGCAAGGGCATCAATTGTGCCCTTGTGCTCCACCTTTTGGGGGGCTCCCCGCTCATGATGCATTTCTTGGGCTCGGAACATGGCCCAAGAATCTTCGATGAAATTTCTGCATACGGAATTCAACAGGCGCCCGTATGGATTAAGGAGCCGACTCGTATTTGCACTACTATCGTAAGTGAGGGCGAATCTACGGAGCTCATCGAACCTTCGCCGGATCTTACGGAATACGAAAACGAGGATTTCCTCCAGACCATCAATGACTACTGGAGCTCGACCCAGAGTGTAGCCTTGTGCGGAACGTTCCCTCAGGGGTTCAATGTGGAGCTACTGAACGCCCTTGATTTCGCTGGCAAAAAGATTTATGTGGATGCCATCGAAGATGTGGACGCCTGGCTTGAAAAAGGCGTGGAGCTCTTGAAAATCAACCTGAAGGAATACTGCAAGTTGCTTTCTAGGCTTGGAATTCCCCAGGTGATGTCGAGTCCCCAGTTCTGGAAAATGACTGCGACTGCCGTGTTGGAACGGCTTCCGATTAAGAATCTGGTTGTAACTGATGAAGAGTCTCCGGTTCGCGCATTCCGCTTGGTGGAAAAGAAATTCCAGGGAGTGCAGCTTTTGCCGCCTACGGTCCAGGTCAACAACCGTATCGGTGCTGGTGATTCCTTCTTTGCTGGCTGGCTTTATGCCGATTCCATGGGTCTCGACTTTGAACAGTGCCTCATCAAGGCGACCGCGGTTGCCTCTGCCCGTTGCGAGGTAGAACGCCCCTGTAACATTAAGGTGGAACGTGTTGCAGAACTTGAGACGGCTATTGTCGATGCGGTAGAAAAACTGGAGTAGCCTGTGTATTTGTTCGCTTTTGCAACGCCGGCTGAATTCACTTCATTTTTTCCGGAGTACGCAGACTCTGCGAACGAAACTACTTCAGACAAATTAATTAAACTCTCGGAAAACCGTGGCTACGCTTGCATTCTAGGGATGGGAATCCTGAATTTTGCAACGAATTTAACGTATTTGTTAGCCTCTGTCAAGCAGCAGAAAATTCAAATTTCGGGGGTGCTTATTCTTGGTGTTTGTGGCGCCTATCCCGACCGCGGAATCAATGTTCTTGATGTCGTGCGCGTGGATTCCGAATGTGTGGGGGATATGGGCTATCAAGAAAAAGATGGTACGTTTTCCCCGTTCCCGAGTTCTGTACGTGCAACTGCTGTAGAACATGCTCCTGTTCACTTGCAAAAATTGAAATCTGCCGTAGGCCTTACGGTGAATTGCTGCACGGGCACCGAAGAACTGGGGCGCATGCGTGCCAAGATGTTTGATGCGGACATCGAAAATATGGAAGGTGCTGCAGGAATTGCGGCCTGCATCGCTCACAATATGCCTGTTTTCGAAATCCGCGCCGTGAGCAACATGGCGACCACTCGCGACTGCGCCTCCTGGAAATTCAACGAAGCCCTCGCCGCCCTAAAAAAATGTGTGATGAGTAATGAGTAGTGAGTAATGATTGACAATCCATTTCACACCTCACACCCCACACCTCACACTCCACACTTCACACTTCACACTTCACACTATTATGCGTCTTTCTCTCGGTATTTCCACTTGTCCTAACGACACCTATATCTACGAAGCTCTTGTCCAGGGTCTTGAAAATTCCCCTTTTGAATGGGAAGTTCATTTTGCCGACGTGCAAACCCTCAATGAAATGGTGCGCCGCGGAGAGCTTGATGTTGCAAAGGTGAGCGCCCAGGTGTATCCCAAAGTCGAACGCGAATACACATGCCTTTCTTGCGGTGGCGCTATTGGATACGGCTGTGGTCCGTTACTGCTTTCGTCTGTAGGGGACTCTTTTTGTCCTGAAAAACCGGTGGTTTTGCCCGGTGCTGATACGACTGCGGCCCTTCTGTTCAAGTTTTGGCACCGGAAAACGGGACAATCCGAGCAGAAAATCGAATACGCTCTTTTTGACCAGGTTTACCGATCTTTGCGCTCCAAAGAGGCTGTGCAAGGCGTTGTAATACATGAGCATCGCTTTACTTGGAAACGGGACGGCCTTTATCTATTGCAGGATTTGGGTGCGTTTTGGGAAGAACATACGGGAACCCCTATACCACTTGGAATAGGTGTTGCAAGACGTTCTCTTGGAGAAGACGTAATTGTTCAAGTGGAAAAAGAAATCCGCGAAAGTTTGAATATCGCCCGTAAGCGGGAAAATCTGGTGACTCCGTTTATCGATAAATTGGCCCAAATTGACGATCCGAATGTCATGGAAGCGCATATCCGGATGTTCGTAAATGACTTCTCCGAGAATGTCGGGGAGAGGGGTAAAGCCTCCTTGGAGACTCTCTGGGCGTTAGTTCAGGGTGAATAATATGTTAAAAAATGAAAAAAAATGCGTTTTTTGACGATTTTTGAAGTTTTTTTTACAAAACGGCGGATTTTTAGCATAAACTTTAATTTATTTTCCATACTGCATATTTTTATATGGAGTTTGCTTATGAGCTTAGTGAACGATCTTGAACTGGAAGTCGAGAACTTCAAGCGCGAGTACGAAAAGTTCGAGCGCGGAAACAAGTCTGCCGGCACCCGTGCCCGCAAGGTTTTGCAGGACATCAAAAAGACCTGCCAAGAGATTCGCGTGTCTATTCAAGGCGCGAAAAAGGAAGAGGAAAAGGCCGAACCGGCATCCGCCGATTGACCTTGAACGGGTTAGATATACCTCGATGAAACGATTTTATCGACATTTTCTCAATTATTTAGGCATTTTTTGCGAAAAGCGTTTGACTAATGCCGTTTTTGAAGGTATATTCCCACTTGAATTTTGCATTCGTCGTTTTGGCGGGTGTATAGGTTTTAATTTCAAAGTGTTCTATGATTGGAGAAACGTAGCAGTATGACCCTAAAGAAACTGGTCTTAATCACGGCCGGGGCGATGCTTCTTTCTGGAACCGCCATGGCAAAGAATATCAATGTTCCTGGCGACTATCAGAAGATTGCAG
>JAFXLS010000169.1 GCA_017530965.1 Fibrobacter sp.
GCATCTCCATTGCTTCTTCTACGACCGGTTACGGCGAATTTGACGGCGAAGTCAAGACCGCTGTGAGCCGCTGGAAGTTCAGCAAGGTGAAGTCTGGTAACACCACTGTTACGATCCCGTTCACCTTCTCCGAATAATTCGGCGAAAACTTGAAAAAAGACCGGACTATCAAGTCCGGCCTTTTTTGTATTGCCTTCGCCGGCCTTTATGTATAAAAAAATTGGCTTTTGTTTAAAATTTTATTGCGATTTCCGTTTAATTAAACTAACTTTAAAGCAGAAATTTCAATAGGAGTTTTCCAATGAACTTAAGAACAGCTGCCGCGGTTGGTGCCGCATTCGGTATTCTTGGAGTCGGTTCCGCGTTCGCTACTTTTGCACGCGTAGAATCCATGGGCAAGAACACGACCTACATCATGGATGATGTGAGCATTTTCGACAACCCTGCCAATGCAAACCTTTACTCCAACTACTTGATCGGTGGCTTTGGTGCTTATACCGATAATGACTTGAAGGCTGGCGGAAACGTTGATCCGCAGCACCCGACCTTCGGTGGTATTTTCTCTGTTTCTTTCGGTGATGACAATAATCCTGATCCAAAGTTCACGATTGGTGGTCTTTTCGGCCGTATCAACCAGGATCTCGCCATGTATCTGCCGGACTATGTGCAGGTTGGTAAGAGAGGTTACGTGGTTGTTCCCGAAACCGTGACCAATTTCGATGGTTTCTTGGGCGGTACCTTCTCTAGCGGCGACGCTTGGGGCTTGCACATTTATATCGCTCACCAGGATGGTGGCGATCTTGACGAAAGCGGCACCTATCAGCCGGATAGCAAGGCTTACGCCTCCCTCGTTCAGTTGGATGGTGGTTTGAACTTCCAGCTGGGTAGCGGTACTTCTTACGAACTTTCTGGTGGCGTTGCCCGTATCCAGTATGGCCCGGATCGCCATGACTTCTTTGATGATGGCGATTTCTCCATCCTCGGTAAGGCCCGTGCTTTCTTCACCCTGGAAGCCATTGACGGTGAATTGGTGCCTGCTGCTAATATTAAGCTCGCTCAGGCTCCTGGCATCGAAGACAAGCTTGCTCAGGCCGGCATGGGTATCAATGTGGCTATGGACCGTGGCTTCTTCTGGTTGGGCCTCGACTTCATCTGGAATCAGACGAAGGCTCATGACTGGTTCTATGACAAGGCTCTGGATGGCGGCGCATGGGTTTATGATTCCCGCAACGAAGATGATCCGCATTGGGACAAGCGTTCCGATATCGGTGGCAAGATCAGCTTCGGTATCGAACGTAATATCTGGTGGGATTGGTTCGTGATCCGCGTGGGTGGCCAGAAGTCCATCCTCTACACCGATTGCGACGTGAACTCCAAGAACGAATACACCTCTGACCGCTATGGTATTTGCAAGGACGACGGTACGTTCTTCTCTACCAACCCGCTGGCTGACGGCTCTGCCGACGACCATGTCGGTTTCGGTTTCGGTATCAACATCGAAGAACGCCTGAAGATCGACGTGACCGTTGCAGAAGACCTGCTGTTCCGCAACCCGTTCCAGGGTGAAGGCCGCTTCTTCTCTCGCCTCGATGCAACTTACTCGTTCTAATTGAAACATCGGACTTGAATGTGAAGACGCCCCTCCAAGAGGGGCGTTTTTGTTGCTTTCGGCACGCCCTTTCTTCTTCCGCAATTTTTCTACTTTAAGGCCATGAAACTACCTGTTTGCATATTGGCTTTTGTGGCCCTGCTTGTGGGCTGTTCCGAACCGACGGAACGCATTGAAAATAAATTAACGGAATACTTGCAGGATGATTTAAAGTTCATGGTTGCCGAAACCATGAAGGCTTCCAAGACTCGCGAAGGTCTCTTGGATACGCCCTATTACCGGGTGAAGGACTTTAGGTTGTTCGATGGCGCCGAGGCTCGCATTTATGCGGCTTATGCCGAAGTCGATTTCTTTATCTACAAAGACATTGCCATGCATGAAAAGCGCAAATACCGCTATGACGTGAGCACACGTGGATGGGACCGCTATAAGAAGGAGTGGAAATTCGGTGCAGACTCACTTCGTTAGTTTTTTTTATATTTCTTAAAGGAAGTTGAATCTTAAAAAAGGATTGGATTTTGTTCGGCCTCTTTTCTTGCGATATCGGTATTGACCTGGGCACGGCGAATACGCTTGTTCATGTGGACGGTCAGGGAATAGTCATCAATGAACCTACGGTTATTGCAGTGGACAGCAAGAATAACCGTGTATCTGCCATCGGTTTCGAAGCGAAAAAGATGCTTGGCCGTACGCCTGGCGAAAGCCGTGCAGTGCGCCCCATGCGCGATGGCGTGATTGCCGATTTCGAATTGGTTGAAACCCTTTTGCAGACATTCATCAAGCGCGTGCAGAAGTACCCGCTGTGGATGGTAAAACCTCGCGTGGTGGTCGGCGTGCCTTCTGGCATTACCGAAGTAGAAAAGCGTGCGGTGATTGATGCTGCCAAGCAGGCCGGTGCCAAGGAAGTTCACCTGGTGCACGAACCTATGGCTGCTGCCATCGGTATGGGTATCCCTGTAGAAGACCCTGTTGGCAACATGGTTGTGGATATTGGTGGTGGTACCTCCGATATCGCCGTAATCGCCTTGAACGGCACTGTCTGTAACGCCTCTGTGCGCGTGGGCGGTGACGAAATGGACGAAGCCATTGTCCGCTACCTGCGTACGATGTACAACCTTTGCGTGGGCGATAGCACGGCTGAACAGATCAAGATCCAGATTGGTTCTGCAAGTCCGCTGGAAGAAGAATTGACCATGGAAGTGAAGGGTCATGACTTCTTGGCTGGCATGCCGCGTACAACTACGATTAACAGTGCCGAAATCCGTGAAGCCTTGAACGAACCTGTGACCGCCATTATCGAAGCGGTGAAGCAGGCCTTGAGCATTACTCCGCCGGAACTCTCTGCCGATATTTACGACAAGGGTATCATCATGACGGGTGGTGGTTCTCAGCTGCGCGGTTTTGATGAACGCATCCGTAAAGAAACTGGTCTTTCGGTGAATGTCATTGATGACGCTCTGACCTGCGTTTGCAAGGGTGCAGCCCGCATTCTTGAAGACTTGGATAAATACCGCCCGGTTTTGATTGCTTCCTCGAACTAACTTGACAGGGTTCGATGCTTAGGGCGATTCGCTTTATTGTCGACTTGTTTACGCAAAGGCACGGTATCGTTGCCTTTGTCTTTTTCTTGGCTTTGGGCCTACTGATGCGTCAGTCTCCGACGCCGATTCGCGAAAGCATTGTTTCGACGGCGGTTTCTACGCTTTATTTCCCTGCCCAACGGATTGTATCTGCGGTGGGGCATTACAAGGCCATTGCAGAAGAAAACGAACAGCTGAAAGAAGAAAACGCACGTTTAAGGCAAGAAACCTATCATGCCCGTGAAGGCCTGCAGGAACTCGCCCGACTGCATACGCTAGTCCGATTCGATGACAAGTGGGATTTCCCGATTGTGACGGCCCGCGTGATTGGCCACAATCCCGGAAGATTCCTTACGACGATGGTGATTAACCGCGGTACAGAGCACGGCGTAAAAGAGAACATGCCCGTGTTCTCGATGAATGGCTTGGTGGGAAAAATTTCGAAAGCGACCTACAATCATTCCCGAGTACAACTGCTGGTAGACCCGAATCTTAAGTTGTCTGTAATGGACCGCCGTACCCGCGTGGTTGGCTTCCTGGAGTCCATGGATGGTGTTCGCTTGACGGCTCTCGTGCCTACTCATGCTGGAGTCCATGCCGGCGATACCTTGGTGACTTCGGGCTTGGGTGGAATTTTCCCGAAAGGCATTCCCGTTGGAACGGTGAAGGATGTTCGCAAGTCTGATCTTGATGTGATGCGCCAGATGGAAGTAAGTCCTTTCCAGGATTTCTCGATTCTTGAAGAAGTGTTCGTGATGGAAAAAGAACCGGATTGGATTATCAAGGAGCTGCTCGATGAATAACTTGGGTTGGCTCAAGACTTTTATCATGTTTGTGATCGTATTTGCCTTGCAAATGACGGTTGCCGATTGGCTTAGCTTCTTTGACGTTGCCCCTGACTTCATCATCATCTTCATAGTGGCCGTTGCCATTAGAAGGGGCCCTACGGCCGGATGTTTCTGGGGCTTTGTGGCTGGCTTTACTCAAGACGTATATGCTCCGGTGGAATGGCTCGGTGCGAATGCGATTTCGATGACTGTGCTCGGCTATGCTGTGGGACAGTTGGAAGAACGTTTCTTGTCTTTGAATTTGCCCGCTAAGGTCGGCGTACTTGGCTTGGGCTTTTTTGTGTGCGACATGATTTACTATGGCATTACCGGTCTTTCCAAGGATGTGGTGACTAACCTGTTCTTGACGAAGTCGATTCCGGAATGCTTTTATACGATGTTGATTGGCGGAATATTCTTCTACCTGGATATAGGCAGTAAAAAGAAGAAGCATGCTTAAGGGAATGTCTGAAAACGAGACCCTGCAAAACAGGAACTGGAATGTATTGATTTACATGGCCGGTGTTGTAATCTTGTTTTTCATTCTTTTGATGCGCCTGTTTTCGTTACAGTACACGCATTACGACGAAAACTTGCAACGTTCCGAAAACAACCGTATTCGCAAAGTGGTTTTGGTAGCCGAGCGCGGCTACATTTATGACCGTAACGGCGAAGTGCTGGTTCGTAACCGTCCTTCGTACCAGATTGCATTGACGTCCATGAACATGCCCCGCAAGAAGGCCGATCGCGATTTGCTGTTCCGAAAGTTGCTCAGCATCCGTGACACGGCGGGGGAGCGCCTGTTCGATTCCTTGTCCCTGGATACGGCGTTTCAGCGTTCCCGCTGGATCAAGAATAGGCCTATCCGCTTGCTGGAAGATGCCACCGCCGAACAGGTGGCCATTATTGAAGAACGTTCCGAAGAGTTGCCCGGCGTGATGACGGTGATTGAATCCAGACGTGAATATCCTTATGGAACCCTAGCGTCCCATGTACTGGGCTACACCAGTGAAATTTCGGAAGAACAGCTCAAGTTGCCGGAGTACGATGGCTATACGCAGGGTGACCGCATTGGGCAAAAGGGCCTTGAACAGTTTTACGACAAAGAGTTCCGCGGCGTGAACGGCATGAAGCTTGTAGAAGTGAACGCTTCTGGTCGTGAAGTGGGCACGGTCGATGGTGTCGATGGCACAGAACCTGTGCCCGGCCTTCGCCTGGTGTCGACCATTGATTTGCGATTGCAGAAGGTGGCCGAAGAGGCTATTCCCGATTCGGCGAAGGGCGCACTGGTGGCTATTGATCCGAGGAACGGTGAAATTTTGGCCATGGTTTCTTCCCCGAGACTGGACCCCAATATTTTCTCGCTGAAAAAGCGTGAGCGCAACAAGGGTTGGGCTCACGTGGCGTTGGATACCATGAGGCCGCTAACGAACCGTGCGATTTCGGGTACTTATCCGCCGGCATCTATTTTTAAATTGGTGACGGCGGGGGCGGGCCTTGAAAGCGGAATCTTGACGGAGAACAAGTATTATTCCAAGTCCTGTACGGGTGGCTACCAGTACGGGGCCCGCTATCAGAAATGCTGGGGCACCCACGGTAGCTTGAACGTGGTGAACGCCATCCGCTTGAGTTGCGACGTGTTCTTTTACCAGGCGGGCCTCGACATTGACATGAACCGTATCAATGAATTTGGCCGGCGCTTTGGTTTGGGCGAAAAACCTCTCGGAGTGGACATTCCTGGTGAAAAGGCTGGGTGGCTTCCGGATTCGGCATCCTTTAACCAGAAAAACAAGCGTTTGGGCTGGCGCTGGGCCCGCGGTCTTATCTTGAACCTTTCCATTGGGCAGGGGCAGATTGTGACGCCCTTGCAGCAGGCTACATTAATTGGGTCTTTGGCTACCGGTAAGGGTGTTTATAGGCCCCACTTTATGAAGGAATTGCGCGACAACCATGGAAACGTGGTGCGTCGTTACGAACCCGAAATTATTCGACCCGGCAACATGAAGCCTTACACCCATCGTATTCTGCTTGCGGCCATGGATTCGGTGGTGAACCATCCGGGCGGTACCGGTAAGCGTGGCGCGTTGCCCAATGTCCGTGTAGGAGCGAAGACTGGTTCTGGCGAATGGAAAAAGGGCGAAAAGACCCATGCCTGGTATGCGGCGGTTGCTCCCCTGTATGATCCGGAAATTGCCGTGGCCGTGATTATGGAAGCGGCTGGCGGCGGTGGCGCCGTGTCTGGCCCTATTGCCAAGAAAGTGATGGAAGCCTATTTTGAAAACAAGGAAACGGAGGCGGGAAAAAATGAAACCCAAACGGCTCCTTGACCATTCGCTGAAATTTGACTGGATGTTTATAGTGCTTACGCTTGCCTTGATGAGCGTGGGCGTGTCCCTTGTGTATTCGGCGACCATTGCCGAAGACACCTCTGTGGTTGAATTGTTCTGGTTCAAGCAGATTGTCTATTTCATTTTTGGCAGCGTCTTTGCTGCGGCTTTGGTTTTTGTGCGTATTGACTGGTTGAAACGAGCGGCGATTCCCTTGTATGCGGTGGCCCTTGTGCTCCTTGTGGTGGTGCTGTTTTTTGCAGGCGATGTGGTCAAGGGTGCGGGTCGCTGGATTGACCTTGGCATTTTTAAGCTGCAACCGTCGGAATTTGCAAAGATTGCCTATCTGCTTATTTTTTCGTACTGGCTTTCGAAGCATCCCGTTAGCTTGTTTAAGATGAAAACCTTCGTGGTGCCCTTCTTCTTGTTTATTGTGCCTTTTGCTCTGGTGTTAAAGCAGCCTGACTTGAGTACGGCCCTGGTGTTTATTGCGGTGACTATGGTAGGGTTCTTTTTTGCAGGACTAACCCTGACGGATATGTTCCTGATAGTAAGCCCGGTGTTTTCGGTGCTGTTCTCCCATTCGCAGGCGCTTGTGTTTGAAATACTTTGGGGGCTCTTGATTTGCCTGGTGGTGTTTGCCCTTTTCCGTCGCAGGCTTCCGAAGGTTTTGTCTGCAATTATCCTGATGGCGAATATTTTTGCAGGTTACGCAAGCACCATGGCTTGGAACATGCTGGAACCCCATCAGCAAAAACGCGTGAATACTTTTCTCGATCCTATGAGCGATCCGCTGGGTGATGGCTATCAGGTGTTGCAATCCTTGACGGCAATCGGTTCGGGCGGCTTGACTGGTAAGGGTTTTGGAAACGGTTCCCAGACCAATCTCGCCTTTTTGCCTGAAGAACATACGGACTTTATCTTTAGCGTTCTGGGCGAACAGTTCGGCTTTCTGGGTTGTGCCTTTGTGCTTGTGCTATATGCCCTGTTCCTGTGGCGGGCCACTTCCATCAGCAAGCAGTCTTCGGATCCCTTTGTGACATTGATGGTCATGGGGGCATCGACCATATTCCTGTTCCATATCATAGTGAATATTGCCATGACTATCGGGCTTATGCCTGTGACTGGGTTGCCCTTGCCCTTCCTTTCTTACGGTGGATCTTTCGCCCTTACCTGTATGGTATTGGTGGGTTTCCTGCTTTGCTTGCGTTATCAGGCCCGTAGGAGATAGTCCGGGGCTAGGAACTCAAAATCCCCGCTTTTTACGGATCTGGCGTATATATAAGAGGAGCTCTTTTTGCTCCCGGGAGTTTATATGCGCTGGATAGAAAATGTAGGCCGTTTTGTTTTCGGGGCGGAATGCCTCGGTTGCGGAAAACCTTCAAAGAGTCTGGATCCGTGGCTTTGCCCGGAATGTGTTGGGGAATTGGAACGGGAGTCCACTGTGGACTTATCTCCGGGGCCGGATGTCTGTAGTTTGTTCCCGATGCGGCCCTTGACCCGGAAATTGGTACATGCGTTAAAGTATAAAGGCGTTTCGGGTATGGCTACCTACTTGGTCAAGCATTCGTCTTCCGTTCGATATGGAGTTGTCCGTGAGGATCTATCGATGCTTCCGAAGCCGCTATACTTTGTCCCTGTACCGCTCCATAGGGCGAGGTTTAGGGAAAGGGGCTACAACCAAGCCGAAAAGATCGCTGCGGCCCTAGCGGTTATTTTCGGGGGGAAGGTATGCCGCTGGCTTAAGCGCAGGACTTTTGTGGTTTCGCAGACCAAGTTGTCCAAGGAACAGCGAGAGCGGAATGTGGCGTATGCCTTTGAATGTACTTTGAAAGAGGCCCCTGTGTCCGGGACGGTGGTGGTGGTAGACGATGTCTTTACCACGGGGGCTACCACTTCGGCTTGTATTGCGGCTTTCGGGCATAATTTTCCGCTCCCGCTCAAGGTTTGTACTCTGCTTTATGACGAGCCTGCCTCTGCGGCTGCCGATTTTGCTGCGGATAACCAGATGGAGTGGGAGGTTGGATAGATGTGGGATGAGGGAAAATAAAAAAACTCCCTTTTGGGGGAGCTTTTTAGCGGAGGAAGAGGGACTCGAACCCCCAAGCCTTACGGCGGCGGTTTTCAAGACCGCTGACTTACCAATTAGCCTATTCCTCCAAGGCTATCCAAGGATAGAAAAATTAGGCCTTTTCTGTCAAGCAGAGTTGTAAATAAAATGAAGTTTATCTAGATTTTACATAGTATGACAGGACTTGACGAGAAAGAGGTTGTAGAATCCCAGAGGATCCTAGAGCTGCTGTTTGCGTATATGCCGAAGATTGCGGCAGAACGTAAGATGGACAGCCTCCTGGTTCTGATGGCCGATTTGGGACGCTCCATTGTGATGGCGGACCGTTGCTCCCTGTGGCTTGTCGATGAAGATAGCGGTGAATTGTGGACCAAGGTGGCCCACGGCGTAAGTGAACTGCGCATTCCCTACAATGCAGGCTTTGTGGGCTATTCCGTAAGGACTGGCGAACCGCTCCTGATTAAAGATGCTTACCAAGACCCTAGGTTCGATCGTAGGAGCGACGAAAAGACACACTACCGTACAACTTCTGTGTTGACTGTTCCGCTGATGGATTCTGCGGGCGGCGTGATGGGTGTGTACCAGGCCATAAACAAGCAGGGCGAAAACGAGCTGGGTGAAACCGGCGTGTTCTCGATCCAGGACTTGGAACGCCTGAGCCTTACGGCAGTCTATTCGGCAAAGACGGTCGAGTCGGCCATGCTGAATATGGAACTTGAGGCTACCCAGCGCGAAATTATTCACATTTTGGGCGAAGTTTCCGAATACCGCAGCCAGGAAACCGGTGACCACATCCAGCGTGTGGCCGAGATTTCGTGCATGCTGGCAAAGTTCCTGGAACTCCCGGAAAACGAGGTGGAACGCATTCGCCTCGCTACCCCGATGCATGATTTGGGCAAGGTGGGCATTCCCGATGCCATTCTCAATAAGCCCGGCCGCTTTACCGATGACGAATACACCATTATGAAGACGCATTCCGAAATCGGTTACAACATGCTCCACAACTCTAAGCGCAAGTTGCTCCGCTTTGCGGCTGAGATTGCCCGTTCCCACCATGAACGCTGGGACGGTCGTGGCTACCCCAAGGGCCTTGCCGGCGAAGAAATCCCGTTGGCAGGCCGTATTTGTTCTATTGCCGATGTTCTGGACGCCCTTTCTAGTCCGCGCTGTTACAAGCAGCCTTGGCCTGAAGAAAAGGTCAAAGATGAATTCCTGAAGCAGCGTGGTGGGCAGTTTCAACCGGAGCTAGTGGATGTCCTTATGGAACATTGGGACGAAATTTACAGCCATTATCGACGTTAATTGGTGCCGTTCTCCCATATCTGGCTTTTTTGACTAAAAATTAAAGAAAAAATGAAAAAGACCTCGAAAAATCGAGGTCCTTTTAGTGGCACCGGTCAGAATTGAACTGACGACACGCGGATTTTCAGTCCGCTGCTCTACCAACTGAGCTACAGCGCCGACTTGGTAGGCCAAATATAGAACACTTTGTGATGTCTGTCAAGGGTAAATAGAATATTACCGATATTTTTCCCTTTTTTGAGAATAATCTTCTAAATTTAGTACCTGGGTGTAGAAGATTAGGACTCTGGAAATCGGGAGTTTCCGGCAAATATTTTTTATAGGTGGCAGCGTGTACGTATTCAGAAAAATGAATAGCCTCGCTTTAATGGGCGGACTGAGTTTGGTTTTGGCAGGAATTATGGCCTGCTCTACTGATGATACGACTTCGTCGAAAAATGGCGAAGAATTGCCAATAGTGATTGACTCTATCGTTACAATCGATTCGAACGGAAATAGGGTTGTCACGTACGATACGATTCATCCGACGGTGGATTCCATTGTTCAGATAGACCCTGTTACGGGCGAGACGGTTGTCATTTATGATACTGTATATATTCCTGCCGATACCACGGTTCGCTGGGTTGGCAATTCCTCGCTGATCATTACTGAAATCGCTCCGGTAAACCTGAACTGGCTCGACGAAAATGGTGACGATCCGGGTTGGGTTGAAATTTACAATGCCGGCGATGAAGAGGCTAGTCTCCAGGGGTATTCCCTTGTCGAAAATATGGGTAAACCCCGTAAGTGGATTTTTGGTGATGAAACCATCAAGCCCAAGTCTTTCCGCGTGGTGTTCTGCGATAAGGGAAACCGTTCTGTAGTGGAAAGTTCCGATGAGGGAGATCTCCATAAACGTCCCCATACCAACTGGAAACTGGAAAAGAACGGTGGATCGATCTATCTGATTGACCGTTACTATTCCATTCGTGATTCGGTCCACTACCCTGAAATTGCTTCGGGATTGAGCTACGGTATTGTTGATGGTGGTATTTGGAAGTTCTTTGAGAAGGCGACGCCTGAAAAACCGAACACGGCATCGACAGCATATGATGGAATGGCGCCGAAGTTCAACTTTAGCGGATCTCAGGGTGGCTTCTATAGCAAAGCGGTGACCCTTAAGCCGCCTGCAAATGTGCCCGAAGGAGCTTCTGTGCGTTGCACGAAGAATGGCTCTATTCCGACGAAGGATTCCGAAAAATTTGATTCTGAATTGAAGATTGAATCGAACATGGTTCTCCGTTGTGCAGTCTTTAAAGATGGTCTTCTTACGAAGGAAGTGGTGACCAACACTTACTTTATCGAAGAGGACGAAATAAAGATGCCGGTGGTGGCTGTGAGTGTCGATCCGGTTTTCTTCGAAAAGCATTATGTCAAGAAGAGCACCTGTGGTGATTCTGATCCCAAAACTTGCCCGCCGGGATTGATGGAAGATATTGAATACCCTGTGCATGTGGAATATTTTGCGGAGGGTAGCAGTTCTACAGGAAAGGCTTTTGAAGTCGATGCAGGTATTTCTTTGATGGGTGGCTGGAGCCGCGTCAACGATAAAAAGTCTGTCGCAATTGCCATGCATGAAGAATACCAGGCTGGCAAGATTGAGTATCCGTTATTCGAAACGCGTAAGGGCGTGAATGACAAGTACAAAGCTTTTAACCTGCGTAACAACGGTAACCGCTTTGTAAGTGACTATGTTGAAGACGCCATGGGCGGTGCTCTCCTGGAAGGCTCGGGCGTGGATTACCAGCGCAGCCGCCAGGTGGTGGTGTTCTATAACGGCAAGTATTATGGCATTCACGATATGCGCGAACGCTACAACCGCGCCTATGTAGAAACTAATTACGGTATTAACAGCAGTTCTGTTCAGATGATTAAGCATTTGGGCAGCGATTCGGCGATTTCAGCTAGTGGAGATGATGCTTCTGCTGTTGCGAATTACAAATCGATGCTTACCTTTGTTGGTAGCAACGATATGTCCTCGGCCGAAAATTACGAAATGGCGAAGACTCTGTTGGATGTCGGTAATTTCGCCGATTACATGGCTGCCGAAATTTATTACCACAATGGCGACTGGCCGAACAACAATGTGCGTGCCTGGTCCGTTCCGGGACAGCAACCCTGGAAGTTCATGGTTTATGACTTGGACCATGGTTTCGGTTGGAAGTGGGGCGTGAGCGATCCGTATGGCGACAAGTTTAATGATGGAACGAATATGTTCACCTGGATCAAGCAAGGCGGTGGTAACAAACCTTGTAAGGATGTAGGTTGCTTTGCCAATCTTTATATCAAGTTGATGGAAAATGCCGATTTCAAGCGCATGTTTATCAACCGTAGCTGCGTTATGCTGAATAGTTACCTTAATTCAAGTCGAGTGTCTACAATTGTAGACCAGATGGTGGCGACGATTCCTGAGTCTGAAAAGAATAGAGATGTTGAAAAGTTCAAGCAGGATGAAATGTATTACCCGGACGGATTTGACTGGAAGGGCTCTCATTTGAAATCCTGGGCTTCTGAACGCGACGCCAAGGTGCTTTCTGAATACAAGAGCGAATTTAAGCTGAGTGATATGGTCAATGTGACGATTTCTGCAAGTGGCGCAGGATCTGTCTTGATGGAAGGCATGAAACTGCCCAGCTCCAGCTATAAGGGAAAATTCTTTAGCGGAATGCAGATGATGCTGACCGCGGTGCCCGATGGTGGAAGCATTCTCCAGGGCTGGTCGGGTTGTACCCCTGTTGAGGGAACCGATATGTGCCTTGCAACCCTTGATGGCGACATGACCATTTCTGCCACCTTCAAGTAGTAATAAAAAAAACATTTTTTCGGAGCCTATTTCCTTTGGGAATAGGCTCTTTTGATTATCTGATTTTTTGTGTCTTTTGTAAATAAAATATGCTATATTAACGACAGACTTGTTTGTAAACTAGTTTTTGGAAATGGAGGAATCTATGAGAAACGAAATTTTGGCAGTTATAGCTGTATCTGCAGCATCGTTTGCGATGGCAGAAGATGCAAATCCGGGCGTGAATCCTAATATTTGGTTCGATGGCACTGATGAAAGAGTGTGCATAATCGACCCTCTTCTGCAGGATGCATACGAAAAGGAGGGCTGCAGCTTTTGGTACGATGTTGATGACCGCAAGAACGATCAGGGCGGTTCCTATGCATTATATCCGTTCGATACCTCGGGTTACAATGGTTCGTTGATAGCCCCGGAAATCGAAAAACTCGGTTATGTGACTATCTGGTACCATTTGGAGGATCCGACTTTGACAGGGCAGACGGACGAATACCCTTACAATTTCGTCAAGTTCGGTTTTGACATGGTTCCTGGAAGCTCTGGGACTCTCGATATTTCGTCGACCGGCGGCCTCTGTGCCACCTACACCTCCCAAATTGATGTTGAGCTTGAGGTCAATACAGAAAAGTCTGGCAATACCCCGTGTTTTGCGAAACTTCCCCAGACGCAAGAGCCGAAAACGGTTGACAAGGCAATCAAGGATTTTGCCCAGGCGACTTGGGCGGCTGATTCGAACAAGCTTGCCAGCTGCGCAGAGGCGTTTAAGGAAGCTCGGTCAGTTATGTTCAAGCTCGACGGCAGAGCGTCTGCAACGGATGGTGTGCTACGCATTTTCGAGGTCGGTCCCAAGGGTACTTGTAAGGGCGGGAAGACAATCAAGGATGAAGGCTACTACGCCAATTTTGCATGTAAATCGGATGGCGAAGGGCATGCGGCATGCCGGCTGTGTGCTGGTCCGGATGGATGTTCCAGCAAAATTGGTGGAATGAATGCGGTTTCGTTTGCGTCGGTTTCTGTGACGGGCCGCTTGGTGACCCTGAATGGTCTTGGCCAGAATGTGCAGTACAGGCTGTTCGACATGCAGGGAAATACGGTCCATAGCGGCTTTGCCGCAGGCCATATCGATTTCAGTGACGTAAAGTCCGGCAGCTACCTGCTCAAGGTCAAGGGAAACTTGGAATTGACCAGGAAGATAGTGTTGAAGTAATCTTTAATTAATTTTTAATATTTGGTAATTTTTCTAAATTTGGCGCCATGAAAAGCTCTGTGCGCAAGATGTTCGATGAAATTGCCAACCGGTATGATTTTCTGAATCATACGCTGAGTTGCTTTCAGGACATCTTGTGGCGCCGTAGTTGTTGCCGAGAATTAAAAAGGCAAACCCCTGGGAAGCGCCTGCTTGATTTATGCGGGGGCACGGGTGATTTTGCAGTAACTTATGAAAAATTCAATGGCAAGCCTGATATCGCCGTTTTAGGCGATTTTTCGTTTGGTATGCTGAAGGGTGCTGTCGGTAAAAAGATGACGGCAGTCCCTGTCCAGCTTGATGCCATGAAAATGCCGTTCGGCGATGCATCTTTCGATGTGGTGTTGAATGGTTTTGGAATGCGCAACTTGTCCGATGCTGAGGGGGGCCTTAGGGAATCGGCGCGAGTGCTGGCTGATGGCGGCTATTTACAGGTGTTGGAATTCTTTTCGCCCCGCGGGACTTTTAACAAGTTCTTTTACAAGAGGCTTGCACCGCTGTTTATTCCGGTGCTGGGGGCGTTTTTTAGCAAGCGCGAAGCTTACGAGTATTTAGTTAATTCTGTATTGCGTTTTTTGCCGGTGGCAGATTTTGTGGCATTGGCCGAAAAGAACGGTTTTGAACTGGTGCATGTAAAGCCATGTTTTTTTGGGGTTGCATTCCGCGTATTGCTTAGGAGGCGAACATGAGTCGATATATTTTGGGGGTGACCGGTGCAAGCGGCGCCATTTATGCCACACGTGTTGCGATGCACTTGAAGCGCCTGGGACACCACGTGACTGCCTTGGTGACTCCACCGGGTAGGGGCGTGGTGGCTTACGAGGGTCAAGAAGATTTGTTCAAGTATGTGGATGAACTGCCCGACGTGAAGAACTTCTTTGCCGAATGCGCCAGTGGTTCTGCTGATTATGCGGGAATGGTGGTGGTGCCTTGTTCCATGGGTACCCTTGGCCGCATCGTGGCGGGTACTTCGGATAACCTGTTGATTCGAACGGCTGATGTCTGCCTCAAGGAACGCCGCCCCTTGGTTGTGGTTCCCCGTGAAATGCCTTACAATCTGATTCACTTGGGCAATATGACTAGCTTGACTCGTATGGGCGGAATCGTAATTCCTGCGGCACCCCATTTCTATGACCGTCCGAAGACCATTGAAGAATTGGTCGATACGGTGGTTGCAAGAATTCTGGTGCACTTGGGTGCGCTTACGGGAGCCGATAATATTGTCAAGCCGTGGAAAGGAATCCGTATTCCTGCTCCAAGGCCCAAGTCCCGGTCGAAAGCGAAAAAGAAGTAACTCATGCTGAAAAAGATCTTGGAATTCGGGCACATGGTGCGTTTCAGTCATTCGCTGTTCGCCATGCCTTTTGCGATTGGTTCCATGTGGGTGGCAGCGAACGGGTTCCGCGGCATGAGTGCCGCGGAGGCGGTCAAGATCGTTGCGCTTATTGTGGGCTGTATGGTGACCGCCCGCAACAGCGCCATGAGCTTTAACCGCATTGCCGACGCCGATATCGATGCCAAGAATCCCCGTACTGCGAAGCGTCACTTGCCGGCGGGCCGCCTGAGCAAGGCGTCGGTGGTCGCTTTTCTCGTAGTGAATGGAATATTGTTTGTTGTCTTTGCGGCGCTGTTGCAACCCCTTGCCGGGTTGCTGGCTTTGCCCGTGTGGCTATTGCTGCTTTCTTATTCGTACTGGAAACGCTTTAGCTGGCTTTGTCACTGGTTCCTGGGCTTTGCAATTGGAATGAGTCCCCTAGGCGCCTGGATTGCCATCCGTGGCGAGTTCGCTGTATTTCCGATTTTCTTGTTGGTAATCCTGATGCTGTGGATGGGCGGCTTCGATATTATTTATGCGACCCAGGACGAAGAAATTGACCGGGCCATGGGACTCCATTCGGTGCCGGCGCGGTTTGGCCGCAAACGTGCCTTGCAGATTGCGTTCTGGAGCCATATCGCGATGCTTGTACTTTGCGTGGCGTTTGGCGTGTTCTGGAGCATGGGTGCGCCTTGGTGGGTGGTGACGGGCCTTATGGCGGCCGCCGTACTCTATATTCATCTGTTCAGAAAGTCCGATGACTTGGATGCTATGAACCGCGACTTTTTCTTGGCCAATGTTGCCATTAGCGTACTTGTGATGGCGGGACTCATCGTTTGGATTTGCCTGGGAGGTAATGTAGATGCCCTTTACTAATGGTCCGTTCAAGAAACCCTTCTCCATCGAAGACAAAATAAAGATGTTCGACCGCATGGGCGCTACTGCCGCCGTGATTGCGCTTATCATTATTATGCTCATTGAATCGGGACATGTGGGCGAATACAAGAACCTCGCCGACATGGGCCTTACCGCGATGATCGTGGTGCTTGCCGTATCGCTTGTGGGCAGCTTGTTCTACAAGACGAAAAGAAAATAGTTTAGATTTCCAAATCGGCACTGTAGACAGTTTCTATAGTGCCATCATCGCATTTGAATAACAGGCTTCCGTCGTCTTGCATGTCCAGGATGGTGCCTGTTTTTTTAAGAGCGCCTTCGCCGCTGTCGCGGTTTTGGTCGGTGCAGCGGTTGTTCACGATGATTGTGCCGCGTGCGCCAATAAACTGGTCCATTTTGCGCCAGTTGTTGACCCAGGGGCGAATGCCGAAGGCCCGGAATTGGCCGATGGCCCGTTCCAGATTGCCGATGAGCATTTGCAATAATTTTTCGCGATTAATCTTTTGTCCGCAAATATCTTTCAGTGTTGTGACGGCGCGGCCCAGGTGGGCGTAGTCCAGCGGACTGCTGTTTACGTTGATTCCCACTCCCATGTTTATGGCGGGTTTCGGTGAGTCTGATGCAGATGGCGTGTAAACAACTTCGGCCAAGATTCCGCAGAACTTATGCTTGCCGCACAGAATGTCGTTGGGCCACTTGACGGAAACTTTGCCGAGACTTTTGTTGCCGAGGCCTTGGGTGTTGGCATCGTCCTGGATGCACTTGAATACTTCGGCGAAGGTGAGGGCCGCTACTTGCGTGATTTGTGCCGCAGATGCAAGAGGAATTCCATCAAGGGGAATGAGAATGTTGAAGTAGAGGTTTTGTCCGGCGGGGGAATCCCAGGTGCGCTCGTGACGGCCCCGACCTGCAGTCTGCCTGTCCGCGACAATAAGGGTGCCGGGCGTAATGTCGCCTGTCGTGGCGCGGGCCTTCATTAAACTATGAGTGCTTTCAGTGTCTTCAAAAAGGAATGCAGGGGAATTGCCAAATCCGCTAAGATGCCAGTCGCTGAAAGCATTTTCGGGACTAAACATTTATTGGTCTTTCTGTTCGTCTTCCAACATCTTGAGGGCTTCTTCGGGGAAGATGGCGAAGTACTGCTTCTTCTTGTCTTCGAAGAGTTGCAATAGACGTTCCTGTTCGAACTGTTCGCGGTCGATATTCTGCATAAAGAATTCGTCGCGGGCAAAGTCACGGGTGGTCATTTGCTTCTTGATGTCTTCTGAAAGGTCCACCTCGTCCCATAGGATATAGTATGATCCTACCATGCCATCGGCAAAGATGTCCACGTTCAAGGTGACTGCGTTATTCTTGGTAGAATCTACCAGTTGTACCTTGGTATCACGTTTTTCGGGGCGGAACACCTCGACATCGCTTACGGGCTTGTCCAGGTTCTCATCTTGAGCCCAGACTCCAGAGGCAAGACTAAAAAGCAAATACACGGCTATGAGGCTTGCCGTGTTCATGATTTGAAAAGTCTTGTGCGCTACTTTATTGAACATACCTATAATATACAATGTAAAAATAAAAAAAGGAAGGTATGTGCAAAAAAGCGTGATAAAAATGGGCTTAAAACAGGGATTTATTCCATTTTCGCTTAAACCACGCCGTATTGTTTCCATTTGCCGCCTCGCCAACGGATATAGTTGACGATGGAACGGTAGAATTCGTCGGCAGCCATGCCAAGCCAGATGCCTACCAGACCCAATTCCAGGCCGAATGCCAGCAGGAGGGCGGTGCCCAGGCCGCAGGTCCACATCATGGCGGAACCCACGATGGCGGGGAATTTGGAATCTCCGGAGGCGCGAAGAGCAGATGTAATGACCATGTTGGCTGCCTTGAAGGGCTGCAAAATTACATCGCACCAAAGGCAGAGTTTGCCGAGACGGAGCACTTCGGGATCATTTGTATAAAGAGTGAGTAATTCGGTGCCGAACAGGGCTACCACAATGGCTACAATGAAACCGCTGGCGCTGCCGGCGATAAGGCTCTGGTGGAGTCTGCGGTTGGCCTTGTCGAAGTCGTGGGCGCCTACCAGGTGGGCTACCAGAATCTGGTTGCCGCTACTCAGTCCTACGCTCAAGATTACGGCCAGCATGGCGAAGTTGGCACTGAAAATGCGGGCGGTCATGGCGATAATGCCCAGGTGTACCACGATAGCGGTCAATACCACTTGGAAAATCTGGAAACTGACGGGTTCTACGGCGGCGGGGAATCCGATGCGGATCCAGTCCGGCAGAATCACTCGGGAACGCTTGAAGTCGGTGCGGCGAATCTTGTGGTGAACCTTGACGCGCAAGATGACAAACAGGATGCTTGCTGCAATGAGCCACGAAAGCATGGTGGCCAGGGCCACGCCTTTCACGCCCATTTGCGGGAAGCCGAGGTAGCCATTTAAGAAGATGACGTTCATGATGGCGTTGGAAATGATCGTGATGATATTCCCGAACAAGTTCCAGACCGTAAGGCCGTGGGTTGCTATCAGTGAAGTGAGGCTTGATTGCAGGGCTCGGAATGCAAAGCCTATGGAAACGATATGCAAGAAGTCCCGGGCGTGATGGGCGGCATCGCCGGAAAGCCCCATCCAGCTCACAATCTGGTTGTTCAGGGGGATAATGACCAGTGTGATGGCGATACCGAGCAAGAGGCTACCCAACAACACCATAGTCTGGGTGGTGCCCGCTTGCTTGGGACGTTCTGCTCCCATGAATTGGGAGGCGATGCTCGCCCCTGCCTGGGCGAAGGCGTTAATTGCCATGAAGAGTGCGCCCAGGACGGGCATTAATGCCCCCACGCCCGCTGCCGCCGTTTCGGAGGTACGCGACAAAAACCAGCTGTCCATCATGGGCTGGCAGGTGGCGATGCCGAAGGTAATGAACAACGGCCACGAAAGGCTTAATAAGGAACGGTCCTTGACTTGCACTTGCATACAGCGCCAATTTTAGAAATGCTAAAAACTAAAGGCTAGGGCTAAAAGAATATTTTTTGTATACAGCCGTGAGCGGAAGAATAGCCCTGTTTTAATGGGGCGTATTTGCGAGACGGGGCTGAAATTTCTAAATTTACGCCCGAAAAAATAAAGGGACACATTATGCCTACTATGACTTCTGCGCAGGTGCGCGAATCTTTCATCAAGTTCTTCGAATCCAAGGGCCACCTCTTTGTGCGTTCTTCGCCGGTGGTTCCGCATGACGACCCGACGCTCATGTTCACGAACGCGGGCATGAACCA
>JAFXLS010000170.1 GCA_017530965.1 Fibrobacter sp.
TGGCGTCACCAACACGTAAATCATCATGTTCACGATGGTGAGTTTTACATCGCCGTCGTTACCGATAATGAGCGCTGCCGTCGGCACCAGGAACAGCACGAATCCGTTCACGAGAATCGTGTAGATGCAGTAAGGGACTTTCCAGTTGTTGGAATAGGCTGTGACCATCTTGTGGTAAGTCACGATGCTGTTGTAGAAACTCTTGAACGAAAAAATCGTCTGCTGGAAAACCTTGACTACGGGAATTCCGCGCACGTATTCCACCGCTTCGGAGTTCATCTCTTCGAGGGCCTGCATGTAGCGTTCCATGAATTTGGTTCCCCTGCGGCCAAGGGTGCCCAAAATGAACAAGGCGTAGGCGATAGACACCAAAGAGGCAAGGCCGAGTCGCCAATCGAAAACGAACATCATCACAAGCGCCACGATGGGAATCAGGATGGTGCCCGATATATCGGGCATCTCGTGCGCGACGAAGGTGTGCGTAATTGCAGCATTGTCGTCGATAATCTTGCGGAGTTTGCCCGTCGGGTTCTTGTCGAAAAATCCAAGCGGAGCTGACATCAGTTTTTTCATGGCGAATCGACGCAGGTCGCCTTCGAGCCTGAATGCTACCATGTGCGAGCAGGCGAGGGCCGCAAAGTAGAGCAATACGCTTGTGACCGAGGCGAGAACCGCTCCGATGGAGTAGTCAAAAATCTTGATGTTCGTCATGTCGCCGCCAGAGATAACCTCGCGGACAATGAACCACATCAGTAAAAACGGCACGAGCCCCGCGATGGCGCTCAATGCCGAGAGAATCAAGGCTAGCGGGAACAGCGGTTTTCGTGATCCCATGTATGCATAGAGTTTAGAGAATGTTTTTTTCATAAGGGTTATGCGACGTTTTCCATTCTGTATTTTTTACGGTATTCTTTGGGGGTCATGCCCATTACGTCTTGGAAGGCGTGGGCGAACTTGCTTCCGTTATTGTAGCCGACGGAGCCTGCAATTTCGAGAATTCCTCGGTCACATTCGCGGAGTTGCTTTGCAGCATGCTTCATGCGTTCGCGGCGGGCGTAGGTGAATACGGGGAGTCCGAATACATTCTTGAAGCAAAGCTTCATTGCGGTAGGCGGCATGTCGAATTTTTCGGCGAGTTCTTCGATTGTGTAATGAGAATCGATGTTGTCGCAAATAAAGGAGCGGATGCCGTAGACTTTTTCTACTTGTAGCATGGAAATGTTGCAGTCGCGGCAAATCGATTCGCGACTTGCGTCCATGTTCTTGAGGGTGAGGAGAATTTCAAGGAGGCCGAGGCGTGCATATTCTTGATGCATGTTCTCCTTGATACGGGAGAGCTTTCCGAATACGGCTTGAATTTCTTCGCGGGTGTGTACGATAAAGGGCTTTTCGTTGATTTTGAATTTCGTCTTAAAAGCGTCTAGATTCAGATCGAAGCCGGCAAATATGGTGCGAATGGAATCTTTTGCTTCTTCGTAGAACAAGATGAGTTCGCCTTTATAGTCTTGCGAACGCTTGAGGGAGCTCAGTGCCCAGGGATTGCAGATAAGCATTTCACCCGATTCAAGGTGGTTGCAAGGTAAAATTCCGCTAGCCCATTCAATTCTTCCTTGACGGCAGAATTCTAGTGCGAAAATGGGGGCTTTCATAGGGGCATTGACGCACTTGTTGATGTTTTGCCGCCACTCGATTCCGGCGATGTTTAGCATTTTTGTTTCCTTCCAAAGTCTTGATGTTAGCCACATCTCAAAAAGTGAGTCAAATCTAACTTTAATTTAAAACTTTGTCAAGGCTAACTTAATGGCGTTTTTTGGGGTAAAACGAGCCTTTTTTGCATTATTTTACTTACGATTTTAGCGTTTTTGTCTGATTGGAGCCAAAATAAGCTTGTTGGGTTGAAAAACTGATTGGATTTTTATATCGCCATTTGGAGTAGATGTCCGAAAAGTGCTTTTCTAAAATGCACCGCAAAATTAACAACGCGGCTTGTCCGCAATTTCCTTTGGAGTTATTTATGAAAACAAAATTTATGGCGTCGCTCATTGTGTCGCTTGGTTTGCTTGCCGCTTGCGGTAACGATTCTTCTTCCTCTAGCGGGGAAGATGGCGATTACAAGCGCGACTTTGCGACATCCATCTCTACCGGCGAAACGATGTTCATCGGCACGATGTCGCTGGACCATACGGATGATATCGGCACGGACTATATTGAAGTTGGTACCCGCGCAGGTGTTGTCTATTATGATGGCTCGCTGTTTATCGCGGACCTTGATGTTGGCTCCATTGCCCGTTATAGCCTCGATGAAAATAATAAAATTGGTAGCAAGACGGCGGAACTCTCGATTCCGGGCGTTTGGGTGAACCATATTTACTTTGTGAACGAAGAAAAGGCGTACTTGGGCGGTATGCTTGATTCGCTCCTCATCATTAACCCGAAGACCATGAAGCGCACTGGCGCAATCGACCTTTCCAAGTACAAGAACAAGGATGCTCTCGCCGTTAGTCCGGGTACGGGCGTGATTGAAGATGGTCGCCTTTATGTCGGTTTGTTGCAGAATGTGAGCGATTACGCCACCGGAAATACGGCTCAGGTCGCTATCATCGATATCAAGAAAGATAAAGTGATTGACGTTGCCGAAGATGACCGCGTTGCTGCCGTGGGTTCGCTGGATGACTCGCAGAACCAGGCGTTTATTGTTGCTGACGGTTACATCTACTGCTACAGCAATGCCTCCTGGGGCTACGCTCCCGGCCAGGTTGATGGCTTCCTTCGCATCAAGGTGGGCGAAACCAAGTTCGATAAGGATTACGCTTGGCTCGTGACCAAGGATGTCGCTATCGAAGGTGTCACCAAGAAGGGTAACTTCAAGTACCTGAGCCCCACTACCTATGCCAATGGCACCAAGGTGTATGCCTTCTTGAACGTGATGGTGGATCTGCAGCAGGTATGGACTGATATGGACAGCTACCACAACAATACTTGTAAGCCGGTTGAAATCGACCTGGCAAAGAAGAAAATGAAGGCTCTTCCCATCAATTATTCTTCTAGCTGGGCAAGCTACGGTAAGTACATCGATGACGACGGAACCGTGATTTTCGCAGTTTCTACCGAAGAAGACGGCAACGCCTACTTCCGTTATGATCCGAAGACAGAAAAAGCTGAAAAAATCGCTGATGTAAAGCAGATTCCGATGTGGATTGTTCCGCTGAAGTAACCGCTACAATCAGCCTTTATTCTCCATTGACTTCCTGGTTTGTCCAGGAAGTCGCTTTTTTTATTAAACCCTTCCTGCAAATAGGTTGCTGAACAGTAGCAGACCGGATACAAATATCAGGATGCCGCCGGCCAGTGTTGCCACGGTGTAGATGGTGGTAGCGAAACGGCTGTGCTTGCTACCAGCGTCGATTCCTTTGCGGAAAGCTACGGCGGCAATTCCGAAGGCCACGTTGGTAATGGTCATGCCAATGCAGATGACGAGTGCTCCAAGGAGCGAGAGAGCGACCATGGAATTAAGCAGGCAGAACAAGACGATGAGAGCGACGGCGGGGCAGGGGACGATTCCCGTAATGGCTGCCACTCCGATGATTTCGCGCCATTTTGCAGTGGGGGGCATGATTTCGGAATGTTCTGATTCAATTTTTTTGCGCTTTAAAAGGTCGCGGATGGCGAGTACGACGAGCAAGAGACCTGTAATCATAATCAGGATGTAGCTTGCCTTTTCGACGCCCATGCGGCCTGTTTCAAAGGCTGGGAAAACGGTTGTCTTGAAAATTGCATACAAAATAAGAAGTAAAAGGACGGCGCTTAATGTGTGGACGACTGTAATCCCAGCTCCTAACGCGACTCCTTGCCGCCACCTGCCACGGCGTGCGATAAAATAGCCTACAACGATGGATTTCCCGTGCCCAGGGCCCAGAGCGTGCAGCATTCCGTAGATGAGGCATATGGCGAGAAATTTCCAGATGGCACCCCAATCCCCGCTTTTCATGGACGAAATGGCGGCTGTGATTTTTTCGCGGAGTGTTTTTTGCGCTTGAGAAATGATTGTGACGAACGATGTCTGCGTAGACGTCGGTTGCACCGAGCTTACAGCCTGTTCTGCAGAGGCAGTGTCTACAACGGCTTCTACACTTGCTGTCGCGGCGTCTGTTGTGCCTACATCAAAGCGTTTCTTTTTGACGGCTGCAGATGCGGTGAGCGAAAGAATAAGAATCAGAAAAAAGACGATAGAACTTTTCAAAACAATATCCTCGGAGGTATAAGCTTAAAATAGTTAAAAAAATCGAAAGTGACGAATCCGTTTGGGTTTTTGCACGTCTATTTGGAGTAGTGTAAAAAATAAGTTTAGTCTAACTTTGGAGTCGAAAATTTTAGCCGTTGATACGGCGGGAGGATATATGAATAAGAAAATGTTGAAAAAAGCTGCTGTTTTGGTGATGGCATTTGCTGCCATGGTGGCTGCAGAAAACCTGACCGGCCGAGATGTTGTCCAGAAGGTGCATGATCGCCCTGATGGAGATACCCGTAGTTCTGAACTTTCGATGACGCTCGTCAATAAGGCTGGTTCTAAGCGCGAACGCAAGATTACCTCGTTTGCCATGGATGTGGGTAAAGATACCAAGCAGATTATGTTCTTCCGTTACCCTAACGATGTAAAGGGAACGGGTTTCTTGACGGTAGATTACGACGACATCAATAAAGATGACGACAAGTGGCTTTACTTGCCTGCCATGAAAAAGACGCGCCGCATTAGTGGTAAGAGCTCCAAGACGGATTACTTCATGGGTTCCGACTTTACCTACGATGACGTGGGTCAGCGCAACATTGACGAAGACACGCATACGCTCGTGCGCGAAGAAAAGGTCGATGGTGTGGACTGCTGGGTAATTGAATCTGTTCCCAAGAAGGGCGATGAAATCTTTTCGAAGAAAATCTCGTGGATTCGTAAGGATTGCCTGATTGCCGCTAAGGTGGAATACTATGACAAACTCGGTAAACTGCACCGTTTCTTGAAGGTGGAAAAAGTTGTTCAAGTGGATGGTTTCTGGGCCATTGGCTTGATGACCATGGAAAATGTGCAGACGAATCACAAGACTATCCTGGAATTTAGCGACCTTAAGTTCAACATTCCGCTGGATGCTAAAACGTTCACTGTGCCGCGCTTGGAAAGAGGATTGTAGTGATTCGTTGGATTTGGTTCTTTGCGGGAATCCTTGCGGTAGCGGCTGCTGCTCAAGAGTCCCCGTTTCAATTTAACGGCTTCGTGGATACGTATCATGCCGTGCAGACGGAATGGCCTCACGACTTGATGTCTTCGCGGACGCGTCTGCGTACTGAAATGCGCGTGGATTACGATAACGCCTATTTGTTTGCGAGCTTGAACGCGATGCACAATAGTGTCTTGGAAGATCGTACCGGCGTGCAGCTGCAAGAAGCCTATTTCAACTACCAAAACGATGTGGTTGAAATTCGTGCGGGTCGGCAGATTGTGGTATGGGGCGTGGCCGATGGACTTCGTGTGACGGACTTGATTTCGCCGGTAGACTACACGGAATTCATGTCGAGTGACTACGATGACTTGCGCATGGCCGTGGATGGTTTTCGCGTCAAGTATCCTGGAGAACGCGTGAATGCAGAAATTGTTTATGTGCCTGCACCGCGCTATTTCCAGATGCCGCTTGAAGAAGAAAACCCGTGGCGTCCGGACATGCCGGAAAATGCGATTCTCGATTTTCCTGATGGTCCCGATACTCGCTTCAAGAACGGTGATTTCGGAACGCGCTTGTCGTTCTTCCTTTCGAATGTCGATTTCTCGGTGTCTGCGCTCCATGCGCATAACCAGTCGCCGGTGACGGTGGCGGGCTACGATTTCGAAAAGGATTCCATCGTGATTTACGGCATTCATGAACCGATGACGATGATTGGTGGCGATATGTCGATGCCGTTAGGTGAATTCGTGATTCGCGCCGAAGTGGCGGAATACTTCAGCGATGCGCTCGGCTATGCCAACAGCCTTGATTACGCCCGCAAAAATACCTTCAACGCTCTCGGAGGTGTTGACTGGTACGCTGGCGATAATTGGACTTTGATGGTGCAGTATTTGCATAAGTACATCGCCGATTATTCTCACGAACTCGCAGCTGAAAAGAATAGCTCCGAAATGACATTCCGCATTTCGAAGGAACTTTTAAACAATACGCTCAAGCTTTCGCTTTACGGGATGTTCGACATCGATAATCTTGCTTATTATGGTCGCGCTTCGGGCGATTATGCCCTTACAGACCAGGTGACGTTATCGGCTGGCTATGACCATTTTGGTGGCAAGCGTGGACAACTCGCAAAGTACAAGAAAAACCGTGAAATTTGGGCAAAAGCCAAGTACTATTTCTAAATGAAGAATCCTTACGCATCGTTCCTCATGAAAAACGCCTTTGGGTTGGGCGTCTGCCTTGCAATCGTACTGCATGTCAGTTTTTACGCATGGGGATTTTTGAGGAGCACGCAAGTGGTTACGACTCGTGAAGATGTGGAAGTAATCCGTGTGGAACGCCTGTTGCTTACTCCGCCGGAGCCGCCTCCAGAAGTCAAAAAAGTCGTAAAAAAAGTGGTCCGCGCTAAAATTATCCCGAACATTGTGCAAGATACGGTTCCGGAGCCGGAACCCGAGCCAGAACCGGAGCCGATTATGGTTACGGACGCCGAAGTTGTTGAAACAGCCCCGGTTGTCGAAGAACCTGTGGCACCACCGCCTCCGCCACCTCCGCCGAAACCTTCGAAGGATTCTCTGATGAAGGTGACGCGAGCCTACTTGATGGGGCTTAGCAAGGAATTCGAAAAACGCAAGGATTATCCGGCAACGGCCCGCCGCCTAAAGCAAGAGGGAACTGTACGTGTGCAGTTTACAGTGGCTCGGGATGGCGCTATCAGTGGTGCGGTCGTGGCTAAACCTTGCCCTTATTCTTCGCTAAACGAAAGTGCGCTTGCGGCTGTTCAGGCCGTGTCAAAATTTGATCCGATTCCGGCTATTCTTGGAAAAGATACCTGGAAAATGGAAATTCCCATTAAATACAACCTTCATTAAACAGGAACACAATGAACTACATCTTAGACTTTATTCAACAGGGCGGCGTTATCGCCTACGTACTCGTGGCGATGAATTTCGTCGGTTATTCCATCATCGTATGGAAAATCATCTCGCTGATTCTTTTTAACAGGAGCATCCGCAAGCGCCTTCCCTCCAAAATTTTGCACCGCGTAGTGAGCCATAATACCGACCACCACATCATTATGGAAAGTATTCGCACCGAAATCGCGCTCGCTTTCTCTCCGCTGCAGAAGGGCATGACTACAATTGAAAATATCGCAAGCATTTCTCCGCTGCTCGGCCTTTTGGGTACCGTGTTCGGTATCTTCAACGCCTTCAGCGTCATCGCTGTTTCGGGCCTTTCGGACGCAGGTGCATTCGCTACGGGCATTAAGCTCGCCCTTATTACCACAGTGATTGGCTTGGTGGTTGCTATTCCGCACGTGATTGCATTTAACTACCTGAACGCAAGCATGGAATCGGAACAAGACAATGTGGAAAACGATGTGCTTTTGCAACTGGGCCGTATTCTCAAGGAAAAGGACCATATCCGTTCTCAGGGTGCCGATTCCGCAAACGAGGAAGCATAAATGGCCAAGCGTACCCGCCGAATCCGACCTGACATGACGCCGCTTATTGACTGCGTCTTCTTGCTGCTAGTCTTCTTTCTCGTGACATCGGTCTTTAAGCAAGACGAATCAGTGCTCAAGCTGATTCTGCCTGAAACGCAGACTGAAACCAAACGCGATACGCCCGAGGGCTTGTATATCGAACTTTCCGAGACGGAACTTGCCTTTAACGGTCAGCGCGGTACGACCGACGAACTCCGTGAAAAGGCTGCTACGGTGCAGAATAAGAAATCTCCTGTCGCTATCAAGATTGACAAGGGAACGACTTACGAACGCATCGCTGTCGTACTTGACATTTTGCAGGTAGAAAAACTCTACAATATTCAACTAATTAATGAACTCGAAACGGGGGAGTAATCCTCGATGAAAAAACGATTTGAATTTAAGATAGTCACGCTTGCTTTGACTGTAGCTTCGATGACCTTGATGGCTGCGGTTTCGGCTCGTGCCCAAGAAGACGATGTGACGTCTATCGACGATTTCTTGGAAGAAACCGATGATGGTGCTGGCACGGGTGTTGCGAACGATGAAAAAGGCGAAGGTGTCGAAAAAACGGATGGTACGCCGACTGCTGGCGTGACGCAGCTAGACGAACTCTCGGTAGAAACGGATGCAGAAGCGGAACAAGTCAAACAGGCAAAAAAAGTGGAAACTGTTTCGACTATCGATGCTGCGGAACTGCAGAATACCAGCAAGAGTATTTCGAAGGCGGTGAATACATCTTCGGGCGTAAAGGTGCGTAAGTCCGGAGGCATGGGCGGCGAAGGCAAAATCAATATTCGCGGTATGGAAGGCAAGAATATCAAGGTGCTTGTCAATGGCGTTCCGGTAGAAACTCAAGGAAATCTCGGACTCGACGATATTCCCATCGATCAGATTGCAGATATCGAAGTGTACAAGGGCTATATTCCGGCGCGTTTTGCGATAGATGGGGCTGGCGGTGCCATCAATATTGTGACCAAAAAACGCCCTGCTAATTCGGTGGATGCATCTTATAGCCTTTCCAGCTTCAATACGCACAAGGCGTCTGTAACGGCGAGCCATTTGGTTGATAGTATTGTGGGTGCCGCTGATTTGGAAGTGGGCGTGTCGGGCTATTTCAACCATTCTGACAATGATTACGAATTTACTTCGCCCTTCATGAAAAATTCCGAGGGCAAAGATACTTCCGTTGTTCGTGATCATGACCATTATACTTCGTATAATGTACAGGTTTTTGCGAATTTGATGAAAACTTGGTTCGACCAGATTTCGCTGGGTGTAAACTACGGTGCTTTTGATAAGGAAATTCAGGGCGATGCAAACCGCATTGTTGAAAGTACGAGCGAAGGCTATAATTGGGGAACTTCTTTTGGTCTAGATAAGAAAAACTTGTTTGTGAAAGACCTGAATTTTGGTGACCATTTCTCGTTCGGTTATAACGAAAATAAGATCGTTGATACGAGCCGTGTCCATTGTCGCAACTGGTTCAGCTGTGATACTGCCAAGAAGAATGTGGGAGAGCTTTCTTCGATGGGCCTGCCGAAACTTCGAACCGTGCAGGCGTACGACTTCAATAATTTGCTGAATCTCGATTATCAGCTCTTTAAGGAACAGTTTATTTACTGGAATACGCTTTTCAGGTATCATAAAGAAAAACCTGAAGACGATATGGGTTCCGAAATGGTGGGCTTCAATACGGCGGGCTATCCAGGAAAGACGGTTTCTGTGACGACGGGCCTTTCTCTTGAAAATAACTTTTGGAATTCAAGATTGCAGAACTTGCTTGGCTTTAAGTTTCATTACTTGAAAGCAGAAATATCCGAACCGACGACGAGTGCCCTGCAAAAAACGACGCTGGAATCAAATGATTACCATAATTTTGGCTACGATGAAAGCTTGATGTTCCGTATTGTTAAGCCGCTTTCCATCAAGGGCTCTTACCAACATGCGGTGCGCCTGCCTACGCCCGAAGAACTCTTTGGTGACGGAGTGCGGGTGAGTGCCACGACAAAGCTTAAACCCGAAGAAGCTGATAATTTTAATGTGGGCCTGTCTCTTGATTTGCAAGAAATTCCGCTTGTGGCGCGCTTCCGCTTTGATGGCGATGTCTTCTATTCGTATTACAAGAACCGTATTCATTATATGAGTTCTGCGCAAATGTCGATGCCTTACTTTAATATGGACCCCATTCGTGCATGGGGCTATGAAGGCGATGTGAAACTGGATGCTAACGAGTGGATTTTGCTCGGAACGAATTGGACCTTCCAGGATTTGCGAAATGTTGAATATAATGCCAAGCAGGGAGTTCCTGAAGATGCCATTGTCCCGAACATTCCGCGTTTTTTCATGAACTACCTTGCGGAATTTCATATGGGTGATGTTTTCAACAAGAACGATTTCATCAAGTTGTGGTGGTCTGCAAATTATACAGATGAATTCTATTACGGCTGGAAAATCAGTTCTCGTCAGAGCCGAAAAATCGAAATGTCGTTCTCGCAAGATGTGGGTGTCGAGTATTCGGTGTGGGACAACAAACTCGCCTGGAGTTTCGAGGTGGAAAACTTGACCGACGGCGTCGTTTATGACAACTACGGTGAAAGTAAACCCGGCCGCTCGTATGCGACAAAGATAAGGTACAGCTTTAGGTAGAAAGATGATGCAACAAGAAAACATCCGTGCTATTTCACTTAGCGAAATGGGTGAAAATTCTACTGGGAATATCGCCAAAATTGAAGGCGATTCCCGCTTTATCTCTAGAATCATCTCCATCGGATTGACTCCCGGTTCTTCGTTTACTCTTTTGAAAAACGATGGTCGCTCTCCGGTACTCGTTTTTTGTCGAGACACCGTCATCGCTGTAAACCGTAGGGAATGTTCGCAAATTTATGTCAAGGTAGAAGCTTAGCATGGCCGAAACGAAAACTATCGCGCTCTTGGGGCAACCCAATTCTGGTAAATCGACTCTTTTCAATAACCTCACCGGTTTGCATCAGCATGTGGGTAACTGGCCCGGGAAAACAGTGGAACGCGCTGAGGGCTTTTTCTGTTATAACGATGTAGAATATAAGGTGGTGGATTTGCCGGGCAGCTACGGTCTTTCGGCGAATTCCGAAGAAGAAGTCGTGACGCGTAACTTTATCTGGAATGGTGTCGCAGATTTGACATGTGTTTTGGTAGATGCCTCGCAGCTTGAACGAAGCCTCTACATGCTGGCTGATTTTGTGGGGGTCAGGTCGCCGGTCATGCTGGTGCTCAACATGATGGATGTGGCCGAAGCGGCGGGCAAGAAGATTGATGTGAAGGCGATTGAAAAGAAATTGGGAATTCCTGTTCTTGGATTCAGTGCCGCAGAAACTTCGCGCTATCCTGAATTTTTCAAGAAAATGGAAGCTGCAATTAAGCATCCGACATGCCTTGATTCTGCAGATCTCCGCGAGGAATTGAATGCGGGTGGTGAAACTCCGCTTCACATGCTCGAAGAAATTTTGGATGACTTGAAAATTGGCAACTCCGAAAACTTGTGGCTTGCTGTAAAGCTCCTTGAAAATGATAAGTTGGTTCGCAAGGCAGTAAAAGATGCCCTTCCGTTTGCTAGGCGCAATGCTGTTGAATCGATTTTGAATAGCGCAGAAGGCTGTGACGGCGGAATTGCCACGGGCGAGGCGAAGTATCGCTGGATTTCAAAAATCGTGAAGGAAACCTGCAGCGAAAAAACGCCTGAAAAGGTGTTTGGCAAGTGGGACCGCATCGCGACGCATCGTATCAAGGGTAAGATTTTCTCCTTCGTGATCATGGTTGTGTCGCTGATTTGCTGTATGATCCTAGCGTTCCCAGGCATGGGAATCGGTTTTGGCTTGCAACCGGTTTTGCAGTCCTTGGTGGACCGCATTTGCGGCTCGCTAGGCCTATGGCCTGTGGTGGCATCGTTTATCAACAATGTTTTGGTAGGCGGAACTTGCATTACCATCTGCATGACGAGTTTCATTTTCTCAATAGTTTTCGTCTTCCGCATTCTCGAAGAAATCGGTTACATGGCGCGGTTCTCTTATGCATTTGACAACTGGCTTTCTCGTTTGGGACTACATGGCAAGGCGATTATGCCGCTATTTTCTGGAATTGGCTGTACGGCCGGTGCCGTTTGCGGTACGCGAGTGCTTGATACCCGTGGCCAGCGCCTGCTTGCCCTGGTGCTATTGTGGGCGATCCCCTGTGGGTCTAAGGTTGCCGTGGTGCTGTTCCTGGCATCGACATTCTTTGGCTCTGCGGCTCCGTTCTTTGCGCTGGGCTATGTGGCGCTGATTTTTGCGTCCTTCTGGCTTTCCTCTTTCTTGTTCGGTAATAAACTTGTTCCCGAAAATGAACGTGTCGGTATGATTATGGAGCTTCCGCCTTACCACAAACCCCATTGGAAAATGATTGCGGCTATGGTGGGACGCAGCACGTGGGGTATATTTAAGAAGGCGCTCAAGATGATCCTTATGGTTGCGGCTCTGTTTTGGGCGCTTTCTTATGCCAGCGACGGTAATGTCGAAAATACGATTCTCTATAAGATTGGTAATGCCATTGAGCCTGTGACCATGTTCTTTGGCATGCGCTGGGAACTGTTCGTCTCGTATTTGGGTGGAATGTTTAGCAAGGAGGCGTCCCTTGGCATTATGAGTACGCTCTTTAACCATACGGGTGAGACTTTCTCGCTGGTGACCCGTGTGGCGGCGAGCGAAAACCTGGGCGAAGTCCTTGCAAGGACGATTTCTAAGCCCGAAGCCTTGGCCTTCATTTTTGCTTCCATGTTTAACGTGCCTTGCGTGCTTGCCATGGGAACGACTTACCGCGAGGTGGGTACAATCAAGTGGCTTGCGACGATTATGGGCTACTATATTGCACTATCGCTGGGTTTGGCCTTTATCGGCTATCATATCGGATTGCTTATTTTCTAAAGGAGACGGCATATGCCTAATGTGAAAACGACTGGAAAGAAATCTTCAAATACCTTGGTCCGCGATTTGGTGAACGTGGGCATTTTTGCGGCTCTTTACATTGTGCTTGCATTCTTGTCTTCAAGCGTCGGCTACATTCCGGCGCTGATAGTCTTTTCGACCGGTAGCATCGCCCTTGTAACAAGCATTCCGTTGTTCCTGTTCTTTTCGAAGATCGAACGTTCCATTCTTTGCTGCCTTATATTCTGTGGCTTTTTCGGAACGGCCATGTTTGTTATGGGACAGGGAATTTTGATGCTTTCAATCAGCTTGCTTGTCGGCCTCTTGGCAGGTGTGGCTCTTAAGGTTTTCGGCAAGGGCTTCGCGGGTCTTTTCTCTGCAAATATCATACTGTGCCTTATGTCTTCTTCGATGATGCTTCCGCTTTGGACTTCTACCGAGGAATACCTGGAATATACGCGCACTATGTGTGATGCGGGCTATGTGGCAAAACTTGCGGAGCTTTCTCAAAGCCCGTGGCCGTTGGTAGCAATCTATGCTTTCGGCATCTTGGGCGCGGTCGTGGGCGGATTTATTGCCCGTCGTGTCATGAAAAAGCACTTTGAACGTATTGGACTTGCCAAGTGAAGCTTGATCCGCGGACAAAATTGTTTTTAGCCATCGTGGTGAACAGTGTAATCCTTTCAGCGCCGCCTGTCTACAGCGTTTTGATGTTTGCCGTTCCCGCGATTTTGCTTTTGTTCGAAAAGAAGTGGAAATTTGTCCTTGCATTTTTTTCGTTGTATCTGGCTGCGGTACTTGGCTTTGAACATTTGAAGACGATGGATGTTGGAAGGGTGGGAACGTTAGCCGTTTCGACGATGATGATTGTTTCCCGCATGATGCCCATTACCATTGTGCTTTACTATGTTATGCAGACGACCAAGGCGAACGAATTCATGGCCGGAATGTCGCGGATGCATGTTCCCAACAAGGTGACCATTCCCTTGACGGTGATGATTCGCTTCTTCCCGACGGTATTCGATGAGTCGCGTGCCATTGGCAATGCGATGAAAATGCGCGGAATACGCCTGTTTAGTTTGCAGACGCTCAAAAATCCGTTCGCTATTCTGGAATATAGGCTCATTCCGCTTCTTGTTTCTATTACAAAAATCGGCGATGAACTTTCGGTTGCGGCGTTGACACGCGCCCTTACTCCTGAAGCCAAGCGTACCTGCATTGTGCCGATAGGCTTCCATGTGCAAGACCTTGTTGTGTTTGCTTATTGTATTGCAGTTGTAGTCTTATTCCTTTTGCGGCCAGTCTCTTAATTGTCATTCCCGGCTAGATCGGGAATCTCCTTTCCTGCTTATGAAAATCTCTTTCAAAAACGTCTCCTTCTCATACACTGATAGCATTGACGATGCTATTATCAAGGACATCAACCTTCAAATTGAATCGGGGGAGTGCGTTGTGTTGGCGGGGGAGTCGGGCTCCGGAAAGACTACGATTTCCAAGCTGATTAACGGACTTATTCCGCTGTACCAGTCGGGTACCATGGCTGGAGATGTGCTCTTGGGCGACAAGAATACAGCCGACATGACGCTCGCCGAAATATCAAAGTATGTAGGTTCGGTTTTTCAGAATCCTCGTTCGCAATTCTTTAATGTGGATACGGATAGCGAGATCGCGTTTGGCTGCGAAAATTTGGGCGTAGAACCGGAAGAAATTCGCCGTCGCATTGATAAAACGGTCAAGGATTTCCATCTGGAATCGTTACTGGGACGTAACATATTCCACCTTTCGGGTGGCGAAAAGCAAAAGATTGCATGCGCTTCGGTGAACGCAACGGATCCCGATATTTTTGTACTCGACGAACCTTCCGCGAATCTTGACTTGAAAACAGTTGATGACCTTGCCGAAATCATCAAATTGTGGAAATCTCGCGGCAAGACGGTTGTGGTGGTGGAACATCGCCTGCATTATCTGCGGGATGTTGCTGACCGCATTGTTTATGTGAAGGATGGACGCGTTGAATGTGAATGGACTCCGGCGGAACTGGAAGCAAAAGGTCCTGAATATGCGGCCAGTCTCGGTCTCCGCAGCATAAAGTTGGTGCAGTTGGGCGGTGCACGAGCCACGGCTTCTGAATCGCAAGGCGAATCCATTACCTTCCGTAATTTAAAATTTTCCTATCAAAAAAAGTTCCCGATTCTCGATATTCCCGAGCTTTCGCTCCCCAAGGGTAAAATTACCGCCCTTCTTGGCCATAATGGTGCCGGAAAATCGACTCTCGCGCAATTGGTGTGCGGCCTTCGCGGCTCCTGGAGCCAAAAACGCGCAGCCCGCAAGCTGGGTACCTACTTGATTATGCAGGATGTGAATCACCAGCTTTTTACCGAAAGTGTGCTGGACGAAGTTTTGCTGGGTATGCATCCGAAAGATGAAACCGCCGCATTTGAAATTCTCGAAAGCCTCAATCTAAAAAACTATGCCGAAAAGCACCCGATGGCTCTTTCAGGCGGTCAAAAGCAGCGAGTCGCTATCGCCAGCGGTGTCAGCTCGAATCGCAATCTGATTGTATTCGATGAACCTACTAGCGGCCTTGATTACCGCCAAATGCTTGCAGTTTCTGCCACTTTAAAGGCTCTTGCAAACCGAGGCAAGACTCTGTTCGTGATTACTCATGATCCTGAACTTGTCTTGAATTGTTGCCACCATGTAATCCGTATGGATCATGGCCGTATTGTAGAAGAATATTCTTTGTAAAAAGTCACCTTGAAAAAACAGCCACCCTGAATAATCAGGATGACTGCCTTGTTCCAGGAGGAGCACTCTAAGTTAGTCTGCAATCGGGACGATGTAATAAGCCGTTCCGGTGGTCACGTCCATTTCCTTGGAGACCTTGCCGCTAGCGATGTCGTAGCGGTAGATAGCGCCGCCCTTCTTGTCGGCATGGCCCAGGAGCACGCTCTTGCCGTCGGAATCCAGGTGAATAGACGGGGCAAACCACGGGATGGTCGGAGAAAGGTCCACTTTTTCGACAGTCTTCTTGTAAACATCGACAACCACAAACTGCCATTCGTAATTGTTGAAGTTGCTCGGGTCGGCAAAGCTGCCGAAGAATCCCATGAACTTGCCGTTACCCATGTAGGTGCCGCCCACCATCAGGTTGTTTTCGTTCGTTTTCTTGCCATCGTATTTGGCATCGTGCATGCGGAAAACCCAGTCCTTGTCAAAGTCGGTTTTACCCTTCTTGATGCGGATCCAGCCTTCCTTGTAACCTTCAACGTAGCAGTAAGAGGCATTGGAATAGAAGTAGATATCGCCCTTTTCATCGACAAAGGACATGGTGTTGTTCATGTCGTCCATGCCGCCAACGGCTGCGACCTTGTCGCTAAAAATGGCCTTTTCGACTTTGTCTGTCTTCACGTCGATAATCACCACGGAGGCGCGCGGGCCCGCGATGAAATTGTTGAAGTCAACGAACTGGCTCAAGGTCAGGAACATCTTGCCGTCGCGAATTACGGCGGAGCCCGGAACCGATGTCAAGGCACCGCTTTCTTCGTCAATATACTCGGAAAGATCGATGGTAGCCGTGGTCTTGAGCGTCGCGGGGTCAAGTGCGGTAATGGCATCGCCCATGGCCTGTTCCACATACATCTTGTTTTCGTCAACGAACTTCATCATGATGGCGCGAGTGCCCTGGAACTTGGCCGTGGCAGAGGCCTTCTCGGGCATATTGCCGTCCTTGTCCAATTCGTAGCGCGAAAGGGTGCTGTTCATGGCGTCGTCAGTGGCGAGCACGTAAACGGAGCCGTTGAAGTAAGCGACGCCACCTGCGTTCGGGGCTTCGATAAAGTCTTCGACAACCTTGGCCTGATCATCGGAAAGAGAGGCTGTCCCGACAAATTGAGAGGCGTCCATCATAAAGGAGAGCAGGTACTTGTCCCCTGAAGAAGAGCCGTTGTCATTAGCGGAACTGGAGCTGGAGTCATCGCCGCAAGCGGCAAGCATCCCGGCCAAAGTTAAAGCAACAAGAGATTGCTTCGCTGCGCTCGCAATGACGTCGCGAGAGTTTGTTTTTTTAAAGAGGTTCATTTGTTTTCCTTTTTGATTGATGTTACTTGTAATACCTTTTCTTTATAGAGAGAATTTTACCTTGGTCGCAAAGGCGCGACCGGGCTTGGATTCGCCGTACTTGTCATACACCCGGACATCCATGAAGTTGCGGACTTCGAAATTCCAGGAAAGAGTGTTGGCGAGAATGGAGTATTCCACGCCTAAATCTTGAGTAAACGAACTGGGAATAGTGCGGTCTTGCCTTTTGGAGACCTTCCAGGAGTAGTAATATTCATCGGTGTAGTTGGCAAGCCAGTAGAGCTTGAAAAAGTCATCTCGGTAAATCAGGTCGCCCACATGGAATTCTGCGCCGAAGTTCATGTAGAGCGTAGGAATATTCGGAACGGTCAGCCCCTTGGCGATTCCGTAGGCCAAATCCGCTTCGCGGCTTTCGGCTTCTTGCCTGGTGAGATTATAGGTGAGGGAAATGTATTCGTTCACATCGACTGCGACGTCGATTTCAAAGCCAGTCGTTTTGGTGCCGACACTGTTGTAGTACGGGCGCGGAACCGATGCGTAGTTGTTCCAATAAATGCGGTCTTCCATGAGCATGTAGAACCAGTTGAATTCCAAATGCAATTTCAAGAGCAGCGGAATCTGCCGCATATCCAGTTCAGCGCCTGCGGTAAAGTTGTCGGACTTTTCGGGTTTTAAGTTCGGTGAACACTGCACATACATTCCGTCGCCAAAGATTTCTTCGCGGGTCGGGAATCGCAAGCTGTGCTGATAACCGCCCTTGACAGCAAACTGTTCGACAACCGATAAATCGTCAATCATTTTAATGCGTAAATTTTCGCTATAACCGAAATCCTTGTTTTCGGCATAGTCATCTGTCAGCTGTTGTATACGCTTTTCGCCGTCGTCGTCAGCCTTGATGGAGTAGTAATAACCCTTGACACCCGCCACATTCTGGATTCGTTCATTCCAGAAGTTGTTTTCGAGAGAAAGCCCCGTTACAACGGAATGGCTGTGCCCGGGGAATCCGGCGCTGTTAAGCGCTTGGCCTTTAGCGGCGCGTTTGTCTTCCGGATCTTGCGATTCATAGCGGTAAAGGCCGCTCCAGGTGAGAATGTGGTTTTGCGTGAACGCGTAGTCAAAATTCCAGGGTGCGACAATCGTCTGGTTTTCGCGTTCAATGTGCGATGCCCCTCCCATAGAAATTTCACCAAAGGCGGTATTCGCTTCGCGAACATTCTCCTTGTCCCAGCCGTAGTAATAAGTATGGCTCGTATCGATGACAGCCTCTTTGCCGAAGGCGTAGCTGAACGAAAGCGCAGCCGAAAGCCCCTTCACAAACAAATTTGCTTTTTCAAGGGAAAGGTTCACGCCGTACGATTGCGCATTTGCAGTCGCCTCTTCAATGCGGTGAGCGTTCGACTGGATTTCCTTATCCATCGCATTGTAAATCACGCCCAAAGTCGCCTTGTCAAAGAAGTATTTCTCGAAGGAGACAAAAGGCAATACGTTGTAACTGTAATAACGGTCGTGATCTCGCGCTACAACCGTGTCCATGTAGGGCGTGGTGAATTCGTAATCGTTGTCGGAGTAGTTGTAATAGGCCGAAATTCCGGTGGAGATAGCGCGGCTCTTGGCCGAATCAGTTACCCACACGTATTTTGCGTCGAGCGAGGCCTTATGCGTGTTGAAACTCCCGAAACTGTAAGAGCCCGTTATGGAACTCTTGGGCAAGTCATGCGTCACGATGTTGATGACACCGCCCATGCCGTCGGTCGCGAAGCGTTCGGGCACATAGCTCTTGTAGATTTCGATGCGGTCAATCTTGTCGATGGGAATATCGTTGACGGAGAAATTCCCGTTGCCGTTATCGACGGGAACACCATCGACAAGCACCTTCACGTTCTTGCCTTCCATGCCGCGGATGTTGATTTTACTTTCGCTACCCATACCGCCCGATTGGCGGATTTTCACGCCCGAAGAACGATTCGTGGCGTCTGCGATGGTGGCGCTGGAGCCTTGCAGTTCCGTAGCATCCATCACCTTGACCGATTCGGCCTTGGTTTTCTTGTCGACCGGAGCGGCTTCGTTGATTCCTTCACCTTCGATACCCATTTCGTCAAGTAGGGTCACGTCAGACTTCTTTTCCGGCGCACTTGCTGGGGTGCTTTCGCTTGTTGCTGATTCCTCGGCAAAAATATCGTCGAAATTCGTGATGTCGTCTTCGGCGTAGATGGAGGTTGCCAAAGTGAGTAAAGTAATTGAAATAAATGCCCCAAATTTCATAGCCGCCCAAATTGAGAAATATGCGCAAAA
>JAFXLS010000171.1 GCA_017530965.1 Fibrobacter sp.
GGTCATGTCGCTATAGACTTTCAGCGTGTCGATGTCTTCGACCCCCTTGTAATCGATCGTCTTGACCATAAGCTGCGTGCCTTCCACGAAATAGATGTATTCCATGTCCCTGTCAAAGCCATCCTTGCGCACAAAGTGCCACGTGCTGATGTCGGTCTTGACCATGGCGTCACAGACTCCCACCTCGGTGCAGGTCTCGTTCACGGTGATTTCGGGTTCAAGGATTTCGGTCGGCCGCGAACTGCTGGACTTTGCGGAACTGCTTGATTTCGCCTCGCCCTTGTCGTTGCCCGAAGAACCTTCCTTCTCGAAAGTCTTGGAGTCGCTGGAGCCGTCGGTCTTTTTGCTGCTTGACGACTCTGTCGAACTCGGCTTTGTCTGGTCGTAGGACTTGAACCACGCATCACCATCACACTCATACAGAAGGTCTTCGCTTTCCACGAACACTTTTTCGCCGATGACGCTCATATCGCACTTGTGCTCTTCAAGTTCCTTCAGGTCCTTGACCTCGGTCGGCAACTTTGTCGCCGGGCTAGATGTGGAACTATCATCGCTGCAGGCGTTGAGCGCAACGGCAAGGGGAATAACGCTTACAAGCGCCAAAACATTCAACAAACCAAACTTCATAAAAATTTCCTCATACTTTTACAACTAAATAGTAGAAAAGAACCAAGCGACTCCCGACCGCCCGCAGCAACCGCTTTCCCTCAAACGCCCCTCATTTTCCACGCATTTTTAGCCGAATTTTCTATATGTAACACTCTGTTACATATAGGCGGTTTTCATAGTCAATTCATGAAATTTTACAAGAAACAGCCCAACAAAATGTCTTGCACAATTTATTTGTTCAAACTATATTCCTCCACATCATAATTCTCTAGAAGCAAAATATGAAAAAAAACTGATTCTTCTTTCTGCTATTGCCATAGCTGATGTTTTTGACAAATGGGCTTGCAAAACTCACTTTACGGCTCTGCAAAGCCTGGTTGAACATTTTCCGTTAGTTATATTAGGTGTACTATTGTGCTAGATAAATTTGGAGGCATAATGAAAAAAAACTTGTTCCCGATAACTATGGCTCTTGGCTTTGCTTTGACGCTAATTGCCTGCGGCGACAGCGGTACCAATTCCGGTAGTGAAGACGAGACTGGCTCCGGCGACAAAAATTCTTTTGAGAATTCAGGAACAAAAGATGGCGTCGTCAAAATGAGCTCCATGGTTGACCCGCGTGATGGAACAACCTATAAAATTGCTCGGGTCGGTACTCAAGTATGGATGGCCGAAAATCTAGCTTTCTACGACACGCTGTGGAATCCGAAGATGGCAACAAACAATGTTGAGCAGTCTTCTGATGGTGAGTCTGGACGCAAGTATTCCTATGAAGTGGCAATGAATTTTGCCTACTATGATGATAGCTTGTATAACGATGGAATATGTCCTCCGGGCTGGCATTTGCCGACCATGGCTGAGTTTGACGAGCTTAAGACGTTGGTAACCTCTAAATGCGATTCCACTACATTCTGTGGCTTGGCTGAACATGGTTGGGGTGGCTCCAACACTTATTGGACCAGTACATCTACGGATTATGGTGTTCGCATCGATACGGAGTACGGATACAAGTACGAATCCAATTCCCGAATGGCAGTCTGCTATTCCATCGATCTAGGCGACCGTAAGCCATTTGAACCCAATTTTTCAGGAAAGTCTTTTGAAATGTATGTTCGCTGTCTTTTGGGTTCCAGGGCGGATTCCGCCGATGCCATGAAAAAGTTTCAAAGTGTTCGCCAAAACCGTCTTGATTCCATAAAAATAGCGCAAACTCAATTGGTCCATGACTTGAACGGTGCAAAAAATCATTTCAACGGCGATCTTGAATACAGCTATTTTACAGATGAGCGCGACAGCAATGTTTACGGATATCTAAAAATCGGCAATTATACCTGGATGGCAGAAAATTTGAGATATGCACCAGGAAAATATCTGCGTGACCGTCAGGATACAATTGAGTATTATTCAATAGGAAGTGTTTATTATGGCAGCCAGAGAGATTCAATCTGCCCTAGTGGCTGGCATGTGCCGTCGGTGGCTGAATGGCAAGATTTGTTCACGGTCGCAGATAATATGGGAAACCTCATGGCAACAAATTCCTATTGGGATCCTTCTGAGGTAAAGCCTACGAATACGACCGGTTTTACCATGTTGCCGACTAGGAAGTTTTTGGGGAAAGTGGAAAAGAGTCCCTTCAATGAAACCGAGTTTTGGACAAGCGAAGACTCTTTGGAGGTAAGAATGGTAATTGATACTGTTTACACCGATTCTGTTAAGGCTGAAAATTTCACCTTGGATACGACATACGTTGATAAGCTCTATAATTTATACTATGAATATAGCTGGATATGGAAAAATTTTGATTTAGAGATGGGCAGTTCTACTCATGGGCTCTACGTTCGTTGCGTGAAGGATTATTAAAATAACAAAGTAATGGATAGCGCAAGCCACTTGCGCCTCAACAGTTTCAAGTTCGTCTGCCGTCTTCGTGAAGTTGACCAGATCGATAATAATATACTTAATTTTTTCGGTTACCGGATGCGGGGCATTCTTTGCAATCGAATTTTCACTGTAGATGCGCCAGGCATCGCGGTAATTTTTATCCGAATTGATCGGGAAATTACAAATCCAGACTGCGAACACGAATGGAATTTCGTAGCAACGCTTTTCGCGCTCGGCAATGTCCTTCGGGTCATTTGACGGATACTTCTTCTTGATTTCATCGTCCGAGTGCAGGATGGCGTTCAAGAAACTTACCATCGCGACTTCGTTTTTCAGCAGCCGCTTGAAACCCGGATCGAGCGTCACGCCAAACGTTCTACCGTCTAATCTTTTAGACAACGGACCGGGGATCCATAATCACTTGCACTATCTCCAATCCTTCCGACACTTTTCCCAAAACTTGTTCCTATTTTTAGAGCGATTGCGTATCCCTCACGCGCGTTGTTGCTATCTGCAGCCCAGAAATTCACTTGATCTCCCGCATCTTGTATTTTACGATACCAGGTACTGTAATAGCCGATAAGTTTTGCCGAGAATCCATAAATGTCAGAACCTCCATCATCAACACTCTTTAGGTTGATTCCTGCTGAGTCTTCCCCTCCCACATAAACAAGCAAAGATTCAAAATCGGCTGGACTAGGAACATGCCAACCTTCGGGGCATATACCTCGTACAATACGGGGGAGATTGTCTTCATCAAAGAGTTTTTCGTCATTCAGAGCCGAAGTCCATGTGTAGAAATATTCACTGTCAGCAACCCAGAAACGGCCTTCACATTTGAATTTCATGTTCTCTGCCATCCAAGTCTGGTCGCCAATTTTAACCGTCTTGTAAGTATGACCGTCACGTTCGTCAAGTAATGAACCATACTTTATGCCAACCGACGAGTACACCGTATCCTGCACGCAGGTCTTTGTAACAACATCGTTTCCGCCGCCGTCTTCACAGGTAGCTTTTGCGGCGTTGAAGGCCATTTCCATGCCAACCTCAGATTCCATGTTGTACATGGAGTAAGTCTTGCTGTTCTTGGAACCATCGGCGTTCTTGATTGTTATGATGAGGTCCTTGCCGTCCGCAGCGTAGGTATATTCGGCATCGTCGCCAAAAGCATCCTTGCGCACAAAGTGCCAAGTGCTGATATCGGCCTTGACCATGGCGTCGCAAGCGCCCACTTCGGTGCAGGTTTCCTTAACTTCAAACCCCAGCCCGTCATCTACTTCTGCAGAACTGCTAGACCCTTCGACATCGCTCGGAGCGACGCTTGAAGAACTACCCTTCTCGCTATCAGGGGAATTTTCGTCACCGCCTTCGTCGCCCTTACCATCTGCCCTCGTGCTGCTCGACGACTTTGTAGAACTCGGCTTTGTCTGGTCGTAGGACTTGAACCACTTCTCGCCGTCGCATTCGTAGTTCTCTTCGAGTTCGGTCACATAGACCTTCTCGCCGATGACATCCATGCTGCACTCGTATGTTTCGAGTTCCGCCTTGTCCGTCACTTCGGCAGGGAGTCCTTTCGCGCTCGGCGAAGACGACCCGTCGTCCCCGCAGCCGATAAACGCAGCACCAAGCACCCCCGCAAGGGTGCAAACCGTAAACATTTTCGCGAATGTGTTTTTCATAGGGAAACCTTTTGAAAATCTTTACCCCCTAAAAATAACAAAGCACCCCCCTGCACCGCAAGCCTTCAGCGCACATAAAAACAACTTTTTTCAAGATTTTCCATCAGAAATTTTCTATATGACTCAAGTTGAGACATATAGGAGATTCTTCCAGATTCCCATGACAGGAACGGCAATCCAGGGGCCTTTCCGGTTCAAGAAATTGCAAACCCAGGAACAATAAGGTAAATTTAAAGAACGATGAAACCGATTTCCGACTACGACAACTACCGAACCTACATCAGGGATTTTTACGAAGAGCGCAAGTTGATGACGGGCCTGTCGTGGCGCGGCTTCAACAAGATGGCCGGATACGCCAGCACAAAGTTCTTGAAACTCGTTTGCGATGGGAAGTCGAAATTGAGCTGCGTCGGCGCCGCCCGCCTGTCAAAAGTCATGGGCCTTTCCAAGATCCAGACATCCTACTTCTTGGCGCTGGTCACCTACTGCAATTCCCCCGTAGAAAAGAAAAGGCAGGCCGCCCTTGAACAGATGCACTCCCTGGCAAAGGACGACAGGATCAGGGTCGTAGGGGGCGACGGCTACGAATACTTCAAGAACTGGTGGAACCCGGTGCTCCGGGAACTTGCCCCTAGGATTGCCAATGCCACGCCGTCAAAAATCGCGAATATGCTCCACGAGAGCGTGACTCCCGAGAACGTGAAGAAATCCCTGGATTTCCTGGTCCAGGCGGGGTTTCTGAAGGAGCGGCGCAACAGGTATATCCAATCCGACAAGGCAATCCTTGGCTCGTCCGAAAAGATTCCGCGGGCCATCCGCGGTATGCACAGGCAGATGGCAAGGCTTGCGGAGAAGGCCGTCGAGGCATTCCCCGTAACGGAGCGCAACTTTTCGGGAATGACGGTCGCCCTAAACCGGGCGGCATACGCGCAGATCGTAAGCGAACTGGATCTCTGCCGCAAGAAGATAGCCGCAATCGTTTCTGCCGCAGAGGACTGCGACAGGGTTTACAGGGTGAACCTGCAGTTGTTCCCGCTGACCAAAGAGATTAAAAAATGAGATTTTCCCCGAACATTCTATCCATCCCCTGCCTTGCGTTCCTGTTCTGCACCGCCTGCAGCGATTCGGAAAAGGAAATCGCCAACGGCTACACCGAAGAGCAGAACGCCAGCCTGGACAGCGCCGCCTACGCAAGGCTCATGACATGGGAACCCAAGGTCGCCCTGAGGCTCGTGGAAGTCAAGGACAAGGAACGGGGCTTGTCGTGGTTCGATGTCGATTTTACCACAGCCGCCAAGCCCTACTACGAGCATGCTAGCGAAACCGTCGGCGAAGCCTGCACCGTGGAGCTGTATGCCGAACAGAACGGCGTCCGCATGAACTTGACTCGCACCTACAAGAAGAACATCTATACGGAATTTTTGAATCGGGATTCGCTGAACGCTGTAGTGGAGGATCACCTGGACAATTCTTACGGCGACAGCGCCACAGCAAGTTGCCGGGCGGATTCTACGGCCTTCGCAGACTACTGTGCCGAAAACGGGGGCGATGTTACGGACTATTTCAAACTGGACCGTTGCAGCGTGCTTCACTTGACATGCGTCATGAAGTTCACGCCGAAAGTTGCCGCCGATGAATACTTGCAGGCTACGGCCAAGAGAATGAAGGATATCTGCATTGCCGAGTTCTACGCCCCGGGAGAAGACGCTGAAGCCGATTCCACGCTCCTTGTGGACAAGCGGGACGGTCAAGTGTACAGGACGGTAAAAATCGGCGAACAGGTGTGGATGGCGGAGAACCTGAACTACGCCTATCGGGCTTCTTCGGAAACCATGGATTCCCTCAGTTACTGCCCGGAAGGAAATCCCGCCAACTGCGAAAAATACGGACGGCTCTACACCTGGGCCGCGGCGGTAGGCTGCACCGAAGAGCCCTGCGATATCGGGCGCAATGTCCAGGGGATATGCCCAGAGGGCTGGCGTGTACCGAACCTTGACGACTTCGAAACTCTCGAAGAAGAAATGGGCGGGCGCGACGTCGCCGGGAAAAAGGCGGCGGCAGAAGAGTTCATGGGAACGGACGATTACGGGTTTACGGCACTGTTCCCGGGTTATTCCGTTCTGCCGCCCGAAACGGAAAGGCAGGAAAAGTATTACGGCTACGGGGCCTTCTTTATCATGGCTTCGACGAACATGGGAATCCCGCAGCATTGGAGACTCCTTTTCGGCGATACCAGCTCGAATGTCGAATTGGCTTCGTCATACGCATTCGAATCGCTCCGCTGCATAAAGGGCGCGGCGACGGAAAATTCAGGGGGCGCCGTGGACCCTGCTCAGGTTGTCGCCGGGACCTTCACGGACGAGCGCGACGGGCGGACTTACGCCACCACGACGATAGGTTCGCAGACCTGGCTGGCCGAGAACCTGAAATACAAGGGGGATTTCACGAGTTACTGCTACGAAAACGACGACGAGAACTGCGAAAAATACGGCAGGATGTATTCTCCCGACGACGCCAAGACGGCCTGCCCGGAGGGTTGGCGGCTGCCGTCCGCCCAGGACTTTGTAGACCTGGAGAATAACACCGGGAAGGACATGACTGCTCTCAGGACGACCGAAGGCTGGGAAAGTGGAAACGGAAGCGATCTTTACGGATTCAGCCTTTACCCGGCAGGACGCTACAGCATCATCGGGAACACCCTGAAATTCGTGTCAATGGGAGTGGCGGCCTACCTATGGACGGACACGGAAAGCGAATTCGGGACGCTCGTTTTTGACGGACTCAATGTCGGTTACCCGGCAACGTCCATGACATCGGACAACTACCTGAACGTGCGATGCCTAAAGGATTGACGAAGCGGTGGGGAACTCCCCCTATCTAGCAAAACTCGTGCCAAAGCAGGAAACGGCGCAAGACACGCCAAGACGCCCACTTCCAGAAGTTCACTGAATTCCAACGCAATAAAGCCCTTGAATTCTGATTTTCTTCCACACACTTACCAAGATACAAATTTTCAGTTCAAGATCTACCAATAGATCCCGGCTCGGGGGCCGGGATGACATTCTAAGCTAGAACAC
>JAFXLS010000172.1 GCA_017530965.1 Fibrobacter sp.
AAGAAAGCGCAGGAAGATTGCGACTCACAAGCGTAAGAAGCGCCGTCGTCGTGACCGTCACAAAAAGAAACTTCGCTAATATCCGTTAGCATTCTATTGTGATTTCCTGTTAAAGACGGAGTGTAAAAGCTCCGTTTTTTAATTTTTTTATTTTACGGGCTTGCCCAAAGGAATCAAAAATGATTGATCGCAACAAGCACTTCCTCCGCCTCATGGACTGGAGCGAAGAAAAAATCCTGGAAACTATCGAAATTGCCTCTCGCCTGAAGGCAGAGGTTCACGCCGGCAAGGTGTCCGACCGTCTGCACGGTCAGAACATCGCCATGTTCTTCGAAAAGCCCTCGCTGCGAACTATCACCACCTTCCAGGTGGGCATGAATCAGCTCGGCGGTCACGCCGTATTGCTCGCTCCCGATTCCATTGGCCTTGGCAAGCGCGAAAGCGTCAAGGACGTCGCCCGTTGCCTCAGCCGCTGGGTAAACGCTATCGTGGTCCGCTGCTTCAAGCAGGATCTCGTAGAACAGCTCGCTGAATATGGTAGCGTGCCGGTCGTGAACGCATTGACCGACGACTATCACCCGTGCCAGGCAATCGCCTTCGCCCAGATGATTAAGGAAAACCTCGGCGGCTTCAAGAACGAGGGTGGCAAGCCGAAGACCGTCGCCTTCATCGGTGACGGCAACAACGTTGCAAACTCCTTCCTCGCCCTAGCCTCCAAGGTGGGCATGAACTTCACGCTCGCCTGCCCGAAGGGTTTCGAACAGCCCGCTAAGGTGATCGAAGAAGCTCAGGAAGGCCTGAAGAAGCACGGTTGCCAGTACCGCGTATTCCACGACCCGAAGGAAGCCGTCAAGGACGCCGACATTCTCTATAGCGACGTGTGGGTTTCTATGGGTCAGGAAGGCGAAAAGGCTACAAAGCAGTCTCACTTCTTGCCGTTCCAGATTAACGACGAACTCCTGAAGCTTGCTCCGGCCCACTGCAAGGTCAGCCACTGCCTGCCGGCTCACCGCGGCGAAGAAATCACGGACTCCGTGATGGACAACCTCGACGTGAACATGAGCTTTGAAGAAGCCGAAAACCGCCTGCATGCGCATAAGGCTGTTTTGTGGCAGGTCATGGAGCCTTTCGCTTAATTTTGCCTTATAGGCTTCGTTATACGGCGTCGCGAGCCTCTAAGACAAAATCTGTTTCATAGTTTCCTTGAAAAAGGATATTCAGAATCAAGTTTAAGCTCGGCGCTGCCGGGCTTTTCTTATTTTCTGCTAAAGTATTTTAGATATCGTCTTCATCATCAGGGATTATTCCCGTCCGCTGAATTTCTTCGCAGTATTCAGTCATCTCCGGAGCAATGAAGGAGAGCGGGTTAAACGAGCTCGGCGCGGCTATACGTTCTGTAATCGTATTGTCACCACAAGTCACATTCACAACCGCACCCTCTTCCTCCACTTCGCGAGCTCCGATCTTTTCTTCTGCACAGAATGCATTAATAGAATCCTGAGGCATGGCCGGCAAGAAATCAAACTGGACGAGAGTCACAAGAGAATCCGTTTTATACTCATATAAAGTTGTAATCGACCCCGAATCCGGCTGAGCCATAACCATCTTTAAAGTCGTTGTCGTTTGTTCTGTAATCTTGCAAGTGGCTTTGCCAGAAGTTGAAAAAGCATTCGGGTTCGGGTCATCAATCACAGGCGTTTCATTTGGACCAGGTTCCTCCGGAAGATTTACATCACTATTTTCCGACAAGTGCGCATTCATCGTTTTACAGACTTCTTTAGCAGATTCCAAAGCGCCGTTAAAGCCAATATCGGCATCAGCGACTTCGTGAATCTTCATGGTTCGGCCTTCGCATGTTACGGTCGCATTCTTCGTAAGAGCCTCTTGCTTATTCGATTCACACAGCGACTGGATTATTGTCATCGACACAGATTCATTGAATTCAATTACGTAATCATTTTCCGATTGTCCACCTGCAATTGTAGTCGTAATCGTTGTCTTCGCACCATCCTCTTTCATTTTTATGACAAAGGAATTAGCGGAAAGTTTTTCTACTGAACAAGGAACTTCGGTAGATGTATTCGCAGAAACAGGATTTGTTTGCACAACAGTATTATCAGCACCATCACCATTTATTGATCCGGACTGTTCCGAGACATTGTCCTTAGGTTGTTCATCGTTTTTTGGCGATGTAGAACTGTCAGAATCGCAAGCGGTAAAAACCAAGGCCACTATAGCGGCGGACAGGAATAGCTTTTTGAGCATAAATTTCCCCTTTTTATGGAACAAGCGTTTACCTTCTTAATATAACAAATCTCTTCAATATTTCCACACGAAAAATGTTCAAGGAGCAGGAATTCAATTACATTGTGCATTTCAATTGCTTTTTCTATGCTGTAAGCTTCATAAAAGGTTCTTTTTGAGTTCATGACAAAACGTTATATCAACGACGGCACTCAAAAATTTCAACAATCTTTAAATTTAATTATGAATTTCTTGAGGTCCAAAGGGCAGATACTAACAACGTACACACAATAACGTACAAAATAAAATAAAAAACAATAAATCACATTAGCAATGAACGCACAACAGCGCACAAATGTACAACAATCATTCGAAAGCCATGCCGCGTCGGTCGTAGACTTTTTACCAACAAATTGTCTATTGCATAATATTATTTTATTTGCAATTTTGGAATTTGAATGTATATTCGTTTGTGGGTTAACCTATGCAATTTGTACAACGTGAAAAAGAAAAAAAGAAACTGATGGATGCGTATCAGGCCATGCGTCAGTCCGGCCGGCAGCAACTGAGATTCGTCATAGGCGAAGCTGGAACCGGGAAAACAGTCCTGATTAACCAATTCCTCGACGATATTTCAGCTACTACGGACCAGACGCTTATTGTTTCAAGCAGCTGCAATGTACAGTCCGATTACAATATACCCTACCAGCCGTTCAAGGAACTGCTCAAGCAGTTGCTGAAAGACGTCGACGAAGAAGACTCCAAGGATTCCGGGAAGGAAAAATTCAAGGAGGTTTTCCGTTTCTGCGCCAGGACGGTATTTGAGCATGCTCCCGACCTGCTGGGGAACTTCATTCCCGGGACATCCATCATTTCTGCGATAGGCCAGAACCTTTTCCAGGAAAAAAACAAAGAGCCAGCGCGCTCCATAGACGAATCAAAAATTGTCGTGCAATACGTCGATGCCGTACGCTCCATTGCCGCGAAATACCGTTTGGTATTGATAGTGGACAATCTTCAATGGATAGACCCGTCCTCCGTGAATCTGCTCTACCAGCTCGTGATTGGCCTCAAGAACAGCCCTGTGATGATAATCGGAAGCTACCGAAGTACGGACATCGACATTATCGTGGGCGGAGAAAAGCACCCGTTGAACAAGCTGATTACGGAGGTGAAAATCAGCCTGGGCAATGTCTTTATCGACCTGGACAAGGTCTCCGAAGCGGATCGTCGCGAACTGATGGATAGGATGTTGAATTCGAAAAGGAACATTCTCGACGGTTATTTTCGCAACAAACTTTTCGAGCGTACCAATGGCAACCCTCTTTTCATAAACGAACTCATGAACCTGTTGATTGAAAAGGGGATGGTCGTCTCCCAAAATGACGGGGTATGGTCGAACAACGCGAACCTTGATTGGGATTCCTACCCTGTCCGCATAGAAGGTATCATCCAGGAACGAATTGGTCGTCTGGAGGATTCTCTCGTGGAGGTTCTTTCGTATGCAAGCGTCCAGGGCTACACATTCATAGCGCAGGTCCTTTCCAAGACCATGGATATGCCTGAACGCAGCATTCTCATGACACTTTCAAAAATCCTGCAAAAACAGCACCATCTGGTAACCGAGGACGACTGTATCCGTTGCAGCCAGGGAATTGTCTCGAAATTCAATTTCTCGAGCTACATCTTCCAGCAGTATCTCTATCAGGAACTGAGCCAAACCCAGCGAATGATGCTCCATAGTGACATTGCGCGCATTCTCGAGGACTACTTCAAGAATAACATTGAAGAAGCCGCAGGAGACATCGCGCGTCATTACGAGATGTCCGAGGAGTACGACAAGGCGGTAAAATACATTAGGATAACCGTCGACAACATGATGCACCTTTCCGCTTATGGCAAGGCCGCCACGCTGGTAAAAAAAGCCCTGGGCTTCCTGAAGGACATGCCCCAAAGTAGCGAAACGAGACGTGAAACCCTGTATTTCACAGTCCGGCTCTGTATCTGCTACAGAGACCTAAAAGGATGGGGCGACCCGGAAGTGGAATGGCTCTATGACCAGGCCTGGAATCTTTGTGTAGAAAAACAGGACTTTGAAAACATCGACATCGTCATCGTGCTTTTCGGCAAATGGACAATTTACCTCATGAAACTTGAACTTGACCGGTGCCTGCAACAAGTGCAAAAGAACCTTGAAATGGCAGAGAAGTACAGGAACCGCAAGTTGCGCCTGAACTCGCTCATATCTGCGGCGAATACCTATTTCTGGCTGGGGAATCTCGAGAAGACTTGTGAATACGGTGAGTTGTTTTTGAGCGAAGCTGCAATGGACAGTGCAGGCAACAGCCCTTCGGATCTCGACAGCCTGTTTGCCAACATGTTCTTGATGCTGGCGGAGCAGTTGCAAGGGAAAAAGGAAGAAGCGAAATTGCGCTACCTCCAGATACAGGGCGACAAGGCCAAAAACAAGAATGCATTTTACCAGGTCGTGGCGGGGCAGGCGCTCTGCTGGTACAACTGGGGCGAGGAAGACTGGGATGCTCTCTATGGGCTGGCCACGGAACTGATGCAAACCGCTGAAAAGTACAATTTCTGCTTCTATCTCGGAATCGGCAAAATGTTCTACGGCGCGGCCCTTTACGAAAAAGGCGACAACGAAGTAAATGCTGAAAACGTCATAAAGGAGGGTTACCGGATATTGACGGAATCCAGCAAGTCGTCCCCGACCGCAGTGCATTCGCTATACGGTCTGATCCTCGGCGAATTCTACCGCAAAAGCGGCAACAGGAACGAGTTCGAGACCTTTATCGACACCGTGATTCAAACAGCCGAGGCGCACAATGAACGTGTTTACCTGAAAAAACTACAAAAACTAAAGGAGGTCGACCATGACTAAATGTAGTGTTGAAATTTTGCCGAATGAACTGCAGAATGAACTGCAGAAAATTGCTTTGGGGGCCTGCTTTCTTGGTAGTGGCGGGGGCGGGGGGCTCAAAACCAGCTTCGATTATCTAAATAAATATTGCAATGGCGAAATAACTGGGAATCTCAAAATAACCGACTTGAAGGATGCCAAAACAGGGGAATCCGGGGTTGTTGTGGCTTATATGGGGGCTCCACAGAAAGTGGGCACCGTAAAATGCCCTGATGCCATATGTGAAGGTATTGAAAAATTCAAGAAATGCAAGGGAATTAAGGACATAAACTATATCATACCCATCGAAATAGGCCCTGTATCTATGGTTACGGCCTGCCTGACCGCCCATAAAATGGGCAAACCCGTGCTGAATGTAGATGGCGCCGGCCGAGCCGTGCCCACCTTGGACCTTATTACCTTCGGCACGAACGCGGGGGCCTCTGTGAACCCCACCATTCTCTGCAGCGAAAACAACCACCAGATAACGCTTGAAATTTCCGATGACACGGATGATTGTTCGGACGCCGCCTCAAAAATGGAATCCCTTGCAAGGCCCGTGCTTAACATGGCCGAATTCGACCAAAAAGCCGGATTAGTCATGTGGTATTTTCCTGACATAACCGAGCTTAGGGACTCCAACGCATCTGTGCCGGGAACGTTGACGTTCTGCCAGAAACTAGGGAGCACCATACAGTCAGTGAAAGGGGAAAATGGGGATTTTTCCGAAATTGAAGAATTGTTCAAGAGTCAGTCGATTTACCCCGAACCCTTCATAAAAAAAATATGCCAAGGGGAATTGGTCAGTGCAACGACTTTAACTGCGGGCGGTTTTGACGAAGGGATTATCACCATAAAAGGCGATTGCAAGCATCTCTACAAAATCATTTTCCAAAACGAAAGCCTTATCCTGTGGGATTCGAAATCTGCTAAACCCTTGGTTATGGCACCGGATCTCATTAGCTATTTGATTGAGGACGACAATGGGCAATATGTCTTTTCCAATGGCGATATCATGGATGGTGATGCATTGAAAAAAGACCTTGTCGGAAAGGACATTGTCGTTTATGGTATTGCCGCACCCAAAGTATTTTGGACTTCCGAAATGCAGAGCAATATTATGAGAGTATTGAATGCTCTTGGCTATTACGGAAAAATCGAGTCGTTCTACGAGTCTTTGGAAAAATAAGCACTTTCTTTTCTATATTTACGCCCGTTTTTAAAGGAGCGTAAATATGTCCTTTATTCAAGGCCTTAAAGAAAAGGTGCTGGGCGGCTACGAGATTACCCGCGAAGAGGCAATCCAGCTTTTGAGCGAAGACTTGCAGGAACTCTGCGATGCAGCCAACGAAATTCGCGAAAAATTTCACGGCAACGATTTTGACTTTTGCTCCATCGTGAACGCACGCAGCGGGCGTTGCTCCGAAAACTGCAAGTACTGCGCCCAGAGCAGCTACTACCACACCGGCGCACCCGAATACAAGCTCCTCAGCGCCGACGAAATTGTTGAAGACGCCAAGAAGAAAGAAGCCGCGGGCATTCCGCGTTACTCCATCGTGACCTCGGGCCGCACGCTTTCAAACCGCGACGTAGAACAGATTTCCGAAGCCATTCGCCGCCTCAAGAAAGAAACCAAGCTTTCCGTCTGTCTTTCGGCAGGGCTCTTGAACAGGGAACAGTTCGACAAGTTGAAAGAAGCAGGCCTCACCCGCTTCCACAACAACCTGGAAACTTACCGCAGGCACTTCCCGGATGTTTGCACCACGCATACTTACGACGACAAGATTGGCGCATTGCAAAACGCCCTTGCCGCAGGTCTTGAAATCTGCAGCGGCGGCATCATGGGCCTCGGCGAGACCATGGAAGACCGCATCGACATGTGCCTGGACCTCCGCAAACTCGGTGTCAAGTCCACGCCGGTGAACGTGCTGAACGCCATCCCGGGTACGCCTTACGAGAACCTCCCGAAACTCACGAACGATGAATTCTGCCGCATCGTGGCAATCTACCGATTCATCAACCCGAAGGCATTCATCCGCCTCGCGGGCGGCCGCGGCGTTCTCGGCGATGACGGCAAACGAGCCTTCAAGAGCGGCGCGAATGCAGCCATCACCGACGACATGCTCACCACCGCCGGTGTCAACAGCTGCAAAGACTTCGAACTCGTAAAAGGCCTCGGCTTCAAGCCCCACAGCTTTCTGCAGGGTTAATACAAAATAAGCACCGATTATTCCAACTTGGAATAAGATTTTCAAAAAAAATTCTACCACTTTTAGAAAAAAGTGGTATATTAATGAATGAGCCCCTCTGGTGGATAAAAGGCAAACGGCGTCGCCCAGCGAATAGGTCGCAGGATGCGAGCCGCAGGTCTCTAGACGAGACAAACCCACCAGAGCGGCTTTTTTTGTATCCTGACAAATCCGCAATTTAGGCTTTTTTCTATACTTGCGGCATGACTTTTTCGACTCTCATCGGCCTCATCTTACTACTCGCCCTAATTTTCTTTAAAATCAAGGGAAAAGCGCCGAAAAAGAACCGGAAAATGTACCACAGCGACGGACGTCGAAAGACCTTCCGGGATTTCGAACAGGAAAGACGCCAGGGATTCAGCGGCAGCAATCCCCTGGAATTCGACAAGCCCTATGAATTGGGCGGCTACGGTATTACGCACGCTCCCACCCGAAGCGAAAACTTTTTCAAGCCAGATCCTAATTTCAACGACGAACGCATCGCAAACGATCCGCGGGGCATTTTTGGCGAAGCAGCCATGATGGCACTCACCGCACGCGTGTGCGACACCGATAAGCGCCGCTATGTTTTGATGAGGAACCTCTACATTCCTGCCCGCGCAGGCTACACCGAAATCGACGCCTTGCTTTTGCACCAGTCGGGTATTTACGTTCTAGAAAGCAAGAACCTTTCGGGCGAAATCGCAGGCGATCTTGAAAGCGAGCGATGGAACCAGCACTTGAACGCAAGCACCGAGCATACGTTCCACAACCCGATTCGTCAAAACATCGGACATATTTTAGCTCTGGAACATTTCCTCAAAATCCGCCATGAACAAGCACACTTTATTTCGTTCGTGGTATTCAGCGACCGCTGCGTACTGCGCAAGGTACCCAAGGACAACGAATTCTGGAGTATCGTTCACTGTAGCGAATTGCAAGACGCCCTACTCAAGCGCATCACAAGCCGCAAGACCATTTACACTATGCAACAGCTTGAAGACTTTTATTATAAATTGCAAGGTTGCATGAACGTGAGCGAAGAAGTAAAGAAGCAACATAGAGATTACGCAAGCAAGAAAAATCATGAAGCAAACAGTTAAGAAGACTACCCTCGATAACGGAATCACTATTTTAACAGACTACATGCCGCACGCTTACTCGGTTGCAGTTGGCGTCTGGGTGCCGCGCGGATCGCGACACGAATCTAAAGATGAATTTGGCCTGAGCCATTTTTACGAGCACTTGGTATTCAAAGGGACAGAAAACCGCAGCGCCCTTGAAATCGCCCGCGCTATCGAAGACAAGGGTGGAAACCTGGAAGCCTACACCACTCGCCAAGAAACAGGCTTTTATGCGCAAATCGAACGCAGCCACTTGCCGCTCGCCATCGACGTGATTGCAGACATGCTCATGCACCCGCGCATGGACAAGAAGGAAATGGAAAAAGAACGCCGTGTGATTATCGAAGAAATCCACAGCTACGACGACATTCCCGAAGAAATCGTGGGCGACGTATTCAACGCCATTCACTTTAAGGGTTGCGGCATCGCGCATTCCATTACCGGAAACATCAAGCAAGTCAAGGCGCTCACCCACAAACAAATGCTCAAGTACAAGGAGCAAGTCGTAAGCGAGATCCCGCTCCTGATTTGCGCCTCGGGTAAAGTCAACCACGAAGAGCTTGTTGAACTTTGTGCAGAAAAATTTGCACAAAAGAAAATTAACAGCACGACCCCCACCGACATCTACAAGGCCCACGATAGCGTAAAGGTCGTACAGAAGCAAGACATTGCCCAGTCAAACCTTTTCTGGGGCTTAAGTTTTGACCGTTCCCTGGTAGACGAGCGAACCCGATGCGCTCTTTCGCTATTCAATGTAGCGATGGGTGCCGGAATGGCCAGCCGCTTATTCCAGAAGATTCGCGAAGATAAAGGCCTCGCCTACTCCGTGTATTCCACCGCCGACGTTTACCGCGACTGCACCGACTGGGGCGTATCCCTGGCTACCGAGCCGCACCAGCTGAAAACAGCACTCGATCTTTCGCTGAATGAGACACGCAGTTTCTTGAAGCACGGATTCAACAAGGGCGAATTCGAACGCACCAAGACAAACATCTTGGGCGCTATGTACCTGGGCGCCGACAGTCCCGAAAAGCGCGTCGTCCGCATGGCCGAACAGGTGTTGCACCTGGGCGAATTCCGCACCATGGAAGAATCCGAAAAGACCATCAAGTCCATGCCGGAAGAAGAAGTCGTCGAGATTACGAACCGCCTATTTGCAGCAGCCAAGTTCTCGGCAGCCGTCATTGAGCCCGCCGGACGCAAAAAGACTGCGCTTGATATAAACTTTTTCTAGAGCCAGTGGCCTAAGCGCCTAGTATTTGTTATAATTGAGTCATTATGAGAATATCTACCAAAGGCCGCTATGCACTCCGCGTCATGATTGACCTTGCTCAGCACAGCAAGGACGAATACGTGAAGTTACAGGAACTTGCCGAACGTCAGCAAATTTCTGAAAAATACCTCGAAGGTATTTTGGGTTCGCTCGTTCGCGGCAAACTGCTTACGGGCGCCCGCGGCAAGGCCGGCGGTTACAGGCTCAATTGCGAACCTGCCAACTGCAGCGTATGGCAGATTCTTTCGGTTGTAGAGACATCGGTATCGCCCGTCGCCTGCCTTGACGAAAAGGAAAACTCCTGCGAACGCGCCGACATCTGCATCACGCTCCCAGTATGGAAAGAACTACACTCCATGATCAAGGATTACCTGGACGGAGTCAAGCTAGACCAGTTTTTGCGCAACAGCCCCAAGGCTAAGGGCAAAATTCCTGGCGGAAAGAACTGGAATTGCGGTTTATAGCGTTTAAACCGCATTTTTTTGAATACTAGTTATAGTTTAAAACTATTAGTAAGAAAAAAGTAAGCAGATTTCCCGTATACTCAGCCATTTTCCTATTGGAATGGTGGGAATAAAGTTCTAATTTACGACGTGTCAAAAGAACAACGCTGATTTCGAACCGAGTTCGGAAAGACAGCAAAGAAAAATGCGAAACCGTCGCGAAGGAAGGATAGTCTATGAGTTGTGAATCTGATTGTCGAATGCGAGTCCAAGCATAAATAAACGGACAAGCCTACGGCAGAAAGCCGGGGCAACAAACAACAAACCATTTAATCGTCCCACCGCGGACAACAATCAAAAAAGGAATTTATACAATGACTACACAGAACAAGCTCCATTTCGAAACTCTCCAGGTTCACGTTGGCCAGGAACATGCAGATCCCACAACCGATTCTCGCGCAGTTCCCATCTACCAGACCACTTCCTACGTGTTCCATAGCGCTCAGCATGCCGCTGACCGTTTCGCCCTGAAGGACGCCGGTAACGTCTATGGCCGCATCACCAATACGACTCAGGGCGTTCTCGAAGAACGTATCGCTGCCCTCGAAGGCGGCGTTGCCGCTCTCGCGGTTGCTTCTGGTGCCGCTGCCATCACTTACGCCATCACGGCTCTTGCCCGCAGTGGAGACCACGTGGTTATCCAGCGCACGGTTTACGGCGGTACTTTCAACCTGGTGCAGCATACGCTCCGCGACTTCGGTATCGAATCTACTTTCGTTGACACTCACGACCTCAAGAGCGTCGAAGCCGCTGTCAAGAGCAACACGAAGCTCATCTTCATCGAAACTCTCGGCAACCCGCATTCCGACATCCCGGATATCGAAGCCATTTCCGAAATCGCCCACAAGAACAAGATTCCTCTGGTCATCGACAACACCTTCGGTACTCCGTATCTGATTCGTCCGCTTGAACACGGTGCCGACATTGTGGTGCATTCCGCTACTAAGTTTATCGGTGGCCACGGCACGACTCTTGGCGGTATCATCGTGGACGGCGGCAAGTTCGATTGGGCTGCATCCGGCAAGTTCCCGCAGTTCACCGAAGTGAACCCGAGCTACGGTATTCCTTTCACCGCAACGGGCGCCGCTGCTTACGTGATCTACGTTCGCACGATTCTCCTCCGCGACGAAGGCGCTGCAATTTCTCCGTTCAACGCATTCCTCCTGTTGCAGGGTGTCGAAACGCTTTCTCTCCGCTTGGATCGCCATGTGGAAAATACCAAGAAGGTTATCGAATTCCTCACCAAGCATCCGAAGGTTACCCGCGTGAGCCACCCGAGCCTCCCGAACCATCCGGACCACGAACTTTACAAGAAGTACTTCCCGAATGGCGGCGGTTCCATTTTCACCTTCGACATCAAGGGCGGTCAGGAAGAAGCCTTCAAGTTCATTGACAACCTGAAAATCTTCAGCCTGCTTGCAAACGTCGCCGACGTGAAGAGCCTCGTGATTCACCCGTACACCACCACGCACGCCGAACTTTCTCCGGAAGAATTGGCCGCAGCCGAAATTACCCCGGCAACGATCCGCGTGTCTATCGGTACGGAACATTACGAAGATATTATCGCTGACCTCGAAAACGGTTTTGCTGCAATTTAATTGTTTGCATTGAGTTTCCAGATCCGAGCGCGTTTTCACCATTAGGAAACGTTCGTCGGACTGGATTCTTTTTTATAAACTGCCATTAAGACAGTAACGGAGAGTATTAAATGATTGACTTCGAATATTATAATCCTGCAAAAATCATTTTTGGCGAGCACAGTGAACAGAAGCTAAAATCACTTTTGGCAGCACACAATGTAAAGTCACTCCAACTCGTTTACAGCGGTGACTTTATCAAGACGCTGGGCATTTACGATGTGATCAAGGCAGCTGTCGCTGAACTCGGGATTCGTTTTTCGGAAAACGGGAACGTGGTGCCGAACCCTTCCATTGACCTGGTACGCGAACTCGTGAAACAGGGCAAGGAAAACCAGGTAGACTTTGTGCTCGCGGTCGGTGGCGGAAGCTCCATTGACACGGCGAAGGCTGTGGCGCTTGGCATTCCGTACGACGGAGACGTGTGGGACTTCTTTGAAAAAGGCGTTTCGCCCAAGCAAGTGTTACCCATTGGCGTGATTGCAACGACCGCTTCGAGCGGTTCCGAAACATCCAATGCGGCAATTCTTTCTAGCGGTGAATGGAAACTCGGTTTTGAAGATGACCGAATCATTCCGAAGTTCGCCATCATGAACCCGAAATACACGGTGGGCTTGCCGGCATACCAGACTTTCGTGGGCATCGCTGACGTACTTTCGCACTTGTTGGAACGCTATTTCTCGGACGAAAAGAATTCCGACACCACGGACTACCTGATTGAAGGCGCGATTCGTGCATTGCTCGTGAATGCGGACAAGCTCTTGAAAGACCAGAAGGATGTAAACGCTCGTGGCGAAATCCAGTGGCTCGCCAGTGTGGCTCACGGCGGATTCCTGGACGCAGGTCGCCGCGCGGACTGGGGTTCTCACCGAATCGAGCATGAACTTTCGGCGCAGTACAACATCACTCACGGCGAAGGCATGGCGGTGGTGACGGTTGCTTGGACCAAGTACATGGCCGAGAAAAAGCCTTGGAGGCTCGCGCTTCTGGCAAGCCGAGTTTTCGGAGCCGATTCCTACAACTACAACGAAACGGAACGAGCTTACATTTTGTCTGAAGAACTTGCAAAATTCTTCAAGAAGCTGCACCTCGCAACAACCCTGGCAGAACTCAAGATCGACAACAAGGATTTTGACGCCATGGCCGCAAGAGCAGTAAGAAACGGCAATGTCGGGCATTATGTACCTTTAGATGCAACCGCAATCAAGGACATTTTGACGTTAGCTTTGTAAATTTTAACAGGAAAAACAATTCAAAGATAAGGATTAAAAACATGTCTAAAATCTATACCTCCGCCGACCAGCTCATTGGTCACACCCCGCTTCTCGAACTCACCCATATCGAAGAAGGCCTCGGAGCCAAGATTCTTGGAAAGCTCGAATACTTCAACCCCGCCGGTTCCGTGAAGGATCGTATTGCAAAGGCGATGATTGACGAAGCAGAAAAGAGCGGTAAGCTCAAGAAGGGTGCCGTGATTATCGAACCGACTTCGGGCAACACCGGTATCGGTCTTGCATCTGTCGCTGCAGCACGTGGCTACCGCATCATCATCGTGATGCCCGAAACCATGAGCGTGGAACGCCGCCAGATTATGAAGGCTTACGGCGCAGAACTCGTGCTGACCGAAGGCGCCAAGGGCATGAAGGGCGCTATCGAAAAGGCCGACGAACTTGCCAAGGAAATTCCGAACAGCTTTATTCCGGGTCAGTTCGTGAACCCGGCAAACCCGGCAGCCCACAAGGCCACCACCGGTCCCGAAATCTGGGAAGACACCGATGGTAAGGTCGATATTTTTGTGGCCGGTGTCGGTACCGGTGGTACGGTGACAGGCGTGGGTGAATACCTCAAGTCCAAGAATCCGAACGTGAAGGTTGTCGCTGTTGAACCGGCAAGTTCTCCGGTGCTTTCCAAGGGTACTGCAGGCGCCCACAAGATCCAGGGCATTGGCGCAGGCTTTGTTCCGGATACCTTGAACACGAAGATTTACGACGAAGTGCTCCCGGTCAAGAACGAAGACGCATTCGCAGCCGGCAAGGCTATTGCCAAGGCTGAAGGCGTTCTCGTGGGTATTTCTTCTGGCGCTGCTTTGCATGCCGCAATTGAACTTGCAAAGCGTCCGGAAAACAAGGGCAAGACGATTGTCGCACTCCTCCCGGATAGCGGCGACCGTTACCTCTCCACTCCGCTCTTCGCTGACTAAGTGGTTTATCAGACGAAAGACGATAGTATAATAATGGCACTTCGTGCGATAAAACATTTCTCTCGTCTCTCGTCTCTCCTCTCTCGTCTAATTTTGTTCGGTATGTGCTTCGCGGTTCCATTCGCCTCGCAGTAGAAACCGAAAAAAACATTAAGATGATTCATTATTGAGTGAAAAACGCTAGAAGGTTCCATTCGCCTCTCTAGCGTTTATTTGTGTTTTAAAGGATGCAAAAAATGTCACAAAAAAAGCGTGTCGCTGTTGGATTGTCGGGCGGTGTAGATTCCGCCCTTTCGGCGTATTTACTGAAAAAGCAAGGTTACGAAGTTATCGGCATGACGATGGCGACGTGGGACGGCTCCGTGAAAATGCCTGCAGTCGAAGGTCGCGAAGGCTGTTACGGTCCGAGCGAAGACAAGAATATCGAAGAGGCAAAACTCGTTGCCGAACGTCTCGGGATTCCGCATTACGTTGTTCCGGTTGCCGAAGATTACAAGCGTGAAGTTCTCGACTATTTCCGTGCGGAATACCGCGCAGGGCGAACGCCGAATCCGTGCGTCCGTTGCAATCAGAGCATCAAGTTTGGAGCGTTACAGCATGCGGCACGCAAGCTCGGGATTGATTTTGATTACTTTGCGACGGGGCATTACGCGCGGCTCGATTTCAAGAATCCCGATGTTCCGTTCTTGTACGAAGCATTGGACGAGCATAAAGACCAGACGTACTTTTTATCAAGACTCTCGGCAGAGCAACTTTCCACTGTGATTTTCCCGCTCGGCGGAATGCAAAAAGCAGACGTGAAAGCGCTCGCCAAGGAAATCGGCTGGGACGATTTTGCGACAAAGCGCGAAAGCCAGGATTTCATTGAGTGCGGTGATTACTCGGTGCTGTTCGACGAGAGCGACAACGTTCCCGGAGATTTTATCGATGTGAACGGAAAGGTTCTCGGGAAGCACAAGGGAATTGTGCATTACACGATCGGGCAACGCAAGGGGCTTAACATCGGCGGGCAAGCAGAACCGCTTTACGTCGTGGCGATTGACGCACACCACAATCAGGT
>JAFXLS010000173.1 GCA_017530965.1 Fibrobacter sp.
ATACGGTTGCTACCTGTTCGCCAACAAGTGCGTGCCTCTGCTCGCCGACTTCATGAAGAACGAAGTGAAGAAGGACGACATCGGCGCTATCTACGGCGAAGGCAAGACCACCGCTGTGGATAACGAAGAACTGATCAAGGTGAACAAGAACATCCGTCAGCATCCGGTGGAAGAAGTTGGCGCATGGCTGCGCGAACGCATGTCCGGCATGACGAAAGTTGTCTAAGCTTCGTCTAGCGTCGTTCTCGACCCTCTCGCTGTACTAGTTGTACAGCTTCGGGGTCTGCGGCCTCGCTATACTCGCTTATACGACTTTCGTGAAAGTTGCTAAACGTTGCAATCTTGCTCGAAAATTTGGCCCGCCTTTCGGCGGGCTTTTTCTGTGTTGACTATATTTAGGGCATGAACAATTCTCAATCTCGCAGCAAGCTTCGTGACGAAGTCTATACCCAGATGATGTGCGCGCAGGCGCGTCTTTCTAAAGATCAGAATACCCAGATGGGGGCAGTGCTGGTGAGTGCCGACGGTCGCGTGATCAGCACGGGCTACAATGGCGCTCCGGCTGGTTTCGACGATGAGACGGTGCCGTACACTCGCGAAAAGCAGTTGCTGGCGTACGATTTGCTGGATGCCGATTCGGGCGAGCTGCTGAGCCACCACGAGTTCGAGGCGAACAAGTACCCGTTCATGGTGCATGCCGAAATCAACGCGCTGCATTATGCCCGCGGCAAGGTTCCTCCGGGATCCAAGCTCTATGTGATCGGTTTCCCCTGCGAACGTTGCGCTTTGGACGTGAGCCTTTCGGGCGTTGCCGAAGTGTTCGTGACCAAGGACGATTACGACCCGAAGTCTACGCTGAACAACAGCCGCGACACGGCTTACTACATGTTTGCGCAGGCGGGAATTATCGTGACGCTGTGCGGTAAGCGCATTCGTCCGGTGGTTTCGAAGCCGAAAAAGTAGTTTTTATCACACACTGAAAAGTGTGGACATAAATTTTTGCTTAAATGTAGACTTTTTGGCGAAATATTTATTATATTGATAACCGGGAGCAATTTGCGCTCGGTTTTTTTATGGATTTTTAATATGGTGAATCTTTTTGAATACTTGAACTACCGCGAATTCTTGCGTGACGCCTATGAAGAGCGTCACAAGGGTGACTGGCGCTTTAGCCATCGCTATATTGCCGATCGCGCCGGGTTCGATGCGTCGATGTTCAATAAGATTCTGCAGGGCAAGCGCAACTTGACTAGCCGCCTAGTCTCTGTTTTTGCCGATATTTTTTGCAGCGATGCCCGCGAAAAGGCCTACTTTGCCGATATGGTGGCATTCAACCAGGCCAAGAACCATTCCGAAAGCCGTCAGTACCTGGAAAAACTGGTGGCCACCAAGGAATGCAAGGTCGAAAATGTGGCGAAGGACCAGTTCGAATACTTTGACCACTGGTACCATGCGGTAATCCGTGAACTGGTGACTTTTTACCCGTATGTGGGTGACGATGCGGCGCTCGGCCTGATGGTGCGCCCGCCGCTTACGGCTTCGCAGGTCAAGTCCTCGATTGCGCTGTTGGAACGCCTCTCGATGATCAAGAAGAACGAGGCGACCGGTTTTTACGAGCAGACGCAGGGCCTGATTTCGAGCGGTTCGGAATCGTTCAGCACGGCGGTCAACTCTTACATTCAGCAGAACTTGAATGTGGCCCAAGATGCCTTGGACCGTTTTGACCGCAGCGAACGCAACTTGTCGACGCTGGCCTTTGCCTGCGACGAGCCGACTTATAAGGAGCTGGTCGAGATGGTGCGTCGCTTTAGGCGCGAAGTCTTGGCGAAGGTAGGGCAGTGCGAAAAGCCCAATCGCGTGTTCCAGCTCGGCATGCAGCTGTTCCCGCTTTCGGATCCGTATCCGCCTCCGCAACGTCGCGGGCGCAAGCGCCGTATTCGCGGCATGGAAATCGTCGACGAAATGGCTGCCGGTCAAGAGCAACAGATGGATGCGACGATGGTTGGGGGTGAAGATGCGTAAGTGTGTTTTGTGCAGAAAGCTGGGGGTGGGCTTAGCCGCTTTGCTTGGAACGGGGCTGTTAGCAGCATGTTCCAACGACAAGAAGGATGTCGCTGGCGGTACCGAAGCTGAATCCACAATTGCAATCACGTTGCAGATTGAACTGGCAGGAAAGCCTGCTGCTTATGCCCGCGTGCGAGCCCTGCCGGAAGATTACCTTTCCGATGGCAAGCGCTTTGCAGAATGGGAAGAGACGGACGAGAAGGGTTTTGTTGAAATTCCCATGGAACCGGGAGCCTATACGATTGAGGCTCGCCATGTGGATGGTACCCAGGCGACGGGCGCGGTTCATAACCTTACGCTGGATTCGAATGTTTCTGTAATCGATACGGTCAAGTTGGGAGAGCTTTCAACGATCGAAGGCTATGTGCTGTTCGGTGACTCGTCGCTGGTGGTGCGCATTGCTGGGCTTGACCGCTTTGTGGTGCCCGATAGCGCGGGTCATTTCGTGATTGATTCGTTGCCGTCCGGAAACTTCGAAGTTCAATTTGGCAATCCGGTTGAAACGAATTCGACCAAGGTGCCGTCTGCGACAGGTGATACGTTGTACGTAGATTGCTCTGATTCCAGTGTCAATGTGGTGAAGCCGGAAAAGCTGGAAGTGAGCGAGTATCCCAAGGGTGACTGGAGCAAGCATGATGCGCTGCTTGCCGGGATTGATGGGTATGGCACAGGCGTCTTGGGTGCTGCGGGTGTAACCGATAGCCTCGGGAATATTTCTAAGGCCGAAGGTGAAATCTGCATCGTGACGACGACGGAAGACTATGTGATTGTCGAAGATACGACTCATGTGGATTCGGCGGGTGTTGCTGCGACGACAGCCGTAATTGCACCGGGCTCGCTTCGTGAATGTGCATACAAGGATGGCCCGGTGTGGGTACTGTTCGAAAAGAGCGGAACCTACAATTTACAGGCTCCGCTCCGCTTGGGTTCCGACAAGACCTTCGATGGTCGCGGTCGGGATATCCGCATCACGGGCATGGGCATTTTGACCCAGGAATCGAGTAACCTGATTTTTGAAAACCTGACATTCACGGCTCCTGCTATTACGGCGCAAGATACGAGTTCTCGCCGTGCGCTTTCTCTTCACAATGGGACGCATCATGTCTGGGTAGACCATTGCGTGTTTGAGGAATACCCGTTGGTGGAACTTGATGTCAAGCGCAGTTCCCATAATGTGACGATTTCCTGGTCCCGTTTTGAAAATGCACAGACTGGTGTGCTGTTTGGCCTTGCGGGGGATATTATCATGGATACGGCCCAGAGCCTGACGATGCATCACAATTATTTTGCCGGTCTGGATGATGACGGAATTCTTGCCCATGGGGGAGCACTCCATGCCTATAACAACTTCTTTGATTCGGTCGAAAAGTCGGGTGTAGTTTGCTCGGACTCTGCAACCTGCCTGATCGAAAAGAACATTTTCAATAACGAAATGCCTGTAACCCTTTACCGCTGGTATTATGAAGATGGTTCGCCGGTAGATTCCACGGTGGGCTTTGTACACATGGTCGACAACAAGCTGGTCTCTGGAGATGGTTTTGTGGAAGGCAAAGCCCGCGGTTACAAGCCCGACTACAAGTATACCGCCGATGATGCCGATGTGGGCCTTGCCTTGCAGGTGAAGTCTTGGAGTGGTGTACGGTGAAAGAAAAAATTCCCGCATTCTTGATAATGCTCGCTATCCCCTTGTCCATTGTGCTCTACTTGAAAGTGGAGGCCGCCTCGGGGTCCGAAATCGTTGCGCTACTTTCGGCGGTAGCCTGCTACCTGGTCATCTTTTTCTTGCTGGCCTTGTTCTTCAATTCCCGTGCCAAGGGGGCCGACGGCAAGGCGGTTTCTGCTTTAGACAATTTGTTTGCAGAAAAGAAGACGAAGGCGGAACTTGCCCGTGAAGAAATTTTGCGCAAGCAGAAGGAAATCGAGGCTAAAAAAGCCTCTGAAAATAAGCCCGAATCTTAAATGGCTCTTTGCAGACAAAATTATCTCCTTTAGCTATATTTGGCGCGTAAGGAGATTATATGAAGAAACTTATCCTTTTGATAGCCTGTGCGGTGGCCTATTCTAGTGCCGCTGAACGTTACAAAGATCGCATGTTCGACGTTTCTGTCCAGAGAGATGTCGTTTATGCTTCGGGCGTAAAACACCTCAAAACAGCCAATACATTGTTGAGCCTGTACAATGCATATGCAAAAAGCGATGGCGGAATGCCGGTCTATCTTTATGAAAACGAGACGGACCTGACCACGGTTGATTTGCACATGGATATTTATCAGCCAAAAAAGGACAAAGAAAAGAAGCGTCCTGCGGTTTTGGTGATGCATGGTGGCGCTTTTGCAGCGGGTTCTAAGAACGACTACGATCAGCATACGGTAACTTATTGCGATTCTTTGGCGGCACGTGGCTATGTGACGGTAGCGGTGCAGTATCGCCTGGGTATTACGGCGGTGGTCAAGAACAAGGCTCTTACCATCGATAGCCTTGACTTCTCGAGAACGGTTTACCGCGGTATTCAGGATGTGCGCGCTGCGGTGCGCTATGTGAGAATGCATGCCGATGAACTGGGCGTGGATCCGGGTCGCATTTATTTGATCGGCAATAGCGCCGGTGCGATCCTCACTCTCGAAAACATTTACATGGACAAGGATTCTGAAATCCCGCCTGCAGCAAAGAACAAGCCGAATCTTGGTGGCCTTGACGCCTATGGTGTCCAGGGAACGAATGCTCAGGCGAATGCCGTGGCTGCCCTCTGGGGAGCTATCCATGACCCGAAAATTATTGAAGAAGTCTCAAAGCCGGTGCTCTTGGTGCATGGCAAGGCCGACAGTACGGTGGTCTTTAAGACAGGACGTCCGCTGGGAAACATTGCAAATGTGCTCAAGAACGTGATGCCTGATGCTGCGGCAATTTTGAGCTCCTATGCGTTCCATGTGAACACACCGACTCTTTACGGAAGCTATGTCATTGACTCGGTTTTGACGGCGAAGGGTGTGGAACATGATACCTATTTTGTGGAAGGCCAACCCCATGAATTCTATGACTATGAAGATTACGATGTAAAGGTGCAGAAGAAGGTGTTTGACTTCCTTTATGCCCAGACCCAGAAGCCTGCAGGTCCCGAACGCATTGTGCTTGCTTTGGCCAAGCCTTCTGCACTTAGGATGGGCGAAAACAACTTGAGCTTTACGGTGGCTAAGGGTAACAACCTCGCTTACGCCGTGACGGATTTGCGCGGCCGTATGGTGAAAAACGGCGTGGTTTCTGCTGGCGAAACGGTGGAACTTGTGGACCTCGAACGCGGCGTGTATGTGCTCCGCGTGAAGGGTGAACGCCCCGTCCGTTTCGGCATTTCTCGCTAAAAAACGTCAATTTTCAAACTTTCTAAAGCGCCCTTTCATTTCGAAGGGCGTTTTTCTATATTTGGAGTGGGGTGGCGGATGGCCGCCGGCAGCAATGCTGGAGGAAAGTCCGGGCACCGCAGGGCAGGATGCTGGATAACGTCCAGGCGTGGAAACACGACAGAAAGTGCAACAGAAAGTAAACCGCCGGTCGCAAGGCCGGTAAGGGTGAAATGGCGAGGTAAGAGCTCACCGCGCTCCTGGTGACAGGGGTGGCACGGTAAACCTCATCCGGTGCAAGACCAAGCAGAATTCCGTTCACGCAAGTGAACCTGGGGCGGCCCGCACCAGCTGGAATTCGGGTAGGTTGCTTGAGGCGGTCGGTAACGATTCGTCCAGAGAGATGGTCATCGCCTTCGCAAGAAGGAACAAAACCCGGCTTACAACTGCCCCTTTAATGAAGGCACCCTCTATACAGAGGGTGCCTTCTCCTTATAAGACCGCTCGCGCCCAATTTTTTTAGAAATCCAGATCGGCGCCGATGCCGATGCCGCGGCTAGTACGCTTGTAGGTGTTCTTGCCGTAGGTTTCTTTTTCGGTCCAGTCCTGATAAATGGTGTGGAAATAGCCGACGTTGAACTTGACCCAGTCTGTGGCGCGGAAGGCGAAGCCGCCACCGAGGGTGACGTTGTCCAGCATGATGTTCATGTCGCTCAGGTATTTATCGTCCAGATGGTATCTGGAATACTGCATGCCGCCGCTAACAGTCCAGCGGGAAAGGAAATCGAATTCCATGCCGGCCAAGTATTCGTCGGTTCCGTCGGCGTGATGCTCTTGGTTGCCGGGCAGGTCGGCGTACCAGTCAAACCAGTGACCGTATCCGGCGCTGACGCGGAAATTGTCCAGGACGGCGTAGGTGATGCCCATATAAACCGAGGCGGGGATGTCGCTGTTGGCTTTGACGCCGTCATCGAAGTTGGAAAGGCCGACTTCGTTAACCTTGGTGTCGTTTTCCATTTCGATAGAGGTGTTGTATTCTAGTTTGATGCCAGCGGTCAAGCGCTTGTATTTAAATGCGATACCTGCGATGGGCGTGATTCCCCAGCCGGTTTGATCCACGTCCAGTTCTCGGTTCGAGACCTGTTCTGCTACGCTTTCGAAGGTTTTGGACTTGATTGTGAGTTCTTTTGCTTGGGCTTCGTATTGGGCTGCGGTTTGCATGTCGCCGGCTGCGGCGTATTGCTTGGCGGCACCTGCGGCTTGTTCTGCTTTTTCTGCCAGGCCGTCAGAGATTGCGTTGAATGTGGCTGCGGCCTTGACCATATCGCCTTTCAATCCTAGTTGCGCATTTTTCGGATTGAGCAGCACGTTCTTGAGCTTGCCTTCGTAATGGTTGGTGGCGTAGCAGAATTTGGCGCCTAAGTAGGCCGAGAACATGTCGTTGATTTGGTAGGCGGCGCCCAAACCGATGCCGTACACATACGAGGCTCCCTTAAGGGACAGGTCTACATCGTATGCTGTGGTTTCCAGCCCGCTTTGGGACAACAGTCCCGGAACCTGGGCGATTGCTGCTTCGAAGGAGGGAATGCCCTTGGTATAGTTCAGTTTTCCGCCACCGCCAAGGATGCCGAAATAGCCGGAAATAGCCAGCTTGCCGTGATGCCATGTGGCGAGAATGCTGGGCATGGCGGGAATCTGGGCTTTGCCTTCAAACTTCTTTTCGCCATCGCCATCAAAAAGCGGGCTTTCTGTAACGGTACTGCGGCTTTGCCAGAATGCCTGGGAGTTCAAGGATAGATGCCAGCCGTCTTTCATGAATGCGGTCCCTGCCGGGTTGAAATAGGGCGCATCGTTTTCGGTCGTTGCGTAGCGGGCTACGTTTCGCTGATAGGCGATGGATTGGTTGGTGTTAGTATTTAAACCGCCGGCCATAACGTTGGCGGCGATTGCTCCCGTAATCACGAATATTTTGTGGGCTTTCATAGGGTTTCCTAATTGAGGCGACCCAAAGTTAGAAACACTGTAAAAAAATCGTTATTATGTTTTACTTCCGTTGTTGTTACGGTAGCAAATCAGTATCAACATTGTAATTTGTGGCTCGGATTAATTTTTATATTTGCAACTCTAGAGCCGAGGAAAAACTTTGAATAAAGAAAAACTCAACAAATTGATTCTGCGCATCGGAGCTGCCGTCGGTGTAATCGCCATGCTCATGGGAACGATCCTTACGGTTGCCGTGTGGAACGAAGGTTATTTCGTGGGTGCCATGATGATGATTGTGACGGGTGCGATCAGCGTATTTCTCGGTTTCAAGGAATTGGTGCAACCCAGCGACCATGTTTTCCATTGGTTGCCGCTGTTCTATAAAATAGTCCGGCGTTCCTTTTTCTTCTTGAACGTGGTCCTGATCGGGCTTGTCATTTTGACTGTCGCGCCGATGTTGGAGTAATTAGTGCACGCCGTCTTCGTTGGCGGATTTCTTTTCGCTGTACCAGAGCTGGATTTTTTCACGGGCTTCTTCGTCGAAGGAGTCCTTGTCTTTTAAAATGGTTTCGGCCATTTGCAGCGTCTGCGCAATGAGTTCCTGGTCGGCAATCCAGTCAAACCAGCGGAATACCCAGCTGCCGCTCTGTTCGTTGCCTTCTAGATTGCCTGCGCCGCGAGTCTGCAAGTCCAGTTCTGCGATTTCGAAACCGTCGTCGGTGTGGCTGAATTGCGTCAGGCGATCGAGCGTGTTGTCGCTGTCCGTATTTTCGGGCATCATCAAGAAACACCAGGCCTGCACATCGCCGCGACCAACACGCCCGCGCAGCTGGTGCAGCTGCGCCAGCCCGAAACGGTCGGGCTGGTCGATCGCCATGATGTTCGCCTCGGGGACGTTCACGCCGACTTCGATGACTGTAGTTGCGACAAGAATATGGACTTCTCCGGCGGCGAATCTCTTTAAAATGGCGTCGCGTTCTTCTTCGTCCATCTGGCCGTGGATGCCTTCTACGACGACGCTAGGATCAAAGGCTCGCAATTCGTTGACTACGTCATCTACGCTGCGGGAATTACCTTCGTCATCGCTACCGACGCGGCTTACGATCCAGTAGCAAAGATTTCCTCCCTTCGCCTCGCTGCAAATGAATTTCTTCATGTCATTACGCTTGTCGGGGCTGACGAGGCGAGTTTTCACGGGCTTTCTGCCGGCAGGTTTTTCCTTGATCGAAATGACCTGCAAATCACCGTATAATGTCATGGCGAGGCTTCGGGGAATCGGCGTGGCGCTCATCACCAGCATGTCGGGGTATTCGCCTTTCGAAAGTAATGCTTCTCGCTGGTTCACGCCAAAGCGGTGCTGTTCATCGATAATCACGAAGCCGAGCTTCGCAAAGGTCACATCCTTCGAAAAAAGCGCATGAGTGCCAATCACGGCCTGGCAAAGCCCCATCTGGAGTTCGCCCAGAATCTGACGTTTCTCGGCGGCGGGGGTTGCCCCAACTAACAGTTGGATGCGCATTCCTGCTGCCTCAAAGAAGGGTTTCATCTGCTTAAAATGCTGGCGTGCCAAGATGTCGGTCGGCACCATCAATGCGCATTGCTCGCCAGCGCCGCACACGGCCAGCATGGCGAGCAGGGCAACCACCGTCTTGCCGCAGCCTACGTCACCTTGCAATAAGGCGTGGAATTGCTTCTTTCCGTTCAGACCGTCAATGATGCGGTTCAGCGCCGCGTCCTGCCCGCCTGTTAAATTAAAGGGGAGTCTCGACTTGGCGAGCATGACCTGGCCCAAGTCAATTTGCCTTTCGTGCCCGCGAACCTTCTGGTTCTCGCGCCGCTTCACCATGCGCAGGCAAAAAGGGAGCAGTTCAAGAACCTTGAGTTCGCGCTTCGCCTTGCGAATGGAATCGAAATCGGCGGGCTTGTGCAGCACGCGCAAATTGTTCAGCACCGCATTAAAATGCAAATAGTCTGTCAGTTCTTTAGGGCAGATGCCTGAAATCGTCAGAGCCGGAAAATGAAAGATGACGCTGTACCAGTTGCGCAATGCTTTCTGGGTAATGCGGGCCTTGACCATGGCCTCGGTCATGGAATACACGGGCAAAATCTGGCCGCTGAACTGTTCGTCTTCGTCCATGGGCTGCATGTCAGGATGCGTCATCTGGAGTCCGCGATATTCGCCTACAACGCCTGTGGCAAGCCATCGAGAGCCCGGTTGCAGACGTCGGCTCTGGTACGAGGCACCCTTAAAGAATGTCAGGGTGATTTCACCCGTTCCGTCGGCAAGGGTTGCTACAAAGCGACTGCCTCGGCCGCGGATGATGCCTCCACGAATGATCTTGCCGATGACGACGGCCCGTTCGCCAACGTGCAGGTTTCCGATAGAACTGACCTTGGTTTGGTCTAGGTAGGTGCGCGGAATATTGTACAGAAAATCCGAAAGCGAAACGATGCCTGCAGACTTGAGAGCCTCAAGGCTTTTCGGTCCCATTTTGGGAAGGTTGCTTAAGTCCATGGCTTACTCGCTCTGGGCTTTATTGACGTTGGCTTTTTCGGCGCGTTCGCGAGCTTTTTCTCGGGCGGTCTTTCCGATAAGGTTCAGGTTCTTCCAAGCGAAGGGCTTGACCGGATTGCCGTTTTCGTCAAGCATCTTGATTCCCTTGGTGTCGATGGCACGCACGATTTCGTTGAGCTTGGCGACCAATTCGTTCACCTTATCCACCGTTTCGGAAGAATAGAGAATCTTGCTGTAGAAGGGGTCTGCTTCAATGCTGTTGATGATGTCGTTGGTCTTTTGGGCACCTTCAGAAATACGCTTCATGGCGTTTTCGGCCAGTTCCAGCTTTTCGTTGACAGTATTGGTGACTGTGACAATGGCGGAATCAGCCTGTTCGGTAATCACAAGCAGGTCCTTGCTGGCGACATCTGCTTGGGCAAAGAGACTGTTCAGGGCGGGTTGTAAAGTCTGGAGAGCTCTCTCGGTGTTGCTGAGGGTGACTTCCACATTTTGGATGACGTATTCTACCAGGTCGCTGGCAGAACGATGGGTGGAATCCCCGTTTGTTATCAGGTAAATAATTTGGCGGACGGTCTCTACTTGTTCGTTTACATTTTCGATGTAACGCAAAACTTCGGCGATGCCCGGTTCAAAATGGCCCTGATGGATATAGTCGTCGGGGAGAACCTTTCCTGTCTTGGATGGAATAATCTCCAACCTGCGCTGACCCATGATGGCGTAGTTGATATTGTTGAATTGGGTGCCTTCACGAATCACGATGGGTTGGTTGAACTTGATTTCTACGCGGGCGCGGTCGCCAAGCCACTGGACTTTGCCGATGGTTCCCACGGTGTATCCGCGAATCACTACCTGGTCTTCGGGCTGCAGGGAGCCAAGTTCATCGAAGTCGACCTGGATAATGGTGGTGGCCTCGTGATGGGCATCCCACATAGAATAGGCGATAATCGCAAAAATGCTGAACAAAGCTAGAAGCGATATGTAGCCCAATGTCCGGTCGGAAATCTTCATGCAGCATAATTTAGTAAATAGTTGATAGTGGCTAGTGGTTTGTGTTTAGGAGCTGGGGCCAATCACCCGTTTAATTTCTTCTTCATCCGTGATTCCATCTTCGACTAGCTTTAGGGCGCTTTCGTGAAGAGTTCCGTCTACGTAAGTGCCGTCGGACCGAAGGATTTCTACGACCGCCCTCCGACCTGAATAAGGTTGGCCTTGGGCCGGGCGGCACCGCACTAGGCGCTGCGCCATGATGCCCAGGAGCGATTCTTGCAGGGCCGTGCGCGAAATGCCCAAGTCTTCGAGGCGGGTGAAACCGGCCTGGGCTGAATTAGTGTGAAGCGTAGAGACAACTAAGTGCCCGGTTTGGGCGGCCCGGAGGGCGATTTGCGCCGTTTCCTTGTCGCGAATTTCGCCCACCATAATCACGTCGGGGTCTTGGCGCAATATGGCCCGGAGCGCTGCGGCAAAGGTGAATCCGCATTTCTCGTTCACTTGCACCTGGGCCGCTTCTTCTAGAGGGTATTCCACGGGGTCTTCGATGGTTGTCACGTTCACCTGTTTGTGTAGAATTTCTTCTAGGCCTGCATGGAGTGTGGTGGTTTTTCCGGAGCCCGTGGGTCCAGTGACAAGAAACAGTCCTTGGGGACTGTTGAATACATTCTGCAAAAAATGTAAACATGGTTGGCTTAAATGGAGTGCTGACAACCCTACAATCTGTTTGCCTGTGGTTGGAAGAATTCGGAGTACGCATTTTTCGCCCCCTTGTACGGGGAGCGTGCTTACGCGGATGTTTGCGTTATGCCGAAATCCGTTGAAGACGAATGATCCGTCATGAGGAATTCTTTTGTCTGTAATGTCGATCTCGGAAAGGATTTTTAGTCGGACCAATACCGGTTCGCTAATCCATAAAGGCAGGTTTTTGTAGTCATTCAGCAAACCGTCTTGTCTCAGTCGCACCCTCAAGGAATTTGCAGTGGGCTCTAAATGGATGTCTGTGGCTTTTAAATAGATGGACTGCTCAATCAGACTGTCAACAAGGTTGATGATGGGTTCCGATTCCCAAGAAGAGGTTTGAACCAGTTCTGGCTTTAGAAGAACCTCTTCAATATGGCTGGAATTTTGACTCAGGATTTGGTAAATTTCGGCCTTGCTTTTGATGTAGGTCTGTATAGGCCCGCCGAGCTCTGTTCGCACCTTCTGCAATAAGAAGTCGTCGCTGTCGTCTGTGACGGCGATAGGGTAGGGCTGCTTTACATCGCTCAAGTTGCCGAGTAGGGCAACATCATGCTCGCGACACCATTTCGTAGAAAGTAAAGGTTCCATGCTGCGAAAATAAAAAACATTCCCACCCCAGCGTGCAATCAGGTGTTTGCCGATTTTTGGCGTGAACGGTAATAAAAAGTCCCGGAGCGAGGCTCCGGGACTACTTCTCTCTCTATTGTCTAAATGTTTTATGCGCCTTTGTGCCTATTTCTCTTGATCTTGTCGACCTTTTTCATCACCTTGCCGGTAATGGCGTTCGGAAGCCAGAAGAAGGTGGGCACCAAGTACATGGTAAGAATTGCAGACACAATCAAGCCGCCTACAGATGCAATACCCATGGGCTGGGTCATGGCTGCCACGTTACCACCGAGGGCGAATGCCAGCGGGAGCTGAGCCACCACAGAGGCGAACGTTGCAAGCACAATGGGCTGGAACTTGGTCTTTCCTGCAGTCAAAATAGCGGAACGTCTGCCCATGGCTCCACTTCGGAGTAGTCTGTTTGCTTCGTCTAGAAGTAGAATGGCGTTGTTCACCACCACACCGATAAGCATCACGATAGCCATGAGGGCGATCATCGAAAGTGCCTTGCCGGTAACGATAAGGGAAAGAATCACGCCTATAGCACCCATCGGGATTGTCGTCATAATAATGAACGGCTGGGCAAAGCTTTCAAGGAGTGCAATCAACAGAATGTAGGTGAGGATGATAGCCATCACGATGGCCGTCTTGAATTCGTCCACCATGTCATTCTGCATGTCTGCGTTACCGCCAAAGCCAAACGAAATTCCTTCGGGAACTTGATCCTTCATTTCTGCGGCGAGCGCTCCGACCTTGCCCATGATTTCACCAGTCGTGTGTCCAGGCAACAAGTTCATCGAAACGTCAACACGTCTCATCTTGCGCTTACGGTCAATACGGGTCGGGCCTGCACCGTCTTCGATAAAGAAGAGTTCGTTAGCGTTCACATAACCCTTGGGGGTCAAAATCGGGAGGTTTTCGATGTCTACGTGGCTCTGACGGTCTTTTTCCATCATACGCACATACACGTCATATTCTTCACCGTCATCGGTGTACTGGCCTGCTTCATAACCGCTTACTGCAATGTAGTTGTAGTTGGCGGCGGTCTTGAGCGTAATACCGTAATCGGCGAGAGCCTGACGGTTCGGGAGAAGTCGAATTTCGGGCTTACCCGCTTCGTAACTCATCTTCACGTCTACGATACCATCTATGGTTTCCTTGATTTTGTCCATCACGATTTCAGAAGCCTTTACCACGGAGTCGGCGTGCAAACCGCTCACTTCGAGCACCACATCGCCGGCGGAATTGTTCTGCATTTCAGAAGCAGAAGTAGACTTAATTGAAATGAATGCGTCAGGAATGTTTGCAAGGTAAGGACGCAGCGAATCGACGATGTCGTCGGTACTACGAGTTCGGCCTTCCCAGTCCTTCAAGAGCTTTACACGCATGGTAGCCTGGTTTACGGTCGTAAAACCGTTAGAACCACCCACGTTCATGCTGTAGTGCACAATTTCGGGAACACCCTTGACTCTCTCTTCGATAATACGTGCTACGCTGTCGGTGGTTTCGATGTTAGTACCCACAGGCATTTCGAGCTTCACCGAGATCATGCCCTGGTCCTGTTTCGGCATCACTTCGACGGTCAAGAAGTTCTTCGCAAGAACACCCACAAAGAAAATTCCTGCGCCAAGTGCAACGACTTGGAATATAACACCCGGAACAGAAAGGCAGAACGAAAGGGTCTTGAGGTATACAAAGCGAATCCCATTCAAGGCCTTGGGGAAGAGGGACAAAATTCGGTCGAGAATCGAGGGCTTTTCTTCGATAATGTTTCCGTTTTCGTCTTTCTTCTTGCCCTTGAACAAGTAGGCTGCCATGAGCGGTGTCAAGGTGAAAGTCACCAAGAGCGACACGAAGGTTGCAAACACCATGGTCAGACCGAACGTTCTAAAGAAGATACCGGCAATGGACTTCATGAAGGCAATCGGCACGAACACGCAAACGTTGGTGAGTGTCGAAGCCATGATGGCGACCATGATTTCACTGGTGCCTCGGTAAGCAGCTTCTTTCGGGTCAAGTCCAAGTTTTAATTTTTCGTTAATGTTTTCAAGCACCACGATAGAGTTCGTCACCAACAGACCCACGGAACTCGACAGAGCCATGAGCGACATCATGTTGATGCCGAAACCGGCAAAGTACATAAGGGTGAATGCGCCAATCACAGAAATCGGCATCGTAAGGGCCGCAATGAACATGGTCGAGAACTTGCCGAGGAACAAGAGCAAAAGTCCAGCCGTAAGGCCGATTGCGATAACGATATTCTGAATCACGTTATCGATAGCTTCGTTCACCGCTTCGGACTTGTCATAAACCAGATGAAGTTCGAAACCTTCGGGGAGTGTTTGCTGAATCTGGGCCATGCGCTTGAGCACACCTCTCGAAACTTCAACCACGTTAGCGTCGGAACGCTTCTTGATATCGAGCGACACGGAGTTCGTTCCGTTGAAGCGAGAAGCAGAAGTAATCGATTCAATCGTGTCCTTGACGTCGGCGATTTCAGAAAGCTTGATTACGCCCGTTTGGGTCGGAATATCCAGATCGCGCATTTCGTCGAGGCTGGTGAACTTACCTGCGGTACGCACGGTCGTGTTCTTGTGCTTGCCGATGACTTCACCAATCGGGTTGTTGACGTTAGCTTGTCCGAAAATTCCCATGATGGTCGCAATGTCTACATTGCGGTCGATCATTTTGTCCTTGTCAAGTTCAATGGAAATCTGGCGTGTGGTACCACCGAAAAGGTCTACGCTTGCCACACCCGGAACAGAGGTGAACAGCGGTTCGATTTCGTCTTCCACCTTCTGGCGGAGTTCCGTGGAGTTCAGCGGACCCGTAAACGAAATAGACATGATGGCGGCACCGTTAATGTCGACCTTCGAAATAATCGGGGCCTGCACGGCATCCGGGAAGTCGGCTGCGGCAAGTTCAATCTTGGAACGTACATCGTTTGCAGCCACGTCCACGTTGATACCCATGTTGAACATGGCAACCACGATACCGTAGTTTTCAAGGCATATCGACTGCACGTAGTCGATACCGTCCACCAGTTCCACCTGTTCTTCGATAGGCTTGATGATGGTCGTTTCGATTTCTTCGGGGTTTGCACCCGGATAGATGATGGTGCCGGTGACCACGGGGACGTCGAATTTCGGCATCAGGTCCACCA
>JAFXLS010000174.1 GCA_017530965.1 Fibrobacter sp.
GGATTCGCCAAAATGACATCCACCAAATGTTCAGGTTCGTGTTCCAAGGAATCAACGCACTTGACAGGAGTCGTATCCGGGCTAACATCGTGCAAATAAAGGTTCATGCTCGCCAAGGTCACCACCAAAGGCGTGATGTCATTACCGCTAAGAGCCTTTGTCTGCAAGAACTTCAACTTTTCGATATCGTTACTCTGGCGCTTCATGTAATCGTATGCGGCAAGCAAAAAACCGCCCGTTCCACAAGCGGGGTCTGCAACGGTTTCCGTAATTTTCGGAGCCACGACATCGACCATGGCGTTAATAAGCGGACGCGGAGTAAAATACTGCCCAGCACCACTCTTTTTATCTTGGCCGTTCTTTTCAAGAATGCTTTCGTAAATAGCACCCTTGATGTCGCCTTCCATGCTGAACCAGTTTTCTTCATCAATCATGTTGATGAGCTTTTTAAGCATGGCGGGCTTTTGAATCTTGTTCTGCGCTTCGGTAAAGATTGCGCCAATCAGGCCGTCTTTGGATTTGAGCGTTTCAAGAATTTTTTCGTATTTCGCCTGCAAATCAGGACCGTCAAGAGAAAGCAAATCCGTCCATCGATTGCCCTTTGGAATGGCACTCCCCAATCCGTAGGATTCCTTTTCTGCATCCATTTTCAGGAACAGCAAATAAGTCAGCTGGATAATGTAGTCGGTAAAGCCCACGCCGGCAGCCGCCAGCACATCGGCCATATTCCAGACCTTTTTCGTCAATGTCGTTTCGGATTTTACTTCAATCTGTTTTTTCATTTTTCTTTACTGGAACATGAACTTTGTCAGGTTCTGGATTTCGGTATTAACATTTTGCGGGCCGAAGAGTTTTGCAGCCTGCAAGAATAGGGGTTTTTCATACTGCATCAAGATTGGCGCCGAGACACAACCGTTCTGCACAACATATTGAGCAATCCTCTTAAGCACCTGCTTTTGATCTTCGTTTAACACGCGTTGATTTTGACCGCAATATAATTCAAAAAGGCTGGCAGAAGTGCTTTGCAATGAATAAAGCGACTCTTTTTGCCCCAAAGCGTAACGCACCAACTGTATAAGGTTCGTCAAAAGGCCAACTTCGTCCTTTTCCAGGTCCTTTACTTTTCCGGCCTTACCCACTTTATTCACGGACAATGTTTTATAGCAAGTCCAAAGATTCTTCTCGTTCAGCATCGGATTGAACTTTTCGAGTTTGCGCTTCAAATCCGAGAGCATTTCGTAGGTAATGGCAACATCTTCGCTGTTGTAGATAATGCGCAGAGCTTCCACTTCATCACGATTCTGCTCAATAAAATCCTTAAAGATTTCCGCATACTTTTTAGATTCATCAATGCTGAAACCGGAGTAAACTAAACTATCAGTGCCTTCATGCTGAATCTTGATAAAGCCACGATTGATTTCAAGGAGAACCTTGCGAACCTTGACATTGTTGATGACTGCAGAAATCAATTCCCTGCGTTCAATGTTAGCGTCGTTGATATCCTTGTATTCCGGTAAAGGATGCGTCGAGAATTCGTTCTTACCTGTGAGGGCGTCGTAAATTCGACTTACAAAGAAATACAGGGATGTCGGAGCCAGCAACTTGTTAACTTCGCTCAAATCTTCCTGTTCTGCCTTGTTGTTTATTTTCGAGAGATAACCCGCAAACAAATTCAAGTGTTCATCAGGAACTTCGCCATGGGCCAGGCGTTCCATCAATCTTTCGAGTCCCAAGGTCTTGTGAAATTCCGCATCGCTAGTCGCACCCGGAAGTTTCATTTCGTGTTCGGTAACACCAACCGCATCGACTAAGTAGAAACAGTCCTTGCTCGTTCCGTTCGGAGTTGCAAGCTGGAACTTGTCATCGTCCATCGTTCGGCAACCGCGACCCTTCATCTGCGTGTAAAGTACGGCGGAATTGATATCGCGCATGAACACAAGGACTTCCAAAGGTTTCACATCCGTACCGGTCGCCACAAGCGTCACCGTCACCGCAATGCGAAATTCCTTCTCGTTCCTGAAATCGGAAATCAGCTGATTGGAATTCCCTGCCTTGCATGTAATCTTCTGCACAAACTTTTCGGGGAGCTTGAGCCCCACCTTTTCAAATTCAACGGCAAAGGACTGCTTGATGGCATCAACGATGTTGTCGGCGTGACTGTCGGTCTTTGCAAAGAAAAGCGTCTTGGGAATATATTTCCAATTGCGGGCAGGGTCATCGCTCAAACGTTCCGGGTAAAGCGACGAATAAATTGCTTGCTTAAATGAATCCACCACAAGCCTGATTTGTGCCGGGTTCACGACACTGCGGTCTAATTCGGTACTTTCGTACTTTTGGTCCTCTTTCTGAATTTTCTTTTGCTTGGAACCATCCAAGAGCGTAATGCGCTCTACGTGTTCGCCCTGACCGATTGTCCCGCCCTGCGAACTGACTAAAGTCTTGATGCGGAATACACGCGGGGGTACGTTCACGCCATCGCGGATAGAATCTTCGAGGGTGTATTCTACCACCGTATTCTTGTTGAAGAACGCGTAAGCTTCTTCGGTCGGAGTAGCAGTCAATCCAACAACATGAGCCGTATTGAAATAATCGAGCACCTGTTTCCATTTGCCATAAATGGAGCGATGACATTCATCCACAATAATCAAATCGAAGGTATCTCTTGCAACCTTCAAATCTTGCGGAAGTTCAATGCTTACGGAGGACTGATCGTTTGTTGAGTCGCCATCAAGTTCTGATTCGTCATCGTCGGTATCAACAAAGGTTTGCCCGGTCAAAACAGCATAAAGACGCTGAATGGTAGATATCACCACATGGGACTTTTCGATATCCTTCACGTTGTGGAGACGCTGAACGACATACTCATCACTAAACGGAATCCCTGTTTCCGTAAGCTTGTATGTCCCGAACTCGCCTTCGGCCTGTTTGCCAAGGTTGTTGCGGTCCACCAGGAACAAGACTTTTTTAGCCGGGGTATAATTGAGCAGACGATACGCCGCTGTGCATGCGGTAAATGTTTTACCAGCACCCGTTGCAAGGACAATCAAAGCCTTTTTCTTGCCATGCTTAAAGCTCAGTTCCAAGTTGCAAATTGCATCGTACTGGCACTGGCGCAAACCAGCTTTGGCCTTCGTCTGCACTGCGGGGACCGCAGGCATTTTTGCAAATTCAGAACTAAGTTCTGCACGAATTGCGACTTCTTTCGGCGTGAACATCTTTTTAAGTTCAAGGAACTCCAGAGGCTCTCCAGCAGCGAAATCCCTTCGGTCGCAGAACAGCAACTTGTCGCCATTACACATGAAAAGGAATGGCAAAGGTTTTGTCCATGTTTGGTACCAAGGAAGCGCCCCTGCGGAGTACTTTGCAGTTTGTTCAGCAACGTGCATCCCCAAAGAGTTCTCTGCACGTTTAGCCTCAAGAACACCAATAGCCTTTCCATCTAAGAAAAGCAGATAATCCGCTTCGTTATTTCCCTTAGTTAAGGCCTCGGTAACCGCCTGGGCCTGCGGAACGTCCAAATACTCAGAACGAGGAACAACTGCCCAGCCGGCTGCGGCGAGCATTTCATCTATAAAAACACGAGCTTGTTCTTCGGGCTTTAATTCATCCATGAATTTCTAAATCCTAAAATAACTTATTTTCTAAAAATAGGAGAAGCCCGCCTGCGCGGGCATGACAAAAAAGCGGGGATGAAAGTAAAAAGGCGCCCCCGCACTAGTGCGAGGATCGCCTTTTATAAGAGGATGTTTCCGCCGGAGGCGGGGATGACAAGCGGGTGCGCGACTTTCGCGATTA
>JAFXLS010000016.1 GCA_017530965.1 Fibrobacter sp.
TGGGCGCGCTCACCATGGCAGACATTTCTCACATTGCCGGTCTCATTGCCGGTAAGGCTATCGAATCTCCGGTGCCGTACTTCGACATCGTGACGACCACGACCCACAAGACTCTCCGTGGCCCGCGCTCCGCTATCATCATGTGCAAGGACCGCACCATCCAGAAGATGGTGAAGGGCGAACTCAAGGAAGTTTCTTTGGCCAAGGAAATCGACAAGGGCGTGTTCCCGGGTATGCAGGGTGGTCCGCATGACCACGTGAACGCCGGTAAGGCCGTTGCATTCCTCGAAGCTCTGCAGCCGGAATTCCAGACCTACGCCAAGAACGTCATCAAGAATGCTCAGGCTCTCTGCGCCGAAATGCAGAAGCTCGGCTACAAGGTGATTAGCGATGGCACCGACAACCACCTCATCGTTGTCGACATGACCTCCAAGGGCGTTTCCGGTAAGGAAGCCGAAGTGGCTATGGAAAAGGTCGGCATCTCCTGCAGCCGTTCTACGATTCCGTTCGATCCGCGCAAGCCGATGGATCCGTCCGGTGTCCGTCTCGGTACTGCCGCTATCACGACTCGTGGCTTCGATGAAGAAGACTCCCGCGAAGTGGCTCGCATCATCGACCGCTGCGTGAAGGCTAAGGACGACGATGCCGCTCTCGCCAAGATCCGCGAAGAAATCGTGGCCCTCTGCAAGAAGCACCCGTTGTATAAATAACCGCTCGCGGAAAACATTTAAAAGCCCTCGGTTCAAAGCCGGGGGCTTTTTCTATATTTAACCTTATGTTTGCGATTAAGGTCCAAGGTGTTTCGTTTACTTACCCCGGTGCGTCGGAAAAGGCGCTTGCTTCGGTGAATCTCGAAATTCCCGAGGGGTCGTTCTTTGCACTGCTGGGCCCGAATGGGGCGGGCAAGACTACACTTTTGCGACTTTTATGTGGGCGGTTCTCGAAGTTCGCGGGATCGCTTGAAATTGCAGACGGCTTGCGCGGCAAGAACGGATTCTTGAATCCTCTTGCTTGCGGAATCTTGCTTGAAAATCCGGGCATTTACCCCAAGCTTTCGATTGCGGAATATGTCGATTATTTTGTTGGATTTTATGCGGCGCGCAATCCCGAGTGGAATGAGTCTGCTGCCCGCGAGCGCATTGCAAGTCTTGTGAAAAAACTGGAATTGCCGAGCCTTGAAACCCGCATGGGCAAGCTTTCGCTCGGGAACCGCCAGAAGGTGCAATTGCTGCGTGCCATGGCTCCGAGCCCGCGCCTTTTGATTCTCGATGAACCGGTGGCGAATCTCGACCCGATGGCACGTGAATCCGTGTGGGGCTTGCTTGCCGACTGGCGTAAAGACGAAGGCGGTACCGCTATCGTGTGTTCGCATATTTTGGCCGAAATGGAAGAAGAAGCGACGGACTACGCGATCATTGACCGCGGGCAACTCTTGAAAAGCGGGCGTGTCGACGATCTTGCCGGCGAATCCGCAACTTTCAGGGTGGACACTTCGGCATCGTTAGAGCAAATCCGCGCAGCCCTCGCTGCCGCCGGAATTAAAGCGAATGTTGTGCCTGCCGCATCGAACCTCGCGAATATTTATCGCGAGACGGTCGGCGCCTAGAACGTCTGCGACAAGTCAAAGGCGAATCTGCCCCAGCCGAAGCTTTCCAAATTCCAGTTGGTCAAATCCTTCTTGAACGCATAATCCAGGCGGAATGTCAAGAACTGCCAGCGGTAACGGATACCGAAGCCGAAGCTTTCCCGTTCTTTTTCGGTGTATTTGGAATTTTCGCTATCGGTGACTTTCGCCCAGTCGTAGAATTGCACAATCTGCCAGCGCTGCCAAGATTTCCACGGCAGAGTCCAGCGGATTTCTTCGTTGAATCTGAAATAAAGCGGTGTGAGGCCGGTGTTGATGACTGTGTCTATGACATCGTTGCCTTCATCGTCAGTGGAATTTTCGTAAGTGGTGTCGCTGGCGAAAATACTGCGGAATCTGTAACCGCGTACAGAACGTGTACCGCCCTGGTAGAAGATTCTGGCGTCATCTTCAAGGGCCTTTGCGAAGAACTTACCGACGCTTCCGCTAACGGCTCCGTTAAATGTCCAGAATAGGGGGTGGTAAAGGTTGACGGTCATTTCACCGTAAGAGTAGGGGTCGCCCACCATGGTGAGGTTTTGAAAGTTGGCTCTCCAGTTTGTACCGGCGCCCAATGTGGGGGCAAGTCGGATACCCGTTGTCGGGTTGAAATAGTCATCGGTGTAGTCGAACGTGAGAGCGGTTTCACCTTTAATCTTGAACAACTTGTCTTCGTTCTTGTTCACGTATCGAGTATCGAATGTGCCGCGGAAACGGATATGCTTCGTAATGCCGAATGTCAGGTCAGCACGGTTGATGACTTCGTAACGTTCTTCGAGGCTGTCGGGGTAGGCCGGCGGGTTGATTTTTTCGTGGTTCAGCGTAAAGCGGTCTTCAAAGCGGATAGCCGTAGGAATGAAACTGAAGGAGGTTCCGAACAGGAGCGGGTTCGCGTAGCCGATAGATGCTTCTTGCTTGTGCTGGGCAATCTGGGCGCTGGTCGAAAATTCATGGAGTCGTCCGAAGAAGTTTTTGTGCCGGGCCGAGGCCTGGGCTCCGAATCCATAAATTTCTTCAAAGAAGAAACCGTAGCGCATTTCGCCGGGAACGCGTTCTGTCACGTTCAGGTAAACATCCGAAAGACCGTCTTCCCTCAGGGAATCGCTCATCTTGATCTGGGTAAACAGCTGCGTAGAGAAAAGCTTGTTTCTAAAGGTGTTGTACTGGTTACCGTCAATGATTTCGCCTTCGGGAATTCTCCACAGGCTCGAAAGCCATGCGGTGTCCGTAAGCCCTGTTTCTGTAACGGCAATGTTGTGGTTGCGCTTGTCTTTGGTTCGGTGGCTGTAAGAGACCATGTTGCCCATGATAACTTTTGCGCCGGGCTCGATGGTGATTTCGACATAGATCTTTTTTTGCGTGGTATCGATTCTTTCGATGGAAGAAAGGGTGGTGTGTAGGTATCCTTCGCGGCGGTAAGCCTTTTGGATATCTTCCATGTCTTCGGCGATGTCTTCTTGGTTGTAAAGGTGGTCTTGGGCGATGTTTAACTTGGATACGTCGATTTCAACTTTGCGGTCTTCGGGAACAATTAGCTTTGCGCCGTTAAAACGGTAACGTTCGCCGTCGCGAATGGTAATGTAGTAGCCTCGAATGCAACTGTCCTGGGCGACATAGTTGCGTTGAATGTCCATCGTCAAGCTGAGACTGTAGTAACCGCGGGAGTAGTAAAGGGCCTTGATGTTTTCAAGGGAAAGACGCATCATGAAGTCTTGCTTGGTGGTATCCATTTTGCCGAATTCTTCGGGAATGTCAAGCTGTTCTTCTAGCTGGTAATTCGAAAATGCCTTGTTTCCCTTGATGTCTAGATACCAAGGGTGTTTGTCTTCTTCGGCAAAGCTAAAGACGGTCAGGGCTAAAAGAAGGAGTAGGATCTTTTTCATTTAGAATCCTCCTTTTGCTTTAAAGACGGTGCAATGGATTCGCATCGTCCAATGCCCAGTAGACAGGGGTTCCAGAATCGGTACACGTAGTTGACACCGACGTTCTTTTCTAGACGGTCATTGCTCCCGGCGCCAGTGCTGGTCAAGTATTGCTTAGATGTCAGCATGCCGTTCAGGTACAGGGTGGGCGACAGGTGGTTCTCGTGAGAGTAAACGTCTTCCTGGAATACCGGCAGAGTGTAATTGACGCCGAACTGGAAAGATTGATCGTACGTGGGGCTTTCGCTCTGGTCCTGGGTATAGCCGAAGATTAAGCTCAAGTTCTTTACCCAACGGTCCAGAGAAATCGGAATCTTGAAATAACTGGAGTCCTTGTCGCTGGTCGTGTTGTTGTCAAAGAACATCACCTTCATGTCGATATCGCCGATGTAGTCACCGCCAAGGGTCTTGTTTGCGGTTGTGGTAATTACCTTTCCGATTGCCTTGCCGGCGATTTTATTCCAGTCTGCCTCTTCGCCGTTATCGTTTGCGATACATCCTAACAAAATGTTGTAGTAAATGGCTGCGGTAGAAGCTTCTGTACCGCAGTTAGAAGAGGGCTTGGCCTGCAAGTTCGAAATGGTTCCTTGTACATCCAAGTTGATGGGACAAGTTTCTTTGTCTGTTTCGTTGGTTTCGGAGCAGTAGGGAAGTTCCTGGCTACTTGAAACATCTACAGCACCCTTTTGCCAGGGAACGTCGTTCCAAGAAATCATGAAGGAGTTCAGTTCGAATTCATAAATGTCCTTGACGCCAATAAAGCCGCTGTTTGTGTTGGTGACATCTCCGCGCAAAAGAGGCCTTGCAGTGTTGCCCAGTATTCTGATGTCTACGGTGAAGGGGAAGGTGGCGAATGGCGTTACTATGGCGATGGAGTCCATTTGCGAGTCGCTGATGTGCATGGAAAGGTTGATTGGGCTAGAAGCTGAGAGTTTTTCTTCCTGGCTTCCGCTCTTGCGCAACTTGGCCACAAAATTGTTGAACATGGTCAGGTACTTGTCGAGGGCTGTCGGCGTCACGTCGATATCCACTTCTCTGTAGAAAACCATCTTGTCAATAGAAATGTCGCCTGTAATGGTGTTGTTCCTGATGATTCCTTCTTGGCTGTGCGGAATGCTGAAACCGATGTTTCCGCGGGCAATGGCTTCGGCTTCTCCATAGAGGGAATTGTTGAACTTATACGAAATCTTGGGAATGTTAGCGGTAATCAGCAGTTCCTCTTCGCTGTCGGTCATGGTGCTGTTGATGTCTTCCAGCACAAGGTAGTGGGAGGCGGTCTTGATGGAGTACCTGTCCGAATGCACGTTGATAGAATCCAACTTCATGCTATCCAGGTTGAACTGCAATGTGCCCGAAATGACTTCGTCGTTTTCGTTTTTGGTCCTGCCTTCGTAAATGTTGAGCAACCCGTTTTCTATATGGCCGCGCATGTAAATGGGGAACTGCACCTTGGTCTTGGGCGGTTCGTAAATGGTGGAGTCCAGACTCATGTCTGCGGTAATTCCGGTAAGTCCCTTTCGCAAATCAGCTGCAATGTCCACATGTAAGTCGGTGTTCTTGATTTCGCTGACAGTTCCCGGGATGAACCAGGATCCGTTTGCATCTACAGTGCCCTTGAATACGAAATCGTTGTCGATAAAGCCTTCGGCCCAGAGGGTCCCGCCGTTATCGCTACCGTGAGAGAAACTGACATGTCGCTTGTCGCTAAAGACGTTGTCGATAATTACCTGGGTGTTGCCGGTCCAGCCACCGCCGCCAATGTCCAGGTAAGAATTGAGTTCAATCTTGTCGTTCTCGGCAAAGATGTTGAGCTTGCGGATGTTGAATAGTTCCGGCGGAATCTTTCGGAAATTGATATCGGTGAAGTTCAGGTTTCCGATGAGCTTGTTGCCTTGGTTGTAGGTGAGATCGCCGTTCAGCATGCCCGAGGTAAGGGTACTATCGTTAAAGCCTTCTAGCAAAAGGGGAATACTGAATTCATGGGACGAAATGTTGGCGAACAGGACTTGTATCGGCAAGAAGGTGGTTGGCTTAAAGTCGGGGTTAGAGTCGTTGGGCAAGATAAATACGGTGGATGCTGTTACGGAGTTCTTGTTGTGGATTGCCCTGAAGTTGTCGATGAACATCGTGTCGCCGTCTTCGCGGATAGAGGTCTCTAGGCTTACGTTAAAGGCGTCCATGCCGCCATCTACGGTAACATCCAGTTTTCCGATGCGGTTGTCGAAGTCATGATGCCATTCTCCGCTCACCATTCCGCGGATGTTTCTTCCGAGCTTAATATCCGAGAAGGGGATGGTCTCGAAGATGACCTTGTCTGCTTCTACATCGAGGGCGATGGTGTCGCCTATATGGATGTAGGCCGAGGCCTTGCCGCCGTGTTGCTGTCTGACATTCCAGGAGGTATGGGGGTGTTCGTCGTTCCATTTGACATCGCCGTCAAAATCAAAGGTCTCGTCGGGAGTGTAGATCGTTCCGTTCGAAAAATCGATTCCCTTGCTGTTGAGGTCCAGCGAGACTTGCAGGGAGTCTGCTGCAATGTGGTATGCGTTGATGATGGAATTGATCTTGGCGAGAATCTTGAGGGAGCGTCCGTCAAAAGATCCGTAGACTTTGGAACGGGCGCCCAGGGTCAGGTTGCCTTGTGTCCAGTCTAGGGCCCATGGTTCGTAGGGAGAAATGTCGCCGGTAAAGGTAAGGGTTAGGGAATCCTTGAAATTGATGACTGCATCCACCAAGGTGCCTTGCCTTGTTTCGACTGAAACGGTAAGTTCCTTGTCGTAGAGTTCGCCCGATCTGATTTCCATGTCGAGTGGCATCATCTGGGGGCCGAATTGGGCACTCATGTGCTTCACGCGCCCGCTAAAGAAGGCGTTCATTTCTTTGTCCAGGGTTCCGTTGAGCTGGATGCTTCCGCCTTCGTCGTTTTGGAGCAAGACGTCGGCTTCGATATTGTTCATATCGCCGGAGAGGTCAACGGTCACGTTTTCGGCCAGTAGCGGCCAGAAGGCTCCTACGCGGGTCTTGATGTGGGCTTTATAGGTGGTGCGGTTCTTTTGCAAGTCAATGTTGGCATTGGCGCTAACCTTGACTTTTCCGATTGTGGGAACGGCGGCGGGAAGTTCTGCCGGAATCCAATCCTTGGGATTGTCTATGGTCAAGTCTGTTTTGGTCTTGATGCGTCCCAGATTGTTTTTGGGGGCTTCCACGTTCAAGACCACGGAATCCTTTGAGGTCTTGACTTTGCCGGACACCTTGATAATGTCGTTATTGAAATCGGCGTCGAGTTTGAAATTGGCCGGTGTCGAAATGTAATCGCCGCTGATATTGTTTGCTCTGGCTGAGAGAGCCTTTTCTCCGCGGTTTTCTAGATGGACATTGCTTGCTTGCCAGCTCTTGCCGTCCGAAAGGGACACCCGGGCTTCTTTGACATCGATTTGTACAGGGAGTGGAAATTTCAGCTTTTCTGGGAACTGGGGGATTTCGCCGGATTTTTTTTCCGGGGCGCTTTCTTCTGGAATTTTGATTTCGGCTATGACCGAATCCGATTGCAGGTTGATCCCCTTGGGTTCTCCGAGGATGGTTATTTCGAGATTGGGGTTTGCGACCTTTATGTCGGTACCCTCAAGAGAAACTCGAATAGAATCAAAGTGGTGGGTAAGGAGGTCATCCATCCTGTGTCCATAGGGGCTAATGGTAATCCCTGCAATGGTATGCGGTGTGGACAGGAAGCGTTCCAAAAGTGCATGCAGAGACCAGACGCCAAGGGCAATGGCGCCAACAACAGCCGTGGCGAAGGCGGCTGTTCCGAAAAATGTCGTCGGTCTCTTGATCAACTTGCCCATAATTATAGAAAATATGCAGAATTCAGTCTGGAAAAATTTTCGAAAACAAATGCGTAACTTGTTGTCTGGCAACGGATTAGGCCGTTTTCTGTAAGACGGTGTTTGACACTGGAAAATGAACGTACTTTTTTGAAAGTGAAAGGTATGTTTTGGTGAACGTTTGTGTATGTAATTTGTAGTTTTTTGACGGGGTGTTTTTTCAACTTGACATTTTGTGTCAGGTTTGCGATAGTATATTTGGGATATGAAATTGATACACACCGCCGACTGGCATTTGGGCAATTCGATGCATGACATCGATAGGTTAGAAGAATCCAAGCTGTTCCTGAATTGGCTCAAGGAACGTATTGAGGAATTTGGTGCAGAATGCCTTGTGGTGGCGGGCGATATTTTTGATACGACAAACCCCTCCGTGGAGGCACGCCGTCTTTATTTCCGTTTTTTGGCCTCTTTGTTGGATACTTGCTGTAAAAATATCGTTTTGGTGGGTGGCAACCATGATTCGGGTGCCTTGCTGGATGCTCCTCGTGATTTGCTGGAGGCTCTCAATATCCAGATGGTGGGTTCCCTTGGAGACCGCCCAGTCGAGGATCTGGTCAAGGAATTGAAAGATGACTCGGGCAATGTGGTTGGCGTCAGTGCCGCCGTCCCTTATGTGCGCGAAATGGAGTTGCGCCGGTTTAAGACCGAAGATGTAGCGGATTTTGCCCAAAATACATTTAAGGGGTTGTACAAGGCGGTTTATGAGGCTGCCGAGAAAGTTCGCGATGGTCGCCCTATTCCGGTTTTGGCCACGGGTCACCTGTATGCAGCCCAACTGGAAGGCCGCCCCGACAACGATAATGGTAGCGATGCCAAAGAACACGGCATGCGCGATATTGTGGGTAATCTGGGGACTATTCCGGTGTCGGTTTTCCCGGAGGGTTTTGACTACGTGGCCTTGGGACATATTCATTATACCACCATGGTGGCTAAAAATCCGAAGATCCGCTATTCCGGATCGCCGTTTGTGTTGGGTTTCGATGAAGCGGAAATTCCTCACCATATTTTGCAGGTGGAGCTGGAAAAAGGGGGCGTGCCGCAGGTGCGAAAAGTCGTGGTGCCCCCGTATTTCGAATTTCGTCGGCTCAAGGGTTCTGTCGCCGAGATTCGGAGCCAATTGATGGCGCTGCGTAGCCTTCCGCAGGCACATCCCGTGAAGGTGGAAATTCTTTACGATTACAATCCTGCTGTGAACGTACATGCGGAACTGCAGGATATTCTTGAGGGGGAATCCTACGAGGTTGTCAGCTGGAAGGCGAATCGATTAGGTGCGCTGTGTGCTGCTGATTTTACCGATGACGCCAACGAAGGGGTCGAAATTCCCGATGAACGTGATGTTTTCAAGTTGCTGTTGATGAAACAGGCTGGTCTCAAGGAAGCCGATGAACAAATTGAAGCCCAATATGCCGAATTCCTGCCGCTTTTTGAGCAGGTCCTAGAAGAAGCTGAACGCGATAGCAAGGAGGGCAAGTAATGAAAATCCTGAAGGTTGAATTCGAAAATATTAACTGTATCGCGGGCAAATGGGAAATCGACTTTACGGATCCTTCTTATGCGCAGGCGGGTAACCGTTTCGTGATTAGCGGACAGACTGGTTCGGGCAAGACGTCGATTCTCGATGCGATTACGCTTGCTATTTACGGACGAACTCCGCGACAAGAAAAGATTTATGGCAACGATGGAAACGGTGTCATGACAGCCGACAAGGGCAACTGTTTTGCCCAGGTGACTTACCAGTGCAAAAAGGGAACTTTCGTTTCCCGGTGGTCGCAGCGTAAGGGCCGCGACCGTGTCGATGGTCAGTTGCAGCCAGCCGAGGGCTTGGTCTATAGTGTCGATCGTCCCGATGAAAGAATTTTTGACGGCAAGACGGGTTCTCGCGAAGAGTTGGCTCAGGCGAATACGAAAATTATCCAGCTGGATTATTCTGAATTTTGCCGCTCTATTATGCTTGCGCAGGGGGAATTTAGCAAGTTCCTGACATGTAACGAAAAGGAACGTGCCGAAATTCTGGAAAAGCTGAACGGTATGGAAAAGTACCGCCGCATCGCGGTGAAGGTGTCGGAACACTGGTCCGAAAGTAAGCGAGCGAAGGATGAAGCCGAATCAAATCTCGGTACGTTGGCGGATTCAATTCCTAGCGCCGAACAAATAGCGGAACAACAGGAAAAACTTTCCGGTTTTCAGCAACGGGAATCTGAAATTTTCAAGGAACGCAGCCGCATTGATTCGTTGCTTGCGTGGCACAAGAACTTGGATGAAAAACAGGCGCTATTGCAAAAAGCTGAAGCGGCATTGCAGAAGGCAAATGACGACAAGACCCAATTTGCCGAAAGTGAATTGCGCTTGCAACAAGCCGAAAATGCCAAAGATTGTAGCCCGCTCTACCAGACGCTACGCAAATGGCGAGTAGACAAGGTTTCGTTAGAAAAAGAAAGGAATAGTTTGCAAAATTCGCTCGCTGAGGCTGAAAATGCCCTGACGAAACAGGGTGAAATCAAGGCTGCTGCCGAGACGGCGAAAAATGTGGCGGATGAATTCGTGTTGTCACATCGCACCCTCTGGGACGAGGTCCGTTCGCTCGATGTGAAAATTGCGGGTGCGTCGGAAAACCTGAAAATGGCAGGGAAACGCCGCGATGAGGCGACGCGTCAATTGAAGCTCCTGCAAGATGAACAGGCAAAGTCCCTTTTGGAAATGCAAACTTTCGAGACTCGTGAGAAGGATTTCCAGAAGAAAATTGCCGATTCTGTGGAAGACGAATCGCTCAAGGATGTCTTGCCGAAAAGCGAATTGCAGGTGAATGAACTGGAGTCCACTCGAAAGGAGTATGCGTCGGCGCAAAAGACGAAAAACGCAGCGACGCAGATGATTGCTGATTTCCAAGTGGAGTTGGAAAGGACGCAAGGTGACCGCCATTCTTTGGATGATAAACTGCAGGAATTGTTCCGTAACGATGTGTTGGTGCTTGCAAATATTATCCAAAAGCACCTGGAAGATGGTGCGCCATGTCCGGTTTGTGGCTCCAGGGAACACCCGGCCTGTGATGGCGAATCGGTGGCTGTGACAGAAGATGAATCCCGTGCAGTAGATGTTGCTGCCAAGGTGCGCGAATTGAACAGTAAAATTCAGACTGCCGATGCCAAGCTGCAGGATTTGCAAAACAAGAAAATCCAGGCTGAATCCGACGAAAAGAATGCGTCTGAACTGATGCAAAAGTCGTGTGAAAAGGCTCAGACCATTATCGAAGAGGTCTCTGCGCTTTGGAAACCTTGGCTGGAATTTGATAGCAAGAATGCTGCTATGCAGTTGGCGGATTTGAAAAGTCGCCGTGACGCGTTTGATGCAACGAAAAAGGAATTGGATCAGGTTTCTAATGATTTGAAAATCGTTAGGAGCCGTTACGAGAATGGTATCGAGACGGTTAACCGCGCCAAAGAGCAGCTGAAAATCGAGGAAGAATCCTTCGCAAAATCGCTAGATAGCCACAAAGAGCTTCAGGAACGTCGCTACGAAATCTTTGGCGAACAGAATGTCCAAGAGGCGGTTGACAAGGCCGAAACGGATTTGAAAACCGCGTGTGAAAACCTTGATGCAGCGGACAAGAAATTCCGCGAGATTGAAAATAACCGCAACACCCTTTCGACACGCCTCTCAGCATCGAAAGAGTCCTTGCAAAAACTTGCCGGAGAATTGACTCGGACAGAGACTGATTTTGCGGAGAAACTAGCCTCGAAGAACATCGCAAGCGAAGAGGAATTTTTGAAATTCGCGTTGCCGGAAAAGGAGTTTGCCGCCCTTTCGCTCCGTCGTGCCGAAATTGCCGAAGCGTTGGTTGCTTGCGGACAATCGCATCGCGATGCTCTTGACGCATTGGAAAAGGTCAAGTCCGAAAGCCAAGATGCGACGCCGATGCAGGAACTTGAAACGCAAAAGAAAACCGCCGACGAAGAACTGAAGAAATTGCAGCAGGAATCGGGTGCGATTCAAGAGGCGATACGCACCTACAACAAACAGCAAAAGCAATTAGCTGAATTGCGTAAGGTTCTCGATGACAAATTGGCTGAATTTAACCGTTGGAATGTCATGAGAACCTGGTTCGGAAAGGCGGATGGTAGCGACTTTGTAACCTTTGTACAGGGACTTACTTTTAGATCGCTCTTGAAACTTGCCAACAGGCAACTGCTGCAAATGAAGGATCGCTATCAGTTGGTCATGTCGGGAGAATTGGGCTTTTGCGTCAAGGATGATTTCTTTGGCGAACCCCGCCGCACGAGTAACCTTTCGGGTGGTGAAAAATTCCTGGTCAGTCTCGCCTTCGCCCTGGGTATTGCAGAATATGCGAGCCGTAACGTTCGCGTAGATTCTTTGTTCATGGACGAGGGCTTCGGAACGCTTGATTCCGATACACTGAATGATGTACTCGATTGCCTGCGTGCTCAAGAAAGCAAGGGGAAAATGCTCGGAATCATTACCCATGTGGAATCGGTGGTAGATAGCATTCCTCAGCGGATTGTTCTGGAACCGGTTGCGCAAGGGCATAGCATCATTAAGGGCCCCGGTGTGAGCAAAAAAATGTACATTATGTTATATGAGTAAACTGTATTCTGGAATATTTCTTTCTTTGCTCGCTTCCCTAGGACTATTCAGCGCCTGTGGCGAGGTTGATTCTCCTCCACCCTCTTACAGCCAGACATGTGCAGATGTGGCGGAATTTGAAGGCTTTCAAGAGAGTTTTGGCGATTACAAAGAGGGGAAAACGATTGCTTACAGGCATTCGGATGGTTACCTGTTTTCTCTCACGGTTGTCAGTAGGGATAAGTACATTGATGAAACCTTCTGCTTAAGGCGTATGAACACGTTGCTGGAATCGGCCTATCCCATCTATTCCATTTCGATTTCTGCCGAAGCGCCTTCGTTCTACTTCGATGAAAAGGACAAGCTGAATCGTGATGCAGTGGAAGTCCGTTTCGGCCAATACCTCTTTACGCTCAAGAATCCCCTTGCCTTTACAGGTAAAGCGGACTCGTCCTTTATTGATACCTTGAAAGTGAATGGTGTCACTTATACGGATGTTGCCGTAAGTGAAGGACGTATAAAGGGAGCTCGGGGGGAAATGGTCTCGTCAGATGCTAAGCTGTACTACCAGACAAAGAATGGTATCTTGAAAATCGAATTGGAAGACGGTAGTTATATCGCTATCAATGAGGAGGACTAATGAAGAATAAGCTGATTCTCCTTGCGGTTGGCGCATTGCTTTGGGCTTGCGGTGATGACGACAGTAGCGAAATTTACAAGATTGAACCTGCTAGCGGCATTCAGGTTTTACTGGATGGCGAAAAAGGTTTCAGCAAGGATTCTGTCATATATCTGGCGGATTCCGTCAAGTTTGTAGATAAATTAAATCAGTCCGCCGACTTCGGTGAAAAGGATCACCCTAAACTGGTTTACTTCGCCAAGGCGGTGGCGTCTGCCATCGATATCGAGCTGCAGGCGCTTCCCGATGCTGGTGAAGGAACCATTGTTGTTTCCTGCCATCCGAGCCAGGATAGGAAAATCTATTTCTATGAACCTGTGTTCCCAGCAACGCAAGATGGTTACACACTGAAAATGGTGGATTCCCTCAAGGTCGGCGATTCCACGTATTACGATGTTCTGAAATTTGATGCGTCTAAAAGCGATTTTAACCTTTGTAGCGTTTCTGCGTTCTACTACGGGATCCATGACGGCCTTGTCAAGGTCGTGAGCAAGAACGGTGTTGAACTGAATCGTGTCCCTGCGAAGGTTTACAAAAAAGCCGAAGAACGCAGGGAGAAGGAACGGGCCATTGCCGACTCCATTGCTCAGGCGGTAGCGGATTCTATCATTAAGGCGAATATGGTCGCCCAAGAAGATGAAGCTATCCAAGAAGATGATGACCAAGAAGATGATGATTCAGAAATTGAAATTCCCCAGGAAGTCCAGGACCTGGTAGACTCCATTACGGAATGCATCAAGAGGGCGTATTCTTCCGGTTCCCTTTCGGCACTCAAAGAATGCGGAATCTAGAATTTTATTAGCGGGGGCTCTCCATTAACGATTCGTTAATTCGGGGAGCCTGTTTTTTATATATTAGGGGTAACCCCATTGGGGAGGGAGGAATATGAAGAAGAAAATATGGACTGCGCTTGGGGCGCTGTTTTGTCTTGTAATTCTATTTTCGGCTTGCTCTGATGACAAATCGAGCTCGCCTTCGGCTGTCAGCGAAGATCCTGGGATTATAACGTCCGACGCGAAATCTTCGTCAAGTGCTGGTGAAATTCCTGCATCAAGTGCGAGTCCGCAGTCTAGTGCAGGCGCAATCCCGCTGCCAGGTGAATCTCAGAAATCGTCTTCGTCATTTGCTTATCCATGGTCGGATGCTTACTCGTCTGATGGCGTCTACTATAATCCTGGAGCCTGTTGTCCAGATACGGTCTACATAGAAAACGGTAATGTCGTAAGAACTCATACACGGGAGTCGGGAGTGTGCCCCCCGCCAAGTGTTGTAATGATTTCTTGTGAGCCGCCTGTTCAAGTCGACTTGGATTCTACTAGGGAGGCCGAAACAAGGACTAATAAGAAAGTTCCGACCATTACGATTTACGAATGTCTGGCGCGGACAGAGGTGTTGTTGAAAAAGGGGGCGGATAGTCTCAAAAAGGCCCTTCCGATTGAAGGTAGTGACGGTTCTGTTCAAATTGAGTATTGGCAAGATAAATATTGTGGCGCCAATGCCAATTTGTTGTTTGAACGTTCTGGCGATACGTTATCTGTGAATTTGGCGGAATCCCAATTGTCGGCGGATTGCAATTTGCATTGCAGGTCCCGAATAGATGTTCCGGACTCATTGCAAGATTTCTCGTATTTCAGTTTTGAATGCTATACTTACGAACTTTGGTAAATTTATCTAGTTAGTGTGAAAAACGTGATTTTGAAGTAGTTCTAGAGGCGTAGGTTTCGTGCAAGAATTTTCATTTTGACAGCTGAAGCATGACTTCAGCGATACAAAAGGGCCTGACTAGCTCTCTAGGTTTACTATATTTTTGTGCAGTAAAACAAATGTTCACTACTTTTTAAAGTTTGTGAGGTGCACATGGCCCTAGAAAACATGGATTTGGAGCAAAGTTTTTTTGTTGGTTGTTTCGTAATACATTTTTGTATCTTTGGCGTGCTATAATTTAATCACGCAAATTAATAACGGTTAGGAAATCATATGTTCAAGAAAATCATTCTTGCAAGTGCGCTTGCAGCTGTCTCGTCTTTTGCCGCTTGGGATTTGTTCCCCGTTCTTGAAAACCACAAGGGACAGACTAGGTTTACCTCTAATTACACCACATACTCTGATGAGGGCGAGCAATACCACTCCCTTAATCTCTCGTTAGGTTCCCGATACACGATTTTTCCAGACTTGGAACTTGCGCTCGTCGTTCCATACCATGTGTTCTCGTACTATGGTGAAAATAAATTAGGGACGGACGGAACAGGTAGAATCCGTCTTTTAACCCGTTATCAGTTTATTCCCACCATGAACGTGTTTGCGGATATTTATTTCCCCAATGAATATGTCCGCTACGAAGATCCTTGGTATTTTATCTTCGGTTTGCAATTTTCAAGAAAAATCAACCAGCTGTTCAACTTCGGATCCCAACTTGCAACAGAGACGCGCACAAAGGGAGATTATGACGACATTCCTTTAACCACATTCGCTGCATTGGAACTTGACTTTACCGTTACGGAAAACTTTGCTCCGTACATCAAAACGATGGGCGATCTACGTCTCGGAATGTTCACAGACCACGGATACCAATTCTCTCATGGCGGCGGTGATTTATATATTGCCTCGAATATCGGTGTGAAATACGACTTTAACGAGACCTTTTCCATCGACGCTTGTGCTGGAATTGGTAGATGGGTTAACATAGATGGCAGTCCTCTCGCTATAGGTGCTGCATTAGACCTTTTGATGAATTTCTAAAATTAGTGCTTTTTTGAGCATTTATATACGCCTGACAATTTGTGTCAGGTGCATTTTGTTATATTAGTGCACATGGTAGCACTAAATAAATCGAAAGCAAAAAAAGAAATTGAATTCCTTTGCACCGAATGCGGCAATACCACGCCCAAGTGGGCGGGTAAGTGCCCCTTTTGCGGGGCGTGGAGCAGCCTTAAGGAACATGTGGTCGAGAACGTTCTCGAAGGGGGGCGTGCTTCCCGAGGCCTCGGCGGTCCTGTTCATAAGGTGGTGCCGCTGAAGGATGTCGCTGCTGAAGATACGCGGCGGCTGAGCTCCGCCAATGTCGAATTTGACCGGGTGCTGGGTGGCGGGCTTGCGCCAGGTTCCCTGGTGCTCATTGGTGGCGATCCTGGAATCGGCAAGTCTACATTAGTGCTGTCCACTCTCGCCACCATGACAGCCGCCGGCGTCAAGACGCTTTACGTAAGTGGCGAAGAGAGTGCGGTGCAGGTGAAGCTCCGTAGCGAACGCCTGAATGTGGCGGGTTCCGATATGCTCTTGCTTTGCGAAACCAGCCTCGAAAAAATATTGCAGCAGGCGCAGGAACTCAAGCCGCAAGTACTCGTCATCGATTCCATCCAGACGGTTTATAAGGAAAATCTTTCGGGGACTCCCGGGTGTGCCACGCAGCTTCGCGAATGTACGCTGGACCTGATGGTTTTTGCCAAGAATACGGGCTGCATCACCATTCTAATCGGGCACGTGACCAAGGACGGCCAGATTGCGGGCCCCCGCATTTTGGAACACATGGTCGATACGGTAGTCTACTTCGAAGGCGATCGCAATCACCAGTATCGCATTCTCCGTACCATCAAGAACCGTTTCGGCGCAACGGATGAAATAGGCGTATTCGAGATGACGGGACACGGGCTTTCTCCGGTGGAAAATCCGAGCCGTGTGTTCTTGCAAGAAAATGTCCCTCCGACGCCCGGAAGCGTGGTTTGTTGCACTATGGAAGGAACGCGGGCGATGCTCTTCGAGACGCAGGCGCTTGTGAGTTCGACTACGTTTGCGGTGCCCCAGCGTGTGGCTGCCGGAATTGACCCCAAGCGCCTTACCATTATTCTGGCGCTGCTTGAAAAGTTTGGCGGTGTTGTTGTAGGTGCTTCCGACGTGTTCGTGTCGATTGCCGGCGGGCTGAAGGTCTCCGACACTTCGTCGGACCTCGCCCTTGCCCTCGCTGTCGCAAGCAACCACCTCGCGATTCCGCTCGGCCGCCAGTGCATTGTAATCGGAGAACTTGGACTGTCAGGCGAGGTCCGCTCCGTGAGCCTTCTGGAACAAAGGCTCAAGGAAGCCCGCCGCCTGGGAATCACCGAAGCGGTGGTGCCTGCGGGCGGTCGCCTGCCCGAAAACACCTCCGGCATGAAGATCGTCCAGGTACACACCCTCTCCGACGCTGTAAACTGGTTGATGGGTAAGAAGTAACACGGGCACGAGCGGTCTTTTGTGAGCAACAAAGCCCCAAGCGTTAAGCTGGGGCGGTTGCGAGAGCGAGGCGATATCACATTTTTAATCTGCGATAGAGCCGAGCGGTCTTTTGTGAGCAACTAAAAAAAGCCTCGGTTTTAACCGAGGCTCTTTAAAATCCGTTAAGGTTCTAGACTACTCTTCGTCGTCAGCGGCTTTTTTCCTTTTCTTCTTCTTCGGAGAAGAACCAGAGCCTTCGACCTTGATGTCGGCGGCCTTTTCACCACGCTTGGTGAAGCCGTACTGACGCGGATCGAAACCGGACGGGAACTGGGTCTTGTTATCGTAGATCACCTTCTTGGCGGTGAACTTTTCAATCTTGGCGCCTTCGAGGTTTGCACCGGAGAAGTCCACGTCTTCCATCTTGGTGTCGGCGTCAATCTTGATACCCTGCATGTTGGCATTGGTGAAGTTCACCTTTTCGAGCTTGGCTCCGGCGAAGCTTACGCCGGCGAGCTGGGCGAGAATGAAGTCGGTACGTTCGATGGTGGAGTTGGCGAAGTTGGCCTTGGTGAGGTCAGCCTTGTCGAAAATATCCTTACGAACATAAGCACCGTCAAACACGGCCTTCAGGAGTTCTGCGTTCTGGAAGGAGTTCTTGCTCACTTCGGTATCGTAGAAGGAGGCCTTGGAAAGCTTGGTCTTCTGGAAGGAGTTCTTTGCGACGGAGCCCTTGTCGAAGATAACGCCCGTCAGGTCCTGGCCGTCGAAGTTCATGTTCTTCACGGTGGACTGGGCGAACTTGGCCTTCTGGAGCTGAGTCTTGGAAAGGTCAACGTCGTTGAAGGTGGTCAGAGAAAGGTCTGCATCCTGCAGGTTCACGTTCTTGAATTCAACGCCGCTGAAGTTAGCCTGGGAAAGGCCTGCCTTGGCGAAGTTCACGTCGACCAGTTCGACGCCCTTGAAGTTGGCGGCAATCAGGTTACAGGCGGTAAAGTCGGTCTTCACGATGATGGCCTTGCGGAGGTCGCTGTTAGCCATCAAGGAACGGGAGAAGTTGGCGCGGGTGAGGTTTGCCTTGCTGAAGTCGGCTGCTGTAAGGTCCACGTCCATCACGGACGCCTGGGTGAGGTCGGACTTGCTGAAGTCGGCGTTGTCGGACACCTTCATGGCGTCAAGGCGTGCATTTTTCAAGTTGGTCTTCGGGAACTTGCTGTCCAGAAGGGTTGCACGGTAGAGGTTGGCTTCTTCCATGTTGGCGCCTTCGAACGAAGAACTGCGGATGTCGGCACCACTAATGGTAGCCTTGGTAAGGTCGGCTCCTTCAAAGTTTGCACCGTTAATCACGGCGTTCTGGAAAGACACTTCGTTGAGCTTTGCGCCCTGGAAGTTCGGGCCTTCACCGGTGGCACGGCGGAAGTCGGTGGTGTGAGCGACTGCTTTTGCGTTTTTGAAGTTAAAGCCGTCAATACGCTTGTTACTGAAAGAAACGTTCAGGTCCTTGCCAGCCCAGTTGTCTTGGGCGTAAACGTTGAGGGCTAGTGCACTCAACAGGCACAGGCCGAACTTAGATACACTCTTCATATTCATATAAATTCCCTTTTAAGGATAAACCAAATAACGGATAGCTCTAAAATAACTAAAAAAAATGGCAAATAACAATAAAAAAGAAAAAAACTTCATAAATAAATGCTAATTTGTTCCTCGAAATGGCAAATTTTACCTCAAATCGGTACGATGTGGTGGTTTGCGGGGCCGGTCCTGCTGGTCTCATGGCTGCCTGTACCCTTGGCCGCTTGACCTCCGGTACTAGACGAATTTTGCTTTTGGACAAAAAGGAGCCTTGGAAGGAACCTATTTTTTGCGCCGAAGCTGTGTCTAGGGACCGATTGAATTCGCTTTGGCCGGTGGATGATTCTTTTGTGCGTGGCACTCTTTCGGGAATCTATTTTACCTCGCCCAAGCGTTACCGTGCGGAATTCTACAGCAAGGACTGCGGTCTTGTGCTGGACCGTGCTCGTTTCCATCATGCCCTTTCGGATGGCTGTGTGGCTGCCGGTGTGGAATGTCGCTACGACGCGATTATCAAAAAGCTTGAAAAAACCGACGAAGGCTGGAATGTTTCTGTATCGGTCGGCGGTGAAATCGAGACCTTGTCTGCCACGGCTGTTGTGGATGCCTCGGGACCCAGTTGCAAGCTGACGCGCGGAATCGAATGTCTCGAAGGTATTGAATCGGGTGACACGGATTTGGAACCCGCCATCTTTGCGGTGGCCGATGGAATCGAACATAGCAGGGAACATATTGAATTGTTCTTCGGCTCTGAATTCGAATCGGGTTACGGCTGGATTTTCCCCCGTGACGGTAAAGAAGTGAATATCGGTTTCGTGCTGGGAAAAGAGGTGGACCACAAGGTTCCCCTGCGCAAAAAACTTTTGGACTTTATTGCTCGTGACTATCCGCAGGCGAAGGTGAAGGCCGTATATGGCGGCATGATTGCTTGCGGCCAGTCCACAAAGCCTATGGCCAAGTGCGGGCTCTTTAAGGCAGGCGATGCGGCCAGTTGCGTGAACCCCATTAGTCGTTCGGGCATTGTGGAATCGCTTTTGTGCGGTAAAATTGTCGCCGAATCGGTCATGGAATGGCTGGGTGATTCCGGCGAAAACCGGAGCTCCATCGAAGCGAAGGTGTTGAACCGCTGGATGGCCGCTTTGGGCAAAAAGCACTTGCAGGTTGCCCGAGCCAAGGTGGGCTTTAATAAAATCAGCGACAAGCAGTTTGACAGTGCAGCATGCAGGCTTTCTAAGCTCCCGCGCGAAAAGCAGACCTTGTTCCGTATATTCTTCAATGTTTTGTGGGCGGCACCTTCCCTGATTTGGAAGATGCGCTCTTTCTTGCGGTAGGTTTATGAGCGCTTCGATCAGTGAACAAATGAATGCGCGTTTAAGCGAAGTTCGCGAAAAGTTTGCAAGCTTTAGCGATCCCGATGACAAGTGGAAATTCCTCTTGGACTTGGCTCGCGCCCACAAGGGTATGGACGCTGCCTTGAAGGCCGAAAAGTTCATTATCCAGGGGTGCGCCTCTACCATGTACTTGGTTCCGAATTTTGACGGTGCAAAAATCCATTTTGAAATGGATGTGGAAGGCGGTACCACGAACCCCCTCATTAGTCGTGGTCTCGGTGCCCTGGCGCTTAAGGTGTACAACGACATGGCTCCGGCGGATATTCTCGCTGTGGATCCGAAGTTTTTCCAGGATATCGGCTTGAACGTTGGACTTTCTCCTACCCGTTCCAACGGTTTTGCGAGCCTGGTCAAACAGATTTATTTATACGCAAGGGTCTTTGCGGCCCTCACCAAGAAATAGATATTAAAAGAAGGTAGACTATGTTTAGCTTTTTGAATGGCAAAAGCCCCTTTGACGAAGCAGAAGAACGCCTGGAAGCAGGCGATACCGTAAACGGCAAGCCGAGACTCCCGTCGGGCCCGATTATGGGTTGGCAAGATGGCGTGTTCCTCTTGGTCATTATCGGCTTGATTGTGGGCGGCTATCAGTATTATCAGTATGTCAAGCGCAACTGCGCCGAGACATTCGCCAAGTGCGATGCCCTGTATGTGGCCGCCACTGAAGATGCTTCCAAGTTCGCCGAAGTGGAAACCTGCTACGAAGCCACTTGGGATCTCGCCTTTGTGAGCGATACGCTGGAAGTGCTTCGTCAGAATCGTCTGGGCCAAATCGAGGACCTGCGCAACTCCCAGAAGGACTTGCTTGCTAGCGCCAATGATGCTTTGGACAAGGGCGACACCGCAGCAGCCGCAAAGATCGTGACGGAATACAAGGGTGCCATGCTCCTTTACACCGGCGACAAGAGCGAATGGGATGAAATCGTGAAGATTGCCGAAATCCAGGCTGCGAAGGCCGCCGCAACAGCCGCCGCTGTTGCTGAACCGGCTGCTGATTCCGCCGCTTCTGCTAAGAAGTAATCGGATTCCGTTATGAAAAATTAAGTCCGCCTTTTGAGGCGGACTTTTTTGTTGAAAGAAAATGCTTGATTATATTATAGAGAACTTACTGTAATTTCCCTCTCGGTTTCCGAGAGGATTTTTATTTCAATCTTGTGCGTGAGGCCGGGGTCGTTGTCTTCCAGGCGTTCGGGCCATTCGATGAGGCTGATTCCCTTTTCCAGGTAATCGGGGTCGAGGCCGACTTCGTAGAGGTCGGCGCCGCCTTCCAGGCGGTAAAGGTCGAAGTGGAAAATGGGCGGGTCGTTAGGGTATTCGTGCAGAATGGTGTAGGTGGGGGAGCAGACGGAGCCCGTGAAACCGAGACCTTTGCAGACCCCGCGACTGATGACCGTCTTGCCGGCTCCAAGGTTGCCATAAAGAGCCACCTTGTCGCCAGGCTTCAGGCTGCGGCCGAATTCAACCGCCCAATTGTATGTTTCTTCTTCCGACTTAAAAATCATAATACAATTAACAATTCCACATTACACATTGGTCACTGCGCCGTAGGCGCTAAAGCTTCTCCTTGAACTGCTCGTAGGTGAACTTGTGGAGCAAATGGAATTTACCCTGCTCGTCGAACTTGCCAATACTCGGGTGACGCACTCCGTTGAAGAACGTGGTCTTCACCATGGTGTAATGGATCATGTCTTCGAAGATAATCTTGTCGCCCACCTTGAGCGGCTCGTCAAAGGAGAAGTCGCCCAATTGGTCGCCTGCCAGGCAAGAATTACCTGTTAGTTTATATGTAAATTTCTTTTCACCCGGCATGCCGGCGCCTGTCACGGTGGGACGGTACGGCATTTCGAGGCAGTCCGGCATGTGGGCACTGATCGATACGTTCAGTACGACAATGTCCATTTCGTTATGGACGATGTCTCCGACGGAGGCTACCAGTTCGCCCGTCTGCCACCCGACGGCCTCGCCCGGTTCCATGATGACGGAGATGTGCGGATAGCGGCTGTGGAAGTCGTTCAGGATTCTTACTAGGTCTTCGCGGTGGTAATCCTTGCGGGTAATATGGTGTCCGCCACCGAAATTCACCCACTTCATTTGCGGCAGATACTTGCCGAAATGCTGCTCGAAGGCCTTCAGTACGCCTTCCAGGGCGTCGGCATCCTGTTCGCAGAGGGCGTGGAAGTGCAAACCTTCGATGCCGTCCAAGAGTTCCGGTTTGAACTCCGCTTCGGTGACTCCGAGCCTCGAAAACTTTCCGCAGGGGTTATATAAATCAGTCTCGACTGTTGAAAATTGGGGGTTTACGCGGATTCCGGCGCTCACACCTGCGGCGAGGGTCTTGTCTTTGAAACGCTGCCACTGGCTAAAACTGTTGAAGGTGATGTGGCCCGCACAGGCGAGAATCTGGTCAATCTCGTCATCGTCGTAGACGGGAGCGAACACGTGGACTTCCTTGCCCATTTCTTCTTTGGCAAGGCGGGCTTCGTTCAGACTGGAGGCGGTAGCCCCGGCAAGGTACTGCCGGATGAGCGGAAAACTGCGCCAAAAACTGTAACCTTTCAAGGCGCAAATTATTTTTACATTCCCGCGCTTCTGGATATCGTCCAAAATTTCCATGTTATGGCGAAGTCTGGCTTCGTCAAGTACAAAACAGGGGGAGGGAACTTGGGAATAATCGAGGGTTTTTCTGAACATAGCCCAAAGATAGCCTTTTTTTTATGCATTTTACTACTCTTTTCCATACGCTTTAACTACATTTAACTTGATGAGAGATTTCATGTACAAGCATATTCTTATTTCGTTGTTTTCTTTGGCTTTCGCTGGAATGGCTTTTGCTCAGCAAAAAGCTGCTCCCGCTGCCCAACCTTCGGCTACGGCCGCTACTGTTCAATCTTCTACTTCCCAGCCTCCTAAGGCCGCACCGGCACAACCGGCCCAAGCGGTCCAGCCGGCGAACTTGGCTAAGGTCGAGTCTCAGGTGGTAGCAACCCCCCGTGGTGCGACGGCTACGCTGGATGAAATGATTCAGGCGAAACTCGACTCCATGAACCATGCGGCACCGACGGTCGGTCCTCGCAATGCGGACAGCCTTGCCAAGGTTCAGGCCGACAGCGTCCGTAAGCTGGTCCAGACTGGTAAGTATGTGCAGCGTGCTCGCTACGACAAGAGCAACTTCGACCACTGGAGAATTGATACTGTGCTCCAGAAGAAGATGAAGGATCAGGTCGTTGGCGTCTGGCGTACTCCGATTATCGCTCATGGTCATGCCTTCCGCGATGCAGAACTTCGCTTCGGTGCAAACGATACCTTGATCGGTATCACTCGTACTTATTCCGACTCGGGCCGCTATCAGAAGACTGGCGAATACACCTTCAAGGCTCGCTACCGCTTTGATAGCGAACGTACTCTCGCAAGCCGCGAAGTCTTTAAGGAACGTCAGGTAGTTCGTTGGGACTATATCACTCTCGATATCATGAATGACACGCTGCAGTACAATCTGAACAAGCTGGAATTCCGCGACCTGAACGATAACTGGCTTAACGCTTTGCAGGGCTTCGACAATATTCCGCCTGAAATCTATATCCGCGATGCAGCCCAGACTGCTGAACTGAAGCAGACTGCGCAGGATAAGAACAAAAAGAAAAAGTAAGGTTTTCTCGTGGCCGGGGAACGCCGCTTCGAATATCGAGTCCAGGCTGGATTCGCGCTGTTGGTTGCCCTGGCTTTCGTTCTTTCTTATTTGACATTGTTTTCTGGATCGGTCGGACTGTCTTGGTCTGACCTTTCTTTGAATTCTGTGGAATCTCGCATCTTTTGGGATATTCGCGTGCCTCGACTGGCGGCGGCGGTGCTTTCTGGTATATCTCTTGCTGTGGCGGGGCTTTCGCTACAGACCTTGTTCAGGAATCCGCTGGCAGGCCCCTTTGTACTTGGCATTAGTAGCGGTGCAAGCCTTGGAGTTGCCCTTTCGTTGCTGGCTGGCTTTAGCTTCGGTTATTTTGGGGTGCTGTCGGCGGCGTCCGTGGGCGCCCTTGCGGTGACCCTAGTGGTGATGACGGTGGCTGCCCGCTTTGAAAATTCTACGGTGCTTTTGATTGTCGGACTCTTGGTCGGCTACTTCATTGATGCTCTTGTAAGCCTTTTGATTGTGGGTAGCGATGCGGAATCCTTGCGGGTGTACGTGTCTTGGGGCATGGGTAGTTTTGGTAGGCTTACCTTCGATTGCATTTGGATTTATGCCTTGAGCGTGTTGTTGGGGCTTGCCTTGTTGGGGCTTTCTGTGCGTTATCTGAATGCCGCCAGAATGGGCGATGACTTTGCAAAGGGGCTGGGGGTGAACGTGCGTCGCGGTCGCATGATGGTGCTCTTGGGAGCTTCCCTTTTGGCGGCAGCCTCGACGGCTTTCTGCGGTCCCGTAGCCTTTGTGGGAATTGCCGTTCCTCATTTGGCTTTTATGTTGTTCAAAACCAGCAACCATCGTGTGCTGATGCCCGCTTCGGCTTTGTGCGGGATTGTGCTTTGCCTTGCGGCTTGCCAGTTTTCCAAGATTCCGTTGAATGCGGTGCTTAGCCTGGTGGGCGTGCCCGTGGTGCTCTGGGTCATTGTCCGTGGAGGAGGAATTCGTAAATGACGAATCTTCTTCAATGCGAAGGTTTGGTGCTGGGTTACCAGGCTGCCAAGGCGAATGCCGCGGGGATAGTGGCTCCATTCAGTTTTGAACTGAAGGCCGGCGAGGTAGTTGCCTTGCTTGGGGAAAACGGTTGCGGAAAAAGCACGTTCTTAAAGACACTCTGTGCTCAACTCCAGCCAGTTGCAGGCGAAGTTACGCTGTGTGGCCAATCTTTGTGGGGCTCCGCAGATGCGACTGCATGGACGGCTCGTGAACGGGCGAAGCTTGTAACGTTGGTGCGCATGAGCGGGCTCGTATGTGACCGCATGACGGTACGGGAATTTGTGAGCCTTGGCCGTACGCCATACGCAGGCCTGTTCGATGGCCGTAGCAAAGAAGATGAAAAGATTGTAGACGAAGCCGTCTCCCTTTTGGAATTGGAAAATTTCACGAATCGTTGGGTGAACGAGTTGAGCGATGGTGAACGGAGCCGCGTTTATTTGGCTCAAGCCGTGGCACAACAGGTGAAAGTGCTTTTGCTGGACGAACCCAATGCCTTCTTGGATATTCCTCGCAGCCGGAAGTTGTTTATGCTTTTGCAAAAGCTTGCGAAAGAACGCGGCATGGGAATTTTGGTCTCCACCCATTCTGTGGAATATGCCGAAAAATATTGCGACCGGATTATGGTCATCGAGAAAGGCTGTGTACGCTGCGAGTCGGCAAATGAAGCCCGTGCGAAGGGCTTGCTGGATTGGACTGAAGCTTGATTATAGTTCTTTGACGTTCACGCCTAAATGACTTAGGCGGTTGTAGAGAGCCGTTCGGAAAAGTCCCAACTTTTGGGCGGCTTCACGAACGGAACCGTTGCTTTCCCGGATTTTGGCAATCAAGAAATCCCGTTCCTGGTCAAGTTGCATTTGACGGAACCTTTCGTAATCCGACACTTTCTCGGTGCTTTCGGAGGCCGGTTCGGAATGGCTTTGAATTGTCTTTGCGTCAATGTGCAAGTCTTCGGGTTGCAAGATGCCTGCGCTTGTAAAGCAGAGGGCGCGCTGGATGACATTTTCCAGTTCGCGGATGTTTCCTGGCCAGTCATATTCCTGCAACTTGCGGAGGGCCCCGCTAGAAAGCGTGTAATGTTCGCCGGTTCCCTGGTAGGTGCGTATAAAGTAATTGGCCAAGTCTTCGATGTCTTCTTTGCGGTCGCGGAGAGGCGACAGTTGCATAGGAATGACATTCAGACGGTAATAAAGGTCTTCGCGGAAACGTTTCTCGGCGATTTCTTGCTGCAAGTCCCTGTTGGTAGCAGCAATAATGCGGACGTCTACATGCTTGGTCTTGTTGGAACCGAGGGGGCGGATTTCCTTGTTCTGCAAGACGCGCAGGAGCTTTACCTGGGCGTGGAGCGGCATATCGCCGATTTCGTCCAGGAAGATGGCACCGCCGTCGGCTGCCTCAAAAAGACCGATGCGTTCGTTTTGAGCACCCGTGAATGCACCACGGGTGTGTCCGAAAAGTTCGCTTTCGAAAAGGTTGTCGGGGATGGCGCTGCAGTTCACGGTCACGAACTTTTCGTACATGCAGCCCACGGCGCGGGCGATGAGTTCCTTACCTACGCCTGTTTCGCCTTGAATGAGCACGGGGCCTGTATGCACGATGGCGCGTTCCACGGTTTTGCGGAGCTGTTCCATGGCCTGGCTTTTACCTACCAGGTGACTCATGCGTTCCCTGAAGATTTGACGGGCGGTATGGATGTCTTTGAGCTTTGCAATTTGCGACATCAGGTGGAGTTTTAGGGATTCCACCGAAAGAATGCTGTCGTAAAGCTTGTTGGAAATGTCGCTGAATCGTTCGGGGGCTTCGGCGTAAACAAGAATCAAGGTGTCCGGAGATTTTTCGCGGAGCGCCTTAAGCATTTTCAGGTTGTGCAACGAAAAAGAATCCAAATCCCAAATGATCAGGGTTGCCTGAGGGATGGAATTTGCAGCGGGAATGTCGCGGAAAATGTCTACGGCATAATCTACCGACGAAAGAACGTCCTGTATAAACGAGGACGTTGCATTATCTTTCGCGAATAGATTGATGGTAGCCATTTAGGGGCTTACTTTCCCAGTTCCTTGCTGCGGTCGGTGCCAGCCACAACAGCCTTGATGAGCGTGCTGCGGAAGGCGCCTTCTTCGAGGGCGTTGATGCCTGCGATAGTGGTTCCTGCAGGGGAGCAGACCATGGCGCAGAGGTCGCTGGGGCTCTTGCCGGACTGCTTCACCAGTTCCACGCTGCCTTCGATAGTACCGAGGGCGAGCTTGAGAGCGACATCGCGGGTGAGGCCGGCCTTCACGCCGCCGCGGGTAAGTCCTTCGATGAATTCGAAGACGTAGGCGGGAGCGCTGCCCGAAAGACCGGTCACCGCATCCATCAGCGATTCTGCAACGCGGCAGGTCACGCCGATGTTGCCAAAGATCTTTTCGGCAATGGCGAGGGTTTCTTCAGTTACGCCGTCGGTAGCGAGGCCCACGGAACCCTTGCCAACAGTGAGCGGCAAGTTCGGCATCACGCGGAGAATCTGGTTCTTTTCACCGAGAACTTCGATGAGGGCCTTGCGGGTAACGCCGGCCATGATGCTCACGAACGTCTTGACGGCCTTTTCGGCAGTTGCGGCGGCCTTCCATTCGGTGGCAACCAGCTTGAAAATCTGCGGCTTCACGCAAAGGAAGGTAACATCTGCCTTGGCGAGGCCTTCGGCAAAGCTTGCCACGCGGACGCAGCCGAGAGCAGAAACTTCTGCAGCGGCCTTGTCGGAGGGGTCAAAGAAGAAAATGCTGGAGGCGTCTGTGCCGGCCTTCAATAGACCGCGGAGGATTGCGCCACCCATGTTTCCGGTACCAGCGAAAAAGATTTTTTCTGACATAGAATATCCTTTTGTTTAGCGAAGGCTGTCCTTTGCTTTTTTCATAAATTCTAGTAATTCGGCATTGGTCTTGTTCTGCTTCATGAGCTTAATGAGCTTGTCCATAATGCCATTTTCGGTATCGTTCTGGGCGCCCTGACGGAATTTCCAGATGATATCCTGTTCGTAAAGGCTGAGAAGGCGGTCTTCTTTGCGGGTGCCCGACTTGAAGATGTCGATGGCGGGCCAGGTGCGCTTTTCGGCCAGGCGGCGGTCAAGCACCAGTTCCATATTACCCGTACCCTTGAATTCTTCGAAGATCACTTCGTCCATGCGGCTGCCCGTTTCGATCAGGGCGGTGCCGATAATGGTAAGGGAACCGTTCTTCTGGATGATTTCGCGAACCGGTTCGCCTGTAATTGTCTGGACAATCTGGCCGTTGGAATCCTTCTGGAAGTCGCCCAGCTTGTCTGCAATCTTACGGGCTGCACCGAAGAACTTCTTCGGGAACTGCATGGCGTTGGCGTCCACACCGCCCGAAAGAATCTTGCCGGAGTGGGGAATCACCACGTTGTTTGCGCGGGCGAAACGGGTAATGGAGTCGAGCAAGACAACTACGTCCTTCTGCTGTTCCACGAGGCGCTTGGCCTTTTCGAGCACCATGGTGGCCACGCGGGCGTGATGGTCAGGCGGTTCGTCGAAGGTGGATGCGACCACTTCGGCGCGCAAGTTCGGATTGGCTTCCACCAGCTTGCCGATGATTTCGCGCATTTCCGTCACTTCTTCAGGTCGTTCGTCAATCAGAAGCACCATGATGATAATTTCGGGGTGGTTCTTGGCGATGGCGCGAGTCATGTTCTGCAACAGGATCGTCTTACCGGTACGCGGGGGAGCGAGAATGATACTGCGCTGACCCTTACCGATGGGGGAGAACAAGTCCATGACGCGGGTGCTGAGTTCTTCAGAATCCCATTCCAGCTGAATCTTTTCGTTCGGGTGAATCGGAGTCAGGTATTCAAAAGCGACGCGGCGCTTGATTTTTTCGGGGTCTTCGAAGTTGACCTTGTCTACGCGGCGGAGCGCATAGTACTTGTCGTTCTGGTCGCGGGGCGGACGTGCAATGCCTGCAACGGTGTCGCCTACCTTAAGGCCCAACTTGCGGATCAAATTTTGGCTCACGTAAACATCGTCCGGGCCCTGCTGGTAGTTGAATTCCGTGTTGCGCAGGAATCCGTGACCTTGGGGTGTGACTTCCAGGAGGCCTTCGGCGTAAACGATATTGTTTTCGTTTTCGAGGCTCTGCAAGAGAAGTCCCAGGGACTGCTTGCGGTAACGTCTAAAATCAAGATTTTCTTTCTGCGAAGCCAGTTCCTGCAAGTCGCTCATGGTCATCTTGCGGTACTTGCTCCAGCATTCGCGAGCCTTGTTCCAGGCTTCAGAATCCGGTTCCGGCAGCGGAGTCGTGTCTTCTTCTTCGGGCTGGAATCTCTGGTTCTGACGGTTGTTGTTCTTGTCGAAACGGCGGTTGTTCTTGTTGAACTTGTCAAAGCGACGGTTCTGCTGATTTTGCTGCTGGCCGTTGTTGTCGTTTTGATTGGCGCCCTGTTCGCCTTGGTTTGCCGGATTTGCGTTCTGGACGGCGTTTTGCAGGTCGCCCTGTTCGGCGGACTTTTCTGCAGGTGCGGCTTCGATATTCTGAACAGGCTTTTCTGCGACTGCTACTTCTGTAGCGGGAACGTCTGCGGCAGGAACTTCGGCGAAAGATTTTTCTTCTTTAGCCGGTTCAATTTTTTGCTCTACAACTTTTTCTTTTGCGGCGGGTTCTTTTTCAGCCTTTTCTTCTGCCTTTGCATCGGCTGTTTCATCTTTAACTCTTTTGGGCCTTCCGCGACGCTTGGGGGATGGTTCTTTTTCTGCGGAATTTGAAAAATCTACGTTCAATTCGGGGGGGATTTCTGCGCCAGTAGGTTCTTGATCTGCCAAATAGGCGTTTTTAGAATTCTTTTTTGTTGGAGCCACGATGGTGTCCTATTGAATAAATAAATGAAATTGAATGTTTGTTGATAAAGTTGATGTAATTGAATATGCCCAGGTCTTTAAATATGACCGAAAAAATATCACGGGCCTCGATAAAATAACTAAAAAAAATGTTTTTGTCACGGAAAAATGCTCTTTTTTCGGAAAAAATTTTTTGAGTGTGATGGATGACCGCTAAAATCCACCTGTGGCGGTTTGGTTTGCTTTTTTGCCGTAAAAATGACATTTTGAATATCTATATTTATTCCGTGGATTCTTTAGAAAGAGTTTTTGTTGCCTTGGGCTCAAACCTCCCCGACCGTTCAAAGCACTTGAACGAGGGTCGCGAAATGCTCCGAAAAATTTCGTCGGGCGGATGGCTAGAAAGTCCCATATACGAAACTCCACCGGTAGGACCGGCGGGCCAGGGTCCCTATTTCAATCAAGTGGTCAGTTTTTGGTATTCGGGAACGTCGACGCGCCTGTTGCATTACTTGAAGGGCGCTGAGTTTGTGCTGGGTCGCAAACCCCGTGGCCATTGGAATTCTCGAGAAATCGACCTGGATTTGCTGTACTTTGGCAAAGAGGTTCGCCAGGGTAGACCGAATCTTCCGCACCCGCAGGTAGTAAACCGCCAGTTTGTGCTGGTGCCCTTGAATGACATTGCCCCAGAGTGGGAAGATCCCCAGTTGGGAATAAAGGTGAAAGAACTGCTTTCGAACCTTTTGCAGAAAGAAGAAAAAATCCCGTTCCGCGTCATCACCTCGGAGGAACCTTGATATGCTGAGAGAAAAAGGCGTTCATTTTTTGGCCATCGAAGGCGCTATCGGTGTAGGGAAAACTTCTCTTGCAGAAATTCTTGCGGATCGCTGGAAGGCTACCCTGATTGAAGAGAACTTTTCGGAAAACCCCTTCCTTGAAAAGTTCTACCAGAACAAGGAAGCCTACGCGTTCCAGACCCAGCTGTTCTTTTTGCTAGACCGTTTAAAACAGTTGCAGAATTCGGCTATCCAGAGCGACCTTTTCCGCGACCTTTTGATTAGTGACTATACATACGACAAAGACCAAATTTTTGCAGCCCAGAACCTGACCGAAAGCGAATACGCCATGTACGATCAGGTGGCCAAGGCCCTGAATCACGATATTCCGAGGCCGGATTTGGTCGTTTACTTGCAAGCATCGGTTCCGACTCTTTTGAAGCGCATTCACGGCCGTGGCCGTGCCATGGAAAAGACCATTGAAGGTTCTTACCTGAATGGACTCTTGGAACGTTTCGACAATTATTTCTGGAATTATCCGTACGCTCCGGTGCTGATTATCAATACTGACAATATCGATTTTGTCCACAATGAAAATCATCTGCAGTTGGTGCTCGACGCCATTGCCGCATGCCCCAAGCAGACGACTTATTTTGTACCAGAAGGTAAATAATGCAAATCGTAACTACTGTTGATTCTCTTCGTCAAGTCATCAAGCCGCTCGCCAAGCAGGGCAAGACCATCGGGCTTGTTCCCACGATGGGTGCTTTGCACGCCGGGCATGGTGCGCTGATTAAGGAATCTGTCAAGGAATGTGATGTAACTGTTGTCAGTGTGTTTCTGAATCCGATCCAGTTTGGTAAAAATGAGGATTTGGATAAGTACCCCAAACGCTTGGAAGCCGATGCAAAGTTGGCTGAATCGTTGGGAGCCGATTATGTATTTGCCCCCAGTGTCCAGGAAATGTATCCCGATGGCGACCCCATGACTCTGGTTCGTGACGAAACCTTGGAAGGCATGTATTGCGGTGCCTACCGCCCCGGCCATTTCCGCGGTGTCTTGACGGTCGTTTCCAAGTTGTTCCTGATTTCTGGTTGTAACCATGCCTACTTTGGTGAAAAGGATTACCAGCAGGTGTTCCTGATTGAACGCATGGTAAAAGACCTGAATTTCGATATCCAGATTCACCGTGTCAAGATTGTGCGTGAAGAATCGGGCCTTGCCCTTTCTAGCCGTAACGAATACTTGAGCGACGAAGAACGTGCCAACGCCTTGTCCATTAGTGCAGGCCTTAAGCAGGCCAAGGAGGCTTACGAAAAAGGCGAACGCGCCGTCAGCAAGATTCGCGATATCGTGCTGAAGTCCATTATCGCTGCACACGGCATTGTGCAGTTCGTGGAAGTCGTAAATCAGAAAGACCTGCAGAAATTTGCAGGTATTCTCGCTGCTGAAGACAAGGTGGTGATTCTGGTTGCCGCCTTCTTCGGAAAGACGCGCTTGATCGACAATATTGAGCTGAACTAGCCGCTACTTTTCCGTAGCGGTGTACACGCCGTCCCAAACCTCGCCTTCTGCAACAGGCGGGGTTATTTTGTATGTTTCGCAACGTTTGATATACACATGGGAGGGAGTTGTCTTGCTGCCCGGATCGCGGTCGGGGTGGTGGGGCTCCAATTCCAGACATTGCTTGAACAAGGCGATGGCGTCGTCCCATTGCATGTTCAAGTAACAGGCGCGGGCTTTTTCCCAAATATCTACAAGTTCCTTGAGCTTTTTTTCGTTTTCGCAACCGGATTTTGCCAAAAGTTCGAAGGTCTTTACGGGTTGGCTCTTACCGATAACGCGAATCGTATCGAGAGATCGGTAAATGAAATAGCCTTCTTCCAGATGCTTTTGCGTGTCTTCGCTGATTTGAATGTAGGCGCCGTACTGCTTTGCCGCACTTTCGAGACGGGCGGCCAGGTTCACCGCATCGCCCATCATGGTGTAGTTCTTGCGCATGGTCGAGCCCATGTTTCCTGTCACGATGTCGCCAGAGTTAATACCGATGCGCATGTGCATGTCGTGGACAACCTTGGGCCACTTGTCGCCTTCGTTTGCCCATTTTCTACGCAGTTTCATCAGCTTGGTTTGCATATCGACTGCAGTTTCGCAGGCGTTTTGGGCGTGGTTGGGGAGCGGCATGGGGGCGCCGAAGAAGGCGATAATGGCGTCGCCTTCGTACTTGTCGAGGGTACCTTGGTTTTCCAACAAGGTGTCCGTCATTGCGGTCAGGTATTCATTCAACAAGTCGACCAGTTTACTCGGGTCGCCAATCTTTTCGGAGAAGGTGGAGAAGCTTGCGATATCAGTAAAGTAGGCGGTAATGTTGGATTTTTCGCCACCCAGGGTCGGCATGATTTCGTTGTCCACCAGTTCGGCAATCAGTTCGGGCGAAATGTACTGTTTGAATGCGTTGTTGATAAAGTTTTTTTCTTTGTTTTCAAAGTAGAATTGTACCACCAGTGCCGTGATGTTGGTCAGGAGCATGGCCAGCAGTTGCTTGGAAACGCCTATGTAAATACCACTCTGGAAGTACTTGTAGGCGATGTAGGTGTAAACACCCATCAATATAATCGATAGCGCCACTGAAATAGAACTTGTAAAGTAAAGACCCAGGACAAGGCAAAGAAGGGCGAGCAAGATGACTATGATTTGCTGTTTCTTTTCGCTTAGGGTCACCAGGTAGTCGTCGGCCAAGATATTCTTGATAATGGTGGCGTGAATCAGCACGGCGGGGTAGTTTTCTTCGTGGGGACCTGGCACAAAGTCGAATAGGGCTGCCGCAGCAGAACCGAGAATAAAAATCTTTCCTTGGTAGAACAGGTTGTCGACACGTCCCTTGTAAACGTCGTAGTAAGAAAGGTGCTGGAATCGTCTGTTGCTGATTTCGTTGTAGCGGCCTTTGTACTTGACTTGATATCTGCCGTATTTGTCGATGGGTATGCGCTTTGCCTTGCCGAATCGAAGCTCTTCACCGGGTTTGAGCTTGCTGATGGATTCGTCGCTGGTGGCCTGAATGTTACGAATCACGTCATCCGAAAGAATTGCCTGGTTCGAATTCCATTTTTTGATACTCTTGTTGTAATGGATTTGCAAGTCCAGCGAAAGGATCATCTTTTGGCCGGCCGGCATGCGCTTGAGGGTGTCTTTGTAGAAAAGCAGGGTCTTGATGGCGCTTCGGGTAAAGTCGATGGATTCGTCATCATCTTCATCGTCTTCTTCGTCATCGCCGGTTGATTTCCTTACAATCTGGAAGAAATCTTCGTCATCTTCGTCTTTTCGGATAATATAATCCTTGGTGAGGTTTACGGATTCTTTTTCTTCCAGGGCGTCTAATTGTTTGAGGGTCACGGCCATCAAAAGTTTTGATTCGTCTTCGTCGAAAATGCTGCTGGTTCCGCCGTTGGAAAGCTCGAGGGATATTTTCCCGCTCTTGTCTTTACGGGCGAATACCTTGTGGGTTATTTCAAGAAAGCCTTCGCTGGCCTTGGACTGGATTTTCTTTTCGGCCAAGGTTTCGCGAAGTTGCTGGAACATGTAATAGCTGAAATTCGGGTAGGTCGTGTGGTAAGTACCGTTAGAATCGCGGTAAATGCCAAAGGGCTTGCCCACGTCGATATATTTTCCCATCTTGACTTGGATATCCTTGGGATCCCTGTGGAATAGGTGCAGGATGGTCATGAGCGACATGGTAGAATACACGTAGTTTCTGCCATCGCCGTTGATAACCGCTTCGTATCGCTTTTTATCGTCGGCGTTGGTGGTGTCCAGGAGTGGAATGATGTCCAAGGTTGGGTTGGGGAACCGGTAAAGCATGGATACTTTGCGGACCACGCCATCGTTATCGGGATAGGCGTTTACGGAACCGAATTTGGCGCCTGCTTGGGCCAGTTCCGGGAAGATGTTGTCCAGAAGGTCCTTGGCTTCTACGTTTTCGATGTCATCAACCTGGGTGGTGTCTAGGGTAGAGGTGTAGCCGATTGCGTCGGCGCGTTCCTGGGTGCTCAGGGGAATCCACTGCGAAGGGTGCTTGTATGACTTGCGGTCGTCAAACATGTAGCAGACGATGGCGTTTCCGCTTTCCTTGACGGAATTAACCAGCATGGAGTCGAAGTTGTAGTTGGCTAGTAATGCGGGATAAATGGAATCTACTTTGGCTTCGGGGGCGATTTTCTTGAGGACGCTTACCGCCTGGTTCGTCTTTTGCACACCGAAATCGGCGCTTTTAAACAGGATATCAAAACTGATGGCAGCGGCGCCGCCTTCGCTCAGGTTTTCGATGACTTTGGCGTGAATGGAACGGTCCCATTCATTGTAGTTACCGAGTTTTGTCAGGGAGGCTTCGTCAATATCGACGATGTAAATGTTCTGGTCTAGGCTGTCGCTAATGGATACACGCTTGTGTGTGTTGTCTTCTTCTTCTTCGGCTTTTTCGGAATGGGTCGCTGCTTTAAAAAATAAATCGTAAAAAATGTTTTCCATGGCCTCTGCACTATTACGTGTAGAACCTTGGATGTCGTTTTGCGTACTTCCAAAGATGAGAATAATCAAGACGATAAAGGCTGAAATAGAGAAGCCTGATAAAACTTTCTTGATCTTTTTCGAAAACTTTATTTGCATAATAAAAAGATAATATAATGCTATATTTAGGGTGTACTTGCGGAGGCATTTTGGCTACTCAAAAGAAATCGACATCGAAAAAAGCGGGAAAATCGGCAAAGTCTTCTAAAATTGACGATTTTTCGCCTTCTGAACAGAGCTTTGGCGCCATTCTTGGCGGTTGGGCCTTGGTTGGGTTCGGCTCCCTATTGGTGATTGCCTGTATTTGTTCGGCTTATAGTGGAGTACGCGAAAACGTCTTGGGCCCGTATTTGGGCAAAATGTTCCCTGATGCGTTGGCTTTCGTGTTTGGTAGGGTCGCCTCCCTGGTTGTGTCTTCGGCTATGGTTTTATGGGGGGCAGCCTTGCTGTCTGTATCGAGGCGCGGTCGTTTTGTTCGCTATGCGGTGGGACTCACCCTTTTGTCGGTTGTTTTCTCGTTCCTTTTCTCTCTCAGAAATTACGGGGTGACGAAGGTGACGAAAGATGCCCTGATTCAGGGTGGTGGTGCTCTCGGACAGTTTTTTAACCAGTTTGTGGTGGCTCCGCTTTTTGGAAAGGCCCTGTTGTTGCCGGTTTGCATTTCGCTGGCGGTGATAGGATTGATTCTGGTGATTGCCTTTGGACTTCGTCCGAGACATTTCAAGTTTATTGTTCAGACGACGAATTGGTTCAAGTCGGTATTCCAGAGAAAAGACGAGGCCAAGGCTTATGAACCGGTAGATACCCGCCGTATGCCCCAGGTGCAGACCAATATGGATTTGGGTGCAGGGCTTCCTCGTGGTGTCTACATGGACGACAATACGGTGAACATTAAACCCGATGGTTTCAAGATTCGCCGCAAGGGCAAGGTGACTCCTTTTAACGGACGCAGCAACTGGATGGACGACGAATTCAGCTTGAACGGAAGCTTGGATGAAGTCCCGAATCTTCCGGATGAAGTGCTGCAGACTATGACGCCTCGCCAGGTAAAGGAAGTGGCTGAGCAGCGGTCTGATGCTACGAGTAATGTGGCTGGCGAATATAATTTGGACGAAGATCCTGAAATTCGCAGATTGGAAGATTACTTGCGCCAGAACGGTGGCAAGATGAATGCCCTGGAAATTGTGGAAGTCAAGGAGAAGATTGCTGCCTTGAAGCGTGCCCGCGACTTGATTGCCTGGGAAAAGGATCATCGCGGTCGTATGCAGGTGAAGGGCGATGTGCGTCGTGAAGGTGCCGTAACGGGTTCCATGGCCGCCCGGACGGTGTCTGCTCCAAATGGTGCGACCCAGAGAACGATGACCCAGGTTCCCGCAGATGAACGAACCATGGTGGCAGGGGAGCCTACTGTTGCCGAACAGGCTCCCTTTAATGCCGAAGACCTGTTGGGTGGCGATGGTGCCAAGACGATTGATGTGGCCTCCTCTGACGATGATACTTTTGTGCCGGAAGTCTATGGCGCCGATGATGTGGGCGAAGTTCCTGAAATTCCGGACGCGACGCTGGGTGCCTCGATTGGGGATGTACCGAGTGGTAGCACAACTTCGGGAATGAAGGCTGCCTCGATCCCGCAGCGTGACCCGACCACGGTTTACGATGAATATAAGGTGCCTGCCATTAGCGACATCTTGGAAGAACATGAGCCGCAGACCGCCGATTACAGCGAAGATGAATTGAATGCGATCGGCAAAATGCTCGAAGAGAAACTCGAGAACTTCAAGGTGAAGGGCCGCGTAATCGGTTGCGAAACGGGCCCGATGATTACCCGTTTTGAAGTGGAACCGGGCCCGGGCATGAAGGTAAGCCGATTCTCCGCCTTGCAAGAAGACTTGGCGCTTCCGCTCCGCGTTTCGTCGGTGCGTATTCTGGCTCCGATTCCGGGCAAGGCTGCCGTCGGTATCGAAATTCCGAACCGCAAATTCCAGACGGTGTATAGCCTCGATGTGTTCCAGAGCGAAAAATTCAAACCGTCGCCTGAAAAGATTTTGGTGGCTCTCGGTAAAGACATTACCGGCGAAGCGTTTACCATGGACTTGGCCAAAGCTCCGCACTTGCTAATTGCCGGTCAGACGGGTTCCGGTAAGTCTGTCTGCATTAATGCGCTCATGGCTTCGATGCTTTTCAGTAAGACACCCGATGAACTTCGCATGATTCTGGTGGACCCGAAGGCGGTCGAACTCAAGATGTACGAAAACATTCCGCACCTCTTGGCGCCTGTCATTACCAAGCCCGAAATTGCGATTCAGGCATTGCAGTGGCTGTGCTATGAAATGGACCGCCGTACTGAAGTTTTGGCATCGGCGAAGGTGCGTAACATTGGCGGCTTTAACGCGAAGTTTGAGGCGGGCAAGTTGCCCGACGAAGTGCCTGAAGAAGACCGCGGTCACCGTATGGCGTTCATCGTGGTGATTATCGATGAAATGGCGGACCTTATGATGGTCGCTGGCAAGGAAATCGAAAAGAATGTGGCGCGCCTTGCCGCAAAGGCTCGTGCCGTGGGCATTCACCTGGTGCTTGCAACGCAGCGCCCCTCGGTTAAAGTTATCACCGGTATCATCAAGGCGAACTTGCCGACGCGTATCAGCTTCAAGGTGGCTTCTCAGATTGACGCCCGCACGGTCATGGACCATGCCGGCGCTGAAAAGCTCCTGGGCCGCGGCGACATGCTTTACAAGGCGGTGAACGATCCGGAACCGGTGCGCGTCCATGGCGCTTTCCTGAGCGACGAAGAAGCCGAAAAACTTGCCGATGCCTGCTCCGACCAGAACGTGTTTTACCCGCAGGTGGAATCGTTCGATGTAAGCGACGGCGAAGGCGATGAAGACGGTGAGGGCGGAGGCAAGGACTTGGGCAAGCTCGACAAACTGCTCTACGATGTGGCCGTCTGGGCGGTCGAATGCCGCGGGCTTTCGACCTCGGCGGTGCAGCGCCACTTTAGCGTGGGATTCAGCCGAGCCGGTAAAATTGTGGACCAACTTTACAGCCTCGGCGTGTGTGGCCCTGCCAAGGGTAACTCCAAACCCCGCGCCATGCTGCTTGGAATCGATGAAATCCAGAGCATGCAGCGCTCTGGTAAATTCGGGTAATTGAAATGAAAGAATACGCTCCTGCTAAAATTAACTTGTTCTTAGATGTTATCCGCAAGCGTGAAGACGGATACCATGACTTGGGCACGCTGTTCCAGACCATTGACGCTGGCGACACCGTAAGCGCCGAGTTGCGCCTGGATGGCAACATTACTCTCTGCTACAATGAACCGCAGAACTATCCGCTGGAATCGGACCTGGTTTACAAGGCCGCCAAGCTCTTGCAGCAGGAATCGGGCACTACCCATGGTGCCGACATTTACTTGAAAAAGATTATGCCCCTGGGGGCAGGTCTCGGTGGTGGCTCGGCCGATGCAGCAGCCACGCTCCGTTTGCTGAACCAATTGTGGAAGCTCAAGTTCAAGCCCGAAAAGCTGGAAGAAATCGGGGCAAAACTTGGTGCCGATGTGCCGTTCTTGGTGCGCGGCGGCTCGGCCTTTGCCGAGGGTATCGGTGAAAAGCTCACCTTTATCAAACCTTTACAGTTGAGCGATAATCAGTACCTGCTGGTGGCCACTCCGCTCGATTCCGTACCTACCAAGGATGCCTATGCTGGTGTTCCCAAGTCCGGTCCGGACCGTTGGGAAACTTACAAGTCCAAGTGCATGCGCACGGGCAAGGCTGCGTCGATCGACTTTGCGCTTGCCAATACCTTCAATGCTTTTGAAGAATCGGTATTCCCCAAGCACCCGCTTGTCGAAGAGATGAAAAACGAATTCAAGCGCTTGGGGGCAACCTCCGTCCTGATGTCGGGGTCGGGTGCGTCTGTTTTTGGCGTTTTTGAAACCCGAAAGCAGGCAAAAGAGGCCGCCGAAGAGCTGAAACCCATCTCCAGGTACCAGGTCGTAACCCGTTTTTTCGAGGGTTTTTAGCTAAAGGCCTTTGAAATTTGCGTAAATTTGCTATATTTGCGCCACCATTGGGGTATCGTCAAGTGGTAAGACAACGGATTTTGATTCCGTTATTCGTTGGTTCGAGTCCAGCTACCCCAATGAATTTTTTTTAACCATTTACTTAATTGGAGTAAAATTATGGAACTCACAAAACTCGCAGCAACCTCGAGAGTGCTAGGCAAGAGCCGCGACTGCGCCCGTCTCCGCAAGGAAGGCAAGATCCCGGCTGTCTATTATGGTAAGGGTCAGGAGTCTGTGAATATCAGCGTTAGCGCAATCGATGTTCGCAAGGTTCTCGCCCCGGGTAAGCGTTACA
>JAFXLS010000017.1 GCA_017530965.1 Fibrobacter sp.
CCGATGTAGTTTTCGTCCGGGCCACGTCCAAAGTAACGCACCCTTTCATAGCCACCCGGTACCGTAAAGAGTGTACCGACATTCGGGATGTAGCTCTTGCTGCCGTCGGGGGTGAACTTGTATTCCACGATGACATCGCCGCTACCGTAGACAGTGTAAGTCAGGCTCATGCGCGAAGAACCCACATCCGGGAATGCCAACTGGAATGTCACCTGGGTTTCCTGGGCGGAGACTTCCTTCACCTCGGCACCTCTCACGGAGCGCTTCGCTCCAGCATGGCGCCATTCGCCGTGACCGCGTTCCATATTGAAACCCTTGTCGTTGTCGGTCGGGGCACGCCAGAAGTTCGGGATACCGCCGTCCCGGATAATCGTATCGCCATCAAGCACGTAGCTTGCAATCGTTGCGCTCTTCTGGTCGATGCGGATCTTGAAATCGTCACCTTCAACCGTGAATTCGTCGGTGCCACGGGTCACGCGGTGGCCGGGCAAGGAGCTGACGTCGATTTTAGCCGACTTGGCCTGACCCACGTTAATCGCAAACTGCTCATGAGCAATGCTGAAACCGGTCTTTGCCCAAAGCTGGTTCTTCTTCAGGCGGAAGTCTATGTCGAGATGGTATTCCGAGCCGTTCTTGAATTCGACTTCCGGCATCTTGATAGAAATGTCCTTTTTCTGGTTCGGAGCGATATTCAGCTGGGAACCGTCAATTTTCCCTTCTTTGATGACCTTGCCGTCTTCCTTGATTTGCCAGTAACCATCGAGGAAATCACCCAGGTTCAAGAAGAGGTAACGGCTTTCGACGCTGAGCTTGCCCTGTGAAGCGTCCACGTTCCTCACGCGAATCTGGCTGTACTGATACTTGACTTCCCACATTTCGGGCTGAATCTTGCGATCGGGGAACACGAGTCCGTTCGCGCAGAAGTTGTCGTCGTTCTGCCAGTCGCCCCACATGCCGCCAAATTCCCAGTACGGAGTGCCCTTGTGGTGCAAGCCCTGGTCGATAAAGTCCCAGATAAAGCCGCCAAAGGCGCGCGGATTCCTGTAAAAAGCGTCCATGTATTCCTGCAAATCACCCACGGAGTTGCCCATGGCGTGTTCGTATTCGCAAAGCATCACGGGCTTGTTTCCATCGTTGTAACCGTTGATGTAATCGTAACCCCAGTACATCTGGCTCATCACATCGGCATTGTTGTTGTCGCCTTCGTAATGCACGTAGCGTGTGGAGTCAATCTCGTGGGCACGTTCACGTTCAGAAGCGAACACGTTTCCGTTACCCGCCTCGTTACCCAGCGACCACAGAATAATGCAGGGATGGTTCTTGTCGCGCTGCACCATGCTGTTCAGACGGTCTACCACCGGAGCGCGCCAGTCGTCGCTACTCTTGGGCAAGTCGCCGTTCGCTCCGTGGCTTTCCACGTTCGCCTCGTCAATCACGTAAATGCCGTACTTGTCGCAAAGATCAAACATCATCGGGTTGTTCGGGTAATGCGACATGCGGAGCGCATTGATGTTGAAGCGCTTCATCAAGATGATGTCTTTTTCCATGCGTTCGTAAGTCACCGCACGGCCGTTATCCGGATCGAGTTCGTGGCGGTTCACGCCGTGGAACTTCACGGGCATGCCATTCACGAACAGGCGCGGCGCCCCGTTGTCCTTCTTGATTTCCACCTTGCGGAAACCGATCTTGTTGCTTTCGACTTGGATAATCTTGCCGGACTTGTCCTTGATGGCGAGCACCGCAGAATAAAGGTACGGCGTTTCTGCAGACCAACGGTTCGGCTTGCTGAGCGGGAGTTCAAAGTGTACGCTCTTTTCGGCGCCGTTTGGGCCAATGCCCGACACCTTCTGTGAACTGGGGGAAATCACCTCGGCACCGGATGCGTCGTAGAGGGAAAGTTCCACGGTAAATTCGTCGGACTCGGTTCCGGTGGAGTTGTAAATCCACGCCGTCGTCTTTAGCAAACCATCCTGGTAGTTGTTGGTGAGTGTCGCGTCAATCTGGAAATCCTGGATATGCACAGGCGGCACCGCATAAATGTACACGTCGCGCATAATGCCCGAAAGACGGATGAAGTCCTGGTCTTCGAGCCAGCTACCATCGCACCAGCGGAACACCTGCACCGAAATATTGTTCTCGCCTTTGCGCAGGTACTTGTTGATATCGAATTCGTGCCCCGTAAAAGTGTCTTCGCTATAGCCCACGTAGTTGCCGTTCACCCACACATAGTAGGCAGATTCCACGCCTTCAAAGTGGACGCGGATGCGCTTGCCTTCCCATTTTTCGGGGACCTTGAAAGTGCGGCGATAATGGCCCACCGGGTTGAACTCAGTCGGAGCGCCCGGAGCAGAGACCCTGTTGTTCTGCGCCCACGGATAAACAACGTTGGTATAAATCGGGTGGTCATAGCCGTGCAGCTGCCAGGAAGACGGCACCGGAAGATCGTCCCATCCCGACACATCGTAATTGTCCTTGTAGAAGTCGTTATTGCGCTGGCTAGGCTTTTCGACATGGAAGAATTTCCACGTACCCGAAAGCGTCTGGTACCATTCCGAAGCGTGGCGATCCCCCTTGATAGCCTCTTCTACAGTAGAGTACGGCATCGAGGTCACGTGCGGCGTAAGCGTATTCACGCCGAAAATACGCGGCTTGCCGTTCCATTCGTCATTAGGCTGGGAATTTGCAGTTGAAACCATCACGGCACAAAATGCCGCGCACGACATCAAAGTCGAAAGCGAAAAACCATTCATAACATCCTCTTTGTTTTACACCCCTATAAAAAATACCCCATTTTAGGAGGATTTTTACAACGATTATGCAACTAGTGTGGATTTTTTGTCAAAAGGACGGCTTTCGCATACTCGTTAACCCCATCAAACATATATAACCCCATTCAAAGAATTTTCTTTTATAAACATATTCTTTTTAAATCAAAAAGCCAACTCCGGAATTTCTCAAGATGGCGTATTCAAGCTATTTTAGAGGCTATATTTTGCCGTTTTTTGCAGAGACTTAATGTGGCAAAAGCAAACAAAAACAGGCAGTAGGAAAACCCTTCCTACTACCTACTGTTTACTGTCTACTTTCTTATCTTACCTGCACGCGCAAGGCTTTGGCATGTCTAGATCCACGAACAAGGTAAATACCCCGGGCAAAGCCTTCACGCACAAGCGCTTTGTTGACGGACTCTCCGCGCAGTTCTACGCGGCCCAAATACTTGCCGGTAAGTCCAAACACATCGTACGCCGTTTCCGGACCTACATCAAGCCGCACCTTTTCGACCAATTGTGAAGGAGGCAAGGTCTGGTTTGCGGAATCCGCGAACTGGATCCAGTCAATGTTCAGGTAGTCGCCCGTAATAAGCAGCCGGATTACATGCTCGCCCTGCTTGAGTTCAACAGTGCCCACATCGATTTCCTTATACACGTTCCAAGTCGAATCGGTTTTCGGGACCGCAACGGTATCTGTAACAGCATTATTGTCCACCAGCAACATGAAGCTAGACGTTTCGGAAGCCGTAGCCACATTCGCCTTGACAAAGTACTTGGCGTCGGCGGGCACGTTCACGGAGTATTCCAGCCATTCGCCAGCCTGCGTATAACCAACGGCAAAGCCTTTGCAATCCTTAGTTGCCGCGGAATCGGTGCATTCCAGCCCGACAACATCCACACCATCTTCACGGTAGGCATTTCCTTGGTTGGCAATATCCTTGTCGCTGTAAGAAACGCCCTGGCCGCCTTCGTCGTAATCTTCGGCCTGCACCAATGCGGGGAACACGAAGGCATTCTTGAACGGAGCCTGCGGAACCGGGTTCGAGAAATCAGCCAGCGGGATGTTCGAAATCTTGTCGGCAAGATTCTTGAATTCGCCCTGGAGGCCTGCAGCGGCCGCAACAGACTCGATATAGCCACCGTTGTTGCGTTCTGTAAACTGGCCCGCTTGATTACGGCCGACACCACTCGGAGCATTCCTGTAAGAGTTATTCTCAACAGTAAAGCCGCTAGAGCCTTCATCGAGGTAAATCGGCAAAACCCAATAGTCCGACCACTTGGAGGCACTGTAATCGTGTAGGTAGTTTTCCTTGATTTCGCTACCAGTACCCTGGTTGCTCAAAGTGTAAATCGGACCGGAGTCGCAAAGCAGGCGGGAAATGTGGTGAATATTGTTCTTGTTGACATGGTTGTTGGTCATGGCCGTTTGGTCTTTGGTCCAGCCAAACCCAAGGGAAATTCCTGAGTAGTAAGTGTAGGAAATTTCGTTGTTTTAAATCACAACATAGCGGGGATATCCAGCACCGATACCTACGGCACCCTGGTGTTCGTTTGTCACGTTGGTCACGAGGTTATTGCGAATGGTGTCGCGTGTACTGATTTCTTCCTTGTCGCTCGGATTGTAGGCGATATGAATTTCGGTCGTGGAGTCCTGATAGAACTTGCCAAGCATAATGCCTGCAGCGCCAATTTCGTAGAACACGTTGCCTTCGATTACGTCGTCGTTCGTGCCCGACACAAAGTCAAGACCGGTCGCTGCCATTTGCGTAAAGGTGCAGTTCTTGACCAGGAAATGGTGAGCGTTTTCAACACGGAAGCCGGCATCCGGGCGCCACAGCAAATACTTGTTGCTGTTCAGTTTTTCCCAGTTTCCGCGGCCAGGATCTGCAAGGACATCCACATTGAAGTTTGCTGCCTGCAAGTCCAAAAAACCTTCTTCGCTAGGGCGGGTAAAGTTGGAATGAGCAAAGGTCAGGCCTTCGAAACTCATATAGCCCACC
>JAFXLS010000018.1 GCA_017530965.1 Fibrobacter sp.
ACCACGACGACCGCACCGATGATAAGGCCCGTGGTGTAGTTCATGCCGAAGATGGTGCCGAAGAGCTTCGCGCTAGCCACAAAGCCCGAAACCGTGTAGAACAGGAAGAACGCGAGAATGAAGATGGAGGCGATAACGCGAATGATTCCCTTGTTGTCGCGGAAACGGTTCGCAAAGAAGTCGGGCAGCGTGATGGAGTCGCCGCAGAAGTGGCTGTACTTGCGGAGCCTGCGGCCCACGATTTTCCAGTTGAAGTAGGTGCCGATCACGAGACCGATACCGATCCACGCTTCGGAAAAACCGCTCACGAAGATGGCGCCCGGGAGGCCCATCAAGAGCCAGCCGCTCATGTCGGAGGCCTGTGCGGACATCGCCACGACCCACTTGTTCATGCCGCGGTTGCCGAGGTAGTAGGCATTCAGGCTGTTCGCCTTCTTGGAGAAGTAAAAGCCGATGCCAAGCATCATCAACAGGTATAAAATGAAAACGGTTAAGACCATTTGTCGTCTCCTTTATGTATGCAATTAAAGATAGAAAAAAAGGGGGGAGGGCTCCCCCTGCTTGCAGCCCCGTGCCGGGTCTTCCAGCACCCCCTCGCCTAAGGGCGCTCCGCCCCTTAAAAACCCCGGGCTTTAATCTGCCTACCGCTGCCCACGGCTCCAGAGCTAAGCTCGCCTCGCTCACATGGCCTCGGCCTTCGGCCGACGAATGTTCGCTCGACGACTTATCTTCTTCCGCCTTAGTGCAGACGCGGTTCAAGACTTTCGATTTTATAATTGTTAACGCGCTTCTTGGAATTTTTCATAGACTTCTTGTTTTTAGACATAGGTTCTCCTTAGGGCATGCCCCTCACGCCCTAATTTTATTGTTTAAAATTTTAATGATTAAGTTTTTAGTGAATCAAAGTGTTGTTCGCATCCATTACACAACGGATAGATTGGAAAGCAACCTTACTCCATGTTACAGTGTGCTGTTCAGATGCAACACTCAAAATGCTAATACTTTTGGCAGAAACATCTTCTGCAGCAGGTAGCCATATATACGTATACTCGTGAATACCGACACGCCCATTTCCTGTCGGAATAATCGACATGCCCGAACCATTCAAGCCGGAGTTTTCTTCCCATAGAATTTTAGAACGCAAATAACTCGAATTATCAGCAGTGTGTTGCCATTCGTATTGAGTCATAATGTGCCAGCCGTCCGGGCAAATACCTTGCCAACGGACTACACGAGGGTCACTGACACTCTTGACGGCATCAGCAAAGCTTTTACAGGCTTCATTGCTGTCTACGGCAACAGAATCGCAAACCTTCGGCAAATTCATGGCCTCCGCCCAGGAGTAAAGACCACCAAAATGGTTGTCGCAGAACCATTCATCGTCTACGTAGCATAATTTCTCAGTAACCTTGTCATCAAACTTCGTGGTACCGCTAGGGATCATCTTGCCATAGTTCAAGTTCTCCGCCATCACATAGAAGGTTTCCTGACCCTTGCCGTCCTCGGGAATCCAATTAAATTCCACATACTTATATTTACGGTTGTCACGCGGATCCTCGAACTCGAAATATTCCCCCTTGTAACCGGCAAAAAGGCTATCCATATTCGGATGTTCCTTATTTTTCTCGATCGCGGCGAGGGAATCTAAAACACGTTTACTTTTCGTGGAATCAGCTTCCCAGAAGCCACCCCTACAAGTTTCATATATATATTCACCAAAGGCTTCATCAATAGTAGTTTCGCCATCTTCGCAAACTGGTTCAAGTTTGAAACTACTACTCGACTTCACCACAGAAGAACTACTGTTCTTACCACCTACAGAACTAGAGGAATTCTTTTCAACCGAGGAAGAAGATTTATCCTTATTGGAGTTCTTTTGCGAACTCGAGGATTCATCACCGCTCGAGGCGGGGATAACAGAGGACGAAGAATCGCCAGCCGGTTCAGGGGAAACTGAAGAGGAAGAGGAGTCGTCTCCACATGCGACGAGCATGGTCAGGAGAACAGACAGGACAAAAGCGCTTTTAAAAATCTTCACAGAAGACCTCCAGTTGTAAAATCCCACCAAACTTTTCCGCGAAATATAGATTAATCTCTATTTCAAGTGTGTTTTTTATAGCTGAAACCAGCTCCCATATTGATTTTGGATAAGTATTTTTGTATATTATAATCAGCAACAGGGTGGTAGGTCGCCACCTGAGAAAAAAAGAAAGGCCAAATTGATGAAACAGGGTGGTAGGTCGCCACCTGAGATAAAAAAGAAAGGCCAATTTTTGCCGTTTTTTATATGAAAATATAAAGAACGGCTTTTTTTATTTGAGGAAAAAGTGAGCCGAATAACTATTGTCCATTTGAACGAAAAATTTTTTGAAGAGCATGAGGATGATGCTGAAATATTGAAGAAACCTGGACGACCACATCTTGTGTTAGTTCTACAGGTTGGACAAAATAAATTCGCTATTCCGTTTAGGACGAGTGCGCATCGTCCTAAAACGGGTAGAGTTCCCCATTGTTTCTTCTTTATTGAGTCTGGTCGAAAAGCCTTAAGTACGGTTGGACGTATTCCTGCGCTTGATTTTGCGAAGGCTGTCATAGTAACTGAAAAAGATATTGGTGAAATTACAAGAATTGATGCCAATGAATTTAGAGAACTGCAGGACCATTTCCGTGAGATTGAAGCAAAATTTCTCGTTTATTTAAAGCATTATATCAATTCAATTAAGACACAGACGAATCTTGATTCGCCTGAAATCAAATACTCGGCTTTGCAATATTTTACGGATGTTCTTTTAACGCTTGATTTGGATTCGTTCTAAAATAGGGGCATTTTTTTTCTATATATTCCCGTGTGGAAAAGAGGAATGAGATTACTTTCAAGGTCATTGCCCGCATCAGGAGCGATTTTCCGGACAAGTTCGGGATTCCGCGGCAGAGCGGGCTTTTGAAGAATTTGCATTCGACGATTGTCTTTGAGCCGGAATTCAAAAATGCCGACGCCTTGCGTGGGCTGGAAGGCTTTAGTCACTTGTGGCTCTTGTGGATTTTTTCGGAAAATGTGCGCGACACCTGGAAGCCGACGGTACGCCCGCCCCGTCTTGGTGGCAATACGCGGCTGGGCGTGTTTGCGACGCGCAGCAGCTTTAGGCCGAATCCCTTAGCCATGAGCTGCGTGAAAATCGAGAAAATCAACTTGACGGGGGAGGGCGCGCCCTCCATTACGGTCAGCGGCGCCGACCTCATGGACGGCACGCCTATCGTAGACATCAAGCCCTATTTGCCGTACGCCGATTCCGTGCCCGAGGCCACCGGCGGCTTTGCCGAGGCGGTGCGCTTTAAAAAGCTCGAAGTCGAATTCGCCGCCGAGGCGCAAGCAGTTCTTGATGGCACCGGATTTGCGCCCGAAAATCTAGCGCCGGAGTTACTTGATGGCACGGAACTTGCGCCCGATGCCGCCGGCGTAAAATTCCCTGCAGAAAAAAAGGCAGCTCTTATAGAGCTGCTTTCCGAAGACCCGCGGCCCGCGTACCAGAGGTCCGCCGACCGCATTTACGGCATCAGGTTCGCCGGCTTCGAAATCAAGTTTCAAGTCCAGGGCGACCACCTGACGGTCGTCGCTATTTTACCATTACAGCCTTAGTGGCCTTGAATCCTTCGCCCTGGGCACTCACTACGTAGCGCCCGGCCGGGATTCTGCCAGCAAGCACCAAAGTGTTTGTTCCGGCGTAGTTGCCGCTCAAGTCAAGCACTTCCTTGCCGAGGCTAGAATAAACCTTGACGGTGAGCTGCGTTGCCTTGGCAAGGCTCAACTGCACATTGCCGGCTTTGTTCACCGTAAGCGCCCCGCCTGCAAGGTGGTTTACCTGTGCAAATCCCGTATCCACTTCCGACGAAGAGGAAACTCCGTGATGGCTATGGCTGGAGCTGGATTTTGCTTCGCTAGAAGAACTTGCGACAACGCTACTGCTCGATTCGGCCGCGCTGCTGCTCGATTCTGCAATGGGCTTGAGCTTGTCGCCCAGGACCTCGATCATCTTTTCGGCATAGCGCTTGCCGAAGTCGCGGTACTCCTGAGAGGTAAAGTGCACGTTCTGACCGTCGCCCAAAGCCTGGTTGAACCCTTCGGAAGACACCACGTAGAAGTTCTTGGACTGCTGCGGGAGCTTTGCGATGTTGTTGTTTGCGCCGGCACTCACACCGCTGCGCAGCACTTCGCCCGCAAGGAACGGAATGTCGTTTTCGAGGCCTAAATCCTTGATAATGTTGTCGTAGACCTTCTTGACCGCAGAAGGCCAATTGCCGTCACCGGCATCGGTTTCGCCCTGGTGGAAGATAATGCCCTTGATGACACCGTCTTCTTGAGCCTTCTTGGCCATCTCAATCAGGCGACCATAAGGGTTGCCGCCATAGGTGTTGATTCGGCCCATCATCCAGTTTTGCGTAGTCTGGACCGAGCTGATGTAGCTGGTGTAATTGTTTTTGTCGAACAGCTTGATGCTGCATCCTGCAACAGCCACCACGATGACGCCCACCTTGATCTGGGGGTCCGTCTTTTCGACCATAGTACGACCAAAATAGTCCGTGGGGCCGAGTTTTGCACCCTGACAGTGCGCAAGCGGAGGCACGGCAGTAGACCATTTGCCCATGGTCTTCCCGGAGCAAGAGCCATTGTCGGCCGCCCAGAGAATCTGGAAACGTTCGTCAACCGTCTTGTCCTGTTGCCCGATATCGCCCTGACCTTCCATGTTGGACTGGCCAAATGCCAAGTAAATATGGAAATTCGGGTCCGGTGCAGCAAATGCCTGCGAAATTGCTATAGCCATGATGGCTCCGGTTAAAAGTTTTTTCATCCAATCCTCTTTCAAGATATATTATACCCAAGAAACCCAGTTACAAATATAATGAATGAAATGAACTAAAAAGGATTGTAAACTTTAATATGTTGTTGATTTTTACAACAAGAATTACTTATATTCAAGGAAAACTTAGAGGTTTAATATGAAAAACAAGGTGTTTATCGCAATGACGGCTGCTGTGGCAATGGCGGCTCTGACTGCATGTGGGGATTCTGGCACATCCTCTGCTAAAAGCAAGGCTACAGAATGTGCCAATGGTCTTTCTGCAGAATGCTTGCAGGGAACTTGGAGCCTGATTGGCATTGCTCCTATCAGTACTGATCCTGCAAATCCCGGTGCAGGAGAGATTATGGCCAATTTCAATTATTCGGCTGCACCTGGCGTTATGACCTTCAACGAAGATGGTTCTTTCCAGTTTGATGTGCCCCAGGGAGCTCCTGAAGGCCTCAAGACGGTGGATTGCAATCCTGTTTACGGAACTTGGTCCGTTTCAGAGGCAAGCCTTACTTTGAAAGGTACCACCAATAGCGTGTGTCTTGGACAGAAAAATATTACGGTTACTCCGCTGATCAAGCCGGAAGGTGCTGTAATCAAAATGTCTTTGGGTGCCCTTTGGCTGATGGAAAATGCGACTGACGAAGTCAGCCTCAAGTCTACGTCTACCGAAGTCTTTACCATTAGCGCCAATTAGTTTGCATCTCGGATTTTTCCGAGTGTCGCAAAATTGAAAAATCCCCGGCAACAATCGTTGTCGAGGATTTTTTGTGTATTTAGGATTATGGAGGAAGAGTCTACTATCGGATGACTAGTGTCTTCTGGTTGAGCAGCTTGCCGTTTGCGCCTTTGAGGCGGGCCATGTACTTGCCTACGGGGAGCTTCGAGAGGCTTACGACATTTTCGCTTTCGAGGGTAGAGCTGAAGGCGAGTTTGCCGTTTGCAGCATAGAGCTCAACCTTGCTGCCAGCCGGGGCGCTCACGTGCAGATTGCGCTTTTCGAGCTGCATGAAGGTGCTTGCCGTAACGTTCACGCGGTTCAGCTTGGTCACGAACTTGGTGCCTTGGGGGGCTCCCACAATGGTGCCACGGCCTACCGTACTCATGTACACGACACCGAAATTGTTCATGTCGCCCTGCACGAAGTTGCCGTTGCCCGGGCCACCGAACTGGTGCATGTCGTCGTTCACGCGTTCAAAGGTCTTGCACTTGTCGGTGCTGCGGTAAATGCCGATCGGATCACCCGACTTTGCCGCACCCCAGATAAAGATGGTTTCGTAGTCGCTGCCTTCCTTGGCCTTGCCGATACCCACGGCGATTGCGGTCGAGGCACCTTCGCATCGGTTCCAGCTCTTGCCGCCGTTTTCGGAATAGGCGAGGCCGTATTCGGTGAATCCCTTAGGTTGCCAGACCTGCGACTGGTCCATGGGAACCCACAGGTGGCCTTCTCTCTTGGGAACGGTACGGATGAGGCCGCCGCCGTTGTAGTATTCACCAGCTTGCTCGTTCTGCAAGCGGGCTTCTGCTTCGGCAAAGGTCTTGCCGCCGTCGGTGGATTTGTAAAGGGAGCCCATGCCGCCCATCACGTAGAATACGTCGGGGTTCACGGGGTCTGCGACAATGCGGGAATAGTTCGTCTGGGTGCCCGTTTCAACAGCGGTCCAAGTGGCGCCGTTATCGGCAGAACGGTAAACGGTGGCGCCTTGGTCGGGGCGGTGCAGCATCACCTTGCCGTCGGCAGAGAGCACGACCAAGCCCTTGGGGCCCTTGAGGGTGGTCTTCACGCTGTCCCAGGTGGCGCCCATGTCGTCGGAGCGGTACATCACGTTAAAGTTCTGAGAGTCGTACTGGCCGTACACGGTAATCACACCGGTACGCAACAGGCTTCCGGTCAGCGGGGCGTAGCCCATGCTTTCGGTGGTGCCAATAATTGGGGTATGGCGCTTGGTGCTTGTGTTGATGTTGGCGTAGGCGGCGCCGTCGTAGTCACCGATGGCTGTCACGAGTGGGCCTCCCGGAATGCTCACGATGTCGAGCGGCACGGTTTCTTCGATACCCTTCGACATGAATTTCCACAAGGGAACCTTGGCCGAAATGTCTTCGGTCATAAAGATGCCGTTACCGCTGGTGACCCAAGCCTGCTTATTGTTGAACGGGTTGATTTCCAAGGAACCTGCCCAGTGGATGGCGTTGCCCGGAATCCAAGCGGTACCGTTTGCATCGATGTTCGGAATATCGTTATAATGCTGGCCGTGAATCCAGGTCTTGCCACCGTCGGTAGTGCTGTAAATGCGGTCGCCATAGTTGTCCTTTCCGTCTTTGGTCACGTGGCGTCCGGTGTACTTGCCGAGGGTCGAAATGACGATGTGGTTCTTGTCCTTAGGATCGATAGCCACGCCACCGTAAGAGCTCTTGTCTTTTTCGTAGCTCTTGGTGGTGCTGCCTTCGTGTTCTACGGAGTCGCTCGGGGTCAGGTCGGTCCAGGTGCCACCTGCAATATTGTACTTATAGAAACCGCCGCTGGCAATATTGTACGGGCCTGGGCCATCGGCAAAGGTTACGTACATGTCGTCGTCAACGATTTTGGCACGGTGGGGCATCAGGCCCGTGGGAACGCCCTTGACAACTTCCCAAGTTTCGCCGCCGTCGTGGCTTACCTGCAGGTTGTCCTTGGTTTCAGAAATTCCGATGTAAATGGTCTTGGTGGATCCGTCGGCATTCTTGCCCTGGGATTCGTCGAACATCACGAAGCTGATGCCGTTCACGCCGTTCAGGCTAGATTCGGTTGCCGTAGAAAGGGCGACCTTGTAGGCGCTTGTCCAGGTTTTACCGTAGTCAGTACTCTTGTAAAGTCCCTTGGTGCGGCTTCCGCAAAAAATGATGTTTCCCTTGTTGGGGTCTACGGCCAGCTTTTCGCCGGTCTGGCGGCCCATGCCGTTACCATGGGCGAGCATTTCCACGTAGCTCGTGTCCCAAGTGGTGCCGTAATCTTCGCTCCTTAGCACGGCGGTACGGCCCTTGCTAAAGTAACCTGTACCGGCCAGCACGTAAATGCGCTTGGGGTCGTTCGGGTCGAGTGCAAAAGCTTCGGTACCGTAAAGGCCCTTGTCGTTTTCCGAGATGAAGTCCATCAGCGGAGCCCAAGTCTTTTTTTCGAAGTCAAAACGATAAATGCCGCCCACGTCAGTGCGGGCATACAGTAAATTTTCGGCTTTGGGGTGGAAAATTACGGCAGAAACGAATCCACCGCCGTCAAAACGGACGTTTCCCCAATCGTATTTTTCGGCATTAGCGGTGGTGGCGAGCATACCGAGCGCCATAGCCGAAATGATTGTCAAGTTCTTGATATTTCCAAACATGCCATCTCCTAAATACATTTCTACCAGAAAATACCTAAAAAAAGCCCTCATCGGACAAAAAAAGGGCCTTTAACATATAAATATGTTTATGGATTCTCAACAGCTGTAAACGGCTATGCTCTTTCGCTGTAGCTTTTCTCGGCCCGTTCGTTACGGCGCTTGAGTTCCTTGTTCAGGGGCCAGTAAATGGTTGCGAATAGAATGTAGCCGCACAAAAGAACAATCCAGTGGTTAAGTCCGAGACCGATTTCAATGTAACGCATCTCGATGAACATGAGTGGCCCTGCAATTAAGAACAGCGGCAGTTGCCTGCACTGGTCGCCCAGGGAATAGCGGCTTTCGTAGCTCACGATGGAATTCATCATGGGAAAACTGGTGCAGAATCCGCCCATGAGGCGCTTGATCAGCATCAGTCCGCTTACGACGCCCGCAATGGCGGGTGCCTTGATGTAAATGGGGAGCGGGGTCTTGTAGCGCACGCCGGATTTGTAGCTCTGCTTCTGGAACATGATAACGCCCACGATAAAGTCAAAGGCGCATGCGCCCAGGAACCAGGCGTCGTTATCGGGAATGCGCGGCATCAAGAAGGTGCCGAGTGCTACAAAGAAGGCTAGTCCCGCGATAATGCTTGGGACGATAGGAACCTTGACTTTGTAATGCAGAATGCGCACGATATGCACGTACAGAAAGCACATGAACCCAGAAATTGCATTTGCCGTTCCCATCGGGAGTCCGACTGCAATGTAGGCAAATCCGCAAGGAATCGGAATCGTCGCCGTGACTGCTTTAAGCTGCGGGTCTTTCAGGTAAGCGCTTAAAGTCCCTAGCGCCGTGACCATGAATATCAGGAGCCAGTCGTAAAAGGAAAAATTTAGATTCAAAGCGTCGAACATCGCGACGAAAGATAGAAATTAGAACAGAAACGCTATTTCCTGTTTTTCTTCATCTTCTGCTTGTTCTGGTACATAGCCTGGTCGGCACGCTTGAACACTGCATCTACGGATTCTCCGTCCCTGTATTCTGCCATGCCGATAGCAACCGAGAATCGTTCCCAGGGTTCCCTGGCGTTGTCGTTTTCGGTTTCGAAGAATTTCAGGTTGGCTTTTTCCACCAGATCGTGGCGGTTTTCGTAGTCACTGCTTTTCAGAATGACGATAAATTCATCGCCACCTACACGGAATACCGGCGAATGTCTGAAGATAGTACAAACGATATGGCATGCTCCGGCAATATAGATGTTGCCGTTGGCATGTCCGTAACTGTCGTTGATAAGCTTCAGGTTGTTCAAGTCTATCATGGCGATGCCGAATTCCGTAACCAGTTTTTCGGCAACATCCTTCTCCAGAGTCCTGGCTGCATTGTCGTAGGCTATCTTGCTGCCCACATGGGTCAAGGCGTCTTTGTATGCCAGCATGGTCATGTTGGCTGCGGCTTCTTGGGCATTCTTGACTGTTTCTTCGGCTTCCAGGATGCCTTCCACATAGTTCTTCATGTCTTTTGACATCTGGGCAATTGCATTGGAAAGAGATTCCACTTCGTTGTGGGTGTTGATTTCGGGAACTTCGAAAATGAGATCCTGAGGATCTTTCTTTTTGCCGCGGCTCTTTTCTGCAAAGTGGCGGGCGCTCTTTTCCAGGGCGAGAATGGGGCCGGTTACGTTGTGGCGAAGCCATACAATCAACATCAGGCCAAACAAAATGCCGAGACCCAAGGTCAATAGTACATTGTAAAGAACATAGTTATTGACTGTCTTGTGGAGTTCGTCAATGGCCACGTCGGCGCAGATTAGACCGTAGTGGATATTGGTTGATGTCACAAGAGGCTTACAGGCGGTATAGGCGGCACCCCATTCGGATTCTTCTTCAAAGTACGAAATCTCGTCTTTGGCTGTTGCTTCCGAGAATTTTTTAAGTTCTTCTGCAGGGTATGCGTCGCTGGTATCCAGCAATGGCATGTCCTCTTCGCCTTTGGCTCGTTCTGCGGCACTAGTGGCAGAACAGATATTGACCATCAGGTTTCCACGTACGAAGACGGAATACAGGTAGAACAGTTCGAATTCGTCAACCATGCCGTTGAGCAGGGTTTGCATTTTGCGATATTTATCGCTTTGCTGCCCCGTAATGACGCATTCGTAAAGGTCGTCCAAATCGACCTGGGTGGTAATGTATTTCAGAATATCATCAAGCTTGTCGTCGTAACGCTTGTACAATGATTTCGAATAGGTCAGGTAAGCTTGAATTGAAAGTATAAAACACAAGAACGCGATAAATACCGCGCTTCCAAGGACAAGGCTTTTATGTATAGGTCTTTTATAAGCGGCCATCTATTTCTCCAAAAGAGAAAATAATTTTTTTTCAAAAAAAAGAAAAAAATGCCCCCAAAAATAATGAAAAAATTTGCGTTATCTTAAATTATTCCAACTTGGAATATTTGGCTTATTTGCCAAAATCCAAGTTGATTAGCGGAATCGACGGGGAAGGTGTTTTCCTTCGGCAATCCAGCCACTGTATTCGGCTGCGGCGGTGTACATGACGTCGGTCGAAGAGTTGAGGGCGGTTTCAAGGCTATCTTGGACTGCGCCAATGATAAAGCCTACGGCCACAACCTGCATGGCGACGTCGTTTGAAATGCCGAGGAATGAACAGGCCATGGGAATCAGGAACAGGGAACCGCCCGCAATACCGCTGGCACCGCATGCTCCGATGGTGGCCATGACGCAGAGGGTGAGAGCCGTGGGGAAGTCTACCGATATGCCGAGGGTGTGGGCCGCAGCAAGAGTCATGATGGCGATGGTGATGGCGGCACCGTTCATGTTGATGGTGGCTCCCAGCGGAATGGACACGGAATAGAATTCACGGTCCAGCTTCAAGTCTTCGCAAGCATCCATGTTCACAGGAATGTTTGCGGCAGAACTTCTGGTAAAGAGAGCCGTGATGGCGCTACGCTTGAGACAGTAAATGACCAGCGGATAGGGATCCTGCTTGATGGCGAAGCTTACCACCAGTGGTGCGATAATGAATGTTGTAAAGATCATTGCTCCAGCAAGGACTGCGACCAGCATACCGTAGGTCTTGAAAATGCCGATACCATTGGTGGCAATGGCCGAATGGATAAGGCCAAGGATACCGAAGGGGGCAAAGTTGATGAGCCAGTGGACAATGGCGGTAACTGACTTGGTAACGTCCTGGAGAAGCTCCTTGGTGGAATCGCTGGCGTGCAACTTGATTGCGATGCCGAAGATGATGGCCCAAACAAGGATACCGATGTAGTTGGCTTCGGTAATAGCTTCGAAGGGGTTCGAAACGGCGCGGACAAGCAGGTTGTTCAAAATCTCGCCGATGCCCTTGGGCAAAATGGCGCTTGTTGTTGCTTCTTGCGCCAGTTGCAGGTTCTGGGGAAACAGGAAGCTTGCCGTAACGGCGACGATAGAAGCAAGAATGGTACTGACCATGTAAAAGGCGAAAACCTTTCCAAAACGTCTGTCCAGCGAAGTTTTACCGGTAGATAGCGAATTAATGATCAAGACGAATACCAGAATGGGGGCGATGCCTTTCATGGCTCCTACGAATAGGACGCCTAGTTCGCCAATCCATTTCTGTCCGGGGAGAAAAATGCCGAGGAGTGTGCCTAGCACGATAGCGATGCTGATACGGTAGTTCAGCTTTGTGCCGTTGTATTTATCAAGAATCTTTTTGAACATATCATTCCTTTGATTCAAACAGATAAACTAACCCTTCGACACAAATATAAAGAAAAAAAGGGACTTTGTGATGAAAAAAACAGAAAAAATCCGTGTAATAAATGTATTTTAAAGCTAGGGCAAAGGAAATTTTGTATGGAACCGTTGCAATATACATCGCTTGCGCATGTGTTTTTTGCAAACTGCGACCGGGAAAACTTCGCAGGGTGGTTCCACCGTACTTCTGAAGGATGGGTCCATTTTTCGGGAACGAGATTGCGGCATGAAACCCAATGCTTGGCCCTTGCCTTTAGGGCCCGAGGCCTTGCCGCCGGTAAAAGTATCGGTATTGTGGCAGAAAGTTGCCCTGAATGGATTATGGCCGATGTGGCAACTCAGCTGAACCAGGCTCGTGTGGTGCCCCTGTTCCCGAATATTTCGGCAGAGAATTTCAATTACCAATGTGACGACGCCTCGGTGGAGGTGCTGGTCCTGAACAATCTTTCTGACCTTTCGCCGACCATTGGCGTCCTGATGCCCAGGTTCAAGGCTGTTATTTGTATCGACAAAAAATCGGAGTTGCCGTCCAACGGTGTGTATTGGGATGACCTTGTGAAAGAAGGGGAAGTCTTGTCTAAACAGCCGGAGTCTTCCCTTTGGCTGAACCAGCAGATGCATTCCCTGAATCCCGATGACGTGTTTTCGATTATTTATACCAGCGGCTCTACTGGGGTTCCGAAGGGTGTGGAGCTGACACACCGCAACATGATTTCGCAAATCCAGGTGATTAAGCGGGATTTCTTGCGGGTGAATTGCCTCTCGGACGTGTGCCTTGTGGTTCTGCCTGTGGCTCATGCCTTTGAACGCATGTCGGTCTATTTTTACACCCTGTGCGGTGCCAAGCTTTACTTTGCGGATTCACCCCGGAATACTGCCGAAATTGTCCGTGAAATCAGCCCTACAGTCATGACGGTGGTTCCTAGAATTCTGGAACGCCTGTATGAAAGCATGACTGCCGCCGGCGAAAAAATTCATGGAATCCAGAAATTTGTCTATGAGCGAGCCATTGCCTATGCCAAGAGCTACGACCCCATGGAACGGCGGGGGCTGCTCTGCAATATTTACGACAAGCTTGTTTATCGTAAAATGCGCGATGCCATGGGTGGGCGCTTCCGCTTGCTGATTTCGGGCGGGGGAGCCTTGAACAAATCGATTTGCCGTTTCCTTTTGAATGTGGGTTTTGATGTTTGCGAGGGCTACGGCCTTACGGAATGTTCTCCGGTGGTCAGCGTGAATAGGCCTGGTTGTGCACGGCCAGGGAGCGTCGGCCAGCCGCTGACCCACCTGCAAGTAAAAATCGGGGACCACAGCGAAGTGCTCGTCAAGGGCGACAGCGTTTTCAAGGGGTATCGCAACAGGCCCGACTTGAATGCGGAAATCTTTACGGAAGACGGATTCTTTAAAACCGGCGACCAGGGGTATTTTGACCGGGATGGCTACCTGTATTTGACGGGCCGCCTTAAGGAACTGTTGAAGACCAGTACCGGCAAGTATGTGAGCCCGAATCCCATAGAACTGGAACTGGGACGTCACCTGTTGATTGAACAGGCTCTGGTGATTGCCAATGATCGTAAATTCGCTTCGGCACTGCTTTTCTTGAACCCTGTGAATGCAAAGCGATTCTTAAAGCGCGTAGGAAACAATTTTAATCTTGAAAAGGCCTTGAAGTCAAGGCGTATTCGTGAATCTATCAATCGCCACGTGGAGCGAGTCAATAGTAAGCTGAACCATTGGGAACAAATTCGCCACTGGACATTGATCGGTGACGAACTTACTGTGGAATCGGGGCTTCTGACGCCCACATTAAAAATTCGGCGCTCCGTAGCTGAAGCGCGGTTCGCCGAAGAAATCGAAAAAATGTACGAAGAAACGTCTAATTAGACGTACAGGTAATCGTTCAGCACAGGCTGCAGGCCTTCGCCTGAAATGTCGCTGTACATGGCGTTGAAGCTGCGGCCGTCGTTGATTTCAAACTGTTCGTCACCGCCTTCGCCGTCATCGTGACCGCTGTACTTGCTTTCGTGGTCGCCAATGCCCGTAGAAACGCCGGCAGAAACCTTCGTTGCTGCAATCTTCACGATACCGTTGCGGAATTCCTTGCTTTCGCGGCTGGAAACTGTAATGCCCACGTACGGCAAGAAGATTCGGTATGCGCAAAGTACCTGGCAGAGTTCCTTCTCATGAACATCCAGCGGGTCAATCTTATCGTTATTGATGATGGGGCGCAGTCGCGGGCAGCTGAGGCTCATTTCGGCGTGGGGATACTTCTTCTGCAAGAAATACACGTGGAGTGCGCTGGCTAAGGCGTCGCGGCGGAAGTCAGAAAGGCCGAGGAGAGCAGAGAAGGCAACACCGCGCATGCCTGCCATCAGGGCGCGTTCTTGGGAATCGAAGCGGTACGGGAATACGCGCTTATGACCCATCAGGTGAAGTTGTTCGAAACGCACCTTGTCGTAGGTTTCCTGGAAAACCGTCACGTAGTCCACGCCGCATTCGTGCAGATAGCGGTACTCGTCGGTATTCACCGGATAAACTTCCACACCCACCATGCGGAAATACTTACGGGCCAGCTTGCAGGCTTCGCCGATGTATTCCACGCTGCTCTTCGCGCGGCTTTCGCCTGTGAGAATCAGGATTTCTTCCATGCCGCTGTCGGCAATCACCTTCATCTCGTGCTCGATTTGCTCCATGGTGAGCTGCATGCGCTTGATGTGGTTGTAGCAGTTGAAGCCGCAATACACACAGTAGTTTTCGCAGTAGTTGGCGATATAGAGCGGCGTAAAGAAATAGACGTTGTTGCCGAAATGCTTGCTGGTTTCGATTTTGGCCTTGGCGGCCATCTGTTCCAAGTAGGGAGCGGCGGCGGGTGACAGGAGTGCCTTGAAGTCTTCCAAGGTGCAGCGGTCATGTTCCAGGGCGCGCTTTACGTCCTTGCCTGTATACTTGGTGTAATCGTAATTTTCGGATTCAGAGAGAACTTTTTCGGCAATGTCCGACTGGATGACTTCCATGCCGGGCAAATAGTCCATAATGTTCGTGCGGGCACTTGGGTCGTTCTCGATGCGGTGCTTTTTTGCGAGCGCCCCTTCCGAGAGGTTGCCAGAATCAAACAAGTAGTTATTTTCTTTTTTTTCGCCGTCCATTTCAGCAATGCCTTTTTTGTTGTCGCAAATATAGTAAAGCGAGCGTTGCCGCCATGCTGATTTGGTTTTCTATATTTATAATATGCTAACGATTAATGGACAGAGTGTCGATGCGGCTGGAAAGACAGTCGCTGAATACCTTGCGGAGGCTGGGTACAATACTGTGCGCATCGCTGTGGAACGGAACGAGGAAATTGTTCCGAAGGCGAAGTATGCCGAGACGGTGCTGGCCGACGGCGATGTGGTCGAGGTGGTGAATTTTGTAGGCGGCGGGTGATGCAAGCCGATTTTTCGCAGATGTGCGAACCTTCCCGCGAAGAAATGCTTGCCGCGCTTGAAATGCGGCAGGGTGTGGATGCCGTGCGAAAGTTGCAGGCGGCCACCGTTGCCGTTTGCGGTTTGGGTGGTCTGGGTTCCAATATCGCAATTTCTTTGGCGCGAGCCGGAGTTGGCAAGCTGATTCTGATTGATTTCGATTGCGTCGATGTGACTAACTTGCATCGCCAGCAGTACAAGGCTTGCCAGGTGGGCAGGCCGAAGCCGGAAGCGCTACTTGCTAACTTGAAAGAGATTGCGCCGTATACGGAGTTTGAAACGCATTTCGAAAAAGTGACTGCCGAAAATGCGGAGGCGTTGCTTGCCAAGGCCGACGTGATTTGCGAGGCGTTTGACAATGCCGAAGCCAAGGCGATGCTTGTGAATACGGCTCTTGAAAAAATGCCTGAAAAGTTCATGGTGGCGGCTTCTGGCATGGCGGGCTATGACAGTGGAAATACGATTACGACTCGCAAGGTGACCAAGCGCTTTTATGTTTGCGGTGACGGCAAAAGCGATGTGAATGACGGAATCGGCTTGATTGCCCCGCGGGTGATGCTCTGCGCAGCCCATCAGGCATTGACAGCGGTGCGTCTCATTATTGATTTGGCGTAAAAAGTTGCGCAAGGCCCATTGACAATCCATCCATAGAAAGATACAAAGAGCATGAGATATCCCCCTTAAAAGGGGGTATTTTTTTTATTGGTGATTTTTGGAGATGTTTATGAAAAAGATAAACAGTTTTGCTGCTATTTTGACTCTGGCCGCATTTTCGGATGCTGCCGTGAACTTGAACGTTAGTCTAGGCGACAGCATTAAGCCGGTGACTCACGTGGCGACCGGTTCGCTTTATGGTCTGACCGAGACGCTTCCGAGTAACATTGAAAAGGATGTTGCCCCGCTCAAGCCGAACGTTTTTCTTTCGCCGGCTCGTAGCGGTAGCGGCCGCCAGCAGGGCATCGGTGGTGCGTTCCTCGTTGCCCCGCGTGTCGAAGGCATCGGTGCCAAAATCCAGATTCGCCTGGCCGACGTTTTGCCGGGCTGGCCCTACAAGTTTCAGAACATGGACCACTGGAAAAACGAAGTCAAGTCGGTCATCAACGACAAGCTTAAATCAAGCAACAAAAACTTTGATGGTTACGAAATCTGGAACGAACCGAACGATACCTGGAAAGTTTCAGGCATCGACTTCAATTCCGGCCTCTGGAAACAGACTTACGATTTGATCCGCCAGATGGACCCCGGCGCCAAAATCATCGGTCCGTCGTACTCATTCTACCATGCATCCAAGATGGAAGATTTCGTGAAATATTGTTCGCAGAACAACTGCATGCCCGACGTGGTCAGCTGGCACCAGTGGGGTAGCGGTGGCTTTGTGGGCTCTGTCGAAACATACCGCAATCTCGAAAAGAAATACAACGTCAAGCCGCGTCCACTGAGCATCAACGAATATTCTTCGACTGAACACAGCGAAGAAGGTTGCCCCGGCTTGTCTATTCCCTTTATCGCTAAATTCGAACGTCACGGTGTCGAAAGCGCCATGATTTCTTGGTGGTTTGTACCGCTTCCGGGTCGCTTGGGAAGCCTTCTCACCAAGGATAACGAACGCGGTGGCGGCTGGTGGCTCTATAAGTGGTATGGCGACATGAGCGGCTATATGGCAAAGGTTACACCCCCGAACGACAAGAGCGACGGTGTTGATGGCTTTGCCGCTCTCGACAAGAAGAAAGGTTTTGCAAGCATCGTGCTCGGCGGTAACACCAAGGGCGATGTGAACGTGAACATTTCGGGCATTCCCGCTGCATTTGGAAACAAGGTCAATGTGACTGTGGAATATGTGGTGTGGGAAGACAAGGACAAGCCGGTTCCATCGACGACTCCGGTGTCTGACAAGGAATACGATGTAAACGACGGCAAGATTACGGTGCCGGTGAATATCACGAATACCAAGTATGGTTACCGCGTGTATGTGACGCCGATTATTCCTCAAGCGCCCTATAATGATGTTGCCGCTACAATCCCGGGAAAAATTGAAGTCGAAAATTACGATGTCGGTGGTTCGGGCAAGGCCTACCTCGATAAAGACGATGACAACAAGGGGGGGGAGTACCGCGAAGACGCCGTGGATATCGTGAAGGGCGGTTCCGGTTATGCAGTCGGTTACACGCAAGAAGGCGAATGGCTGGAATATACGGTGAAGGTCGCTGAAGCGGGCGAGTATGGCTTGTCTGCGAGCTATGCGACCTCTTCCGAAAATACGGGTGTTAAGTTGTATGTAGATGACAAGGTCGTCAAGGACGATATCGTTTTCCCGCAAGGCGCCGACTGGGAAACTTATTCCACATACGATGCGGGCAAGGTGAACCTTGATGCGGGTGAACATGTGCTCAAACTTGAAATCGTGGGCAACTACGTGAATATCGACTGGCTGGAGCTTTGTAACGCCGATAAGTGCGGAGTTTCCGATTCGACAGGTGGTTCAACAACTGTAATTACAAATCGTCCGACTCTGTTGGGCTCGCCGAGAGTTTCGAGCTATAATGTATTTGACATGCAGGGACGCTTGATTGCCAAGTTCTCGGGAACAGAGACTGAAAACATACAGGCGAAAATGACCGCCTTGGTCAAGTGTTCCGGTTCCTATTTGGTCAAGTCGCAAGAGGGCGGACGTATCATTCGTGTCATTATCAAGTAGCCTTTAATCCGCAAAATTTCTAAATTAACTGCCATGAAAACGATGGATGCCATGGCAGGTATGGCGGATAAAGGTAAAGTATTATGGACGAAAAAAAAGATTCTCTTGTTATTGGTGGTCACGAATTCAGTTCCCGTTTCATTTTAGGTTCTGGCAAGTATTCCCTTAAGCTGATTGAAGCTGCGGTGCGCGATGCAGGCGCAGAGATTGTCACTCTGGCCGTGCGCCGTGCAAATACCAAAGATCACGAAAACATTCTGGACTACATTCCGAAGAGTGTGACGCTGTTGCCTAATACGTCCGGCGCACGCAACGCCGAAGAGGCGGTGCGCATCGCGCGGCTTTCCCGCGAACTCGGCTGCGGTGATTTCGTCAAGATCGAAATCATGCGCGACACGAAGTACCTTTTGCCCGACAACTACGAAACCATCAAGGCGACGGAGACCTTGGCGAAAGAAGGTTTCGTCGTGATGCCGTATATGTACCCGGATCTGAACGTGGCGCGCGACCTCGCGAACGCGGGTGCCGCAGCCGTGATGCCGCTGGCGGCTCCTATCGGAAGCAACAAGGGACTTTCTACCCGCGAATTCATCCAGATTCTAATCGATGAAATCGACCTCCCGATTATCGTGGATGCGGGCATCGGTAAACCCTCTGAAGCTTGCGCAGCCATGGAAATGGGTGCCGCCGCAATTATGGCGAATACTGCTCTTGCTACCGCCGGCGATTTGCCGATGATGGCCCAGAGCTTCAAGCTCGCGATCGAAGCGGGCCGCAAGGCATACCTCGCTGGTCTTGGCCGTGTGCTGACCCGCGGAGCCTCTGCTTCTGATCCGCTGACGGGTTTCTTAAGAGATTAACCGGGGTTTTAGGGGCGGAGCCCTTAGGCGAAGGGGTAACGAAAAAAAGAGCGCTTAAAAGCGCTCTTTTTGTAGTGAGGGGGATTCTTCCCCCTTCAAACCGTTTACTTCTACTGTACATCGACCTGCACCTTGTACATGGCCTTGCGCTGGGTGAGTGAACCGCGGGGGGCCGTGGTGATGGTGAGGTTCTTCTTGGTCACTCCAGGCTGCTGTTGCAGTGTCTTGAGGAGTTCCTGGTTGCGGGCTTCGGCCATGGCGAGGATTTCTTTTTCCATGGTCTTGCGGTCCAGTTCCTTGGCATGCTCTGCTGCATAGGCGGCGTAGGCGCTGTCTTTGTCTTCGATGGCGACAATTGCCTTTTCGTCCAGTTCGTTGAGCGTGGTCTTGTTCTGGGTCGCCTTGTAGAAGTCTGTCTTGAGTTTGTGCGTCTTGTAGGCTTCGACGGTCTTCTTCATGTTGAAGTTCTGCACGAAATTCAGCTTCAGCTTCTTGTCCTTGGCGAGGACTTCCACCATTTTCTGAGCCTTGGCAAACTGTTCGCTGGTGAAGGAGCTGGCCAGGGGGTCAATGTAGATTTCATCGTTCTTGCCGAGGTCGATTCCGATTGCACCAGCGCCGGTTGCGGCTACGTTGCCCACGATTTTGAGCGGAGAGAGGGCCACTTTGATGAGCAGGTTCATGACGGTCTGCCACACGATCTTCAGGTAAGAGAATTCGGGATCCTGCACATTGCCCTTCACGGGAACGTCGAACTCGATTTTGTCATCCTTGTCTTTAAGGATGTAGAGGCCCACCTTCATGGGGACGGTGAATTCCGGGTCGGTGTTGCCGTCCTTGTCGGCCACGTCGATGTTGTAGATATCGATGGTGTTCTTGCTATCGATATTCCAATCGTTCATCTTGTTTTCGCTGGCGAATGCCATGGTTCCCGAGCTGATGGGGTAGCCGGTGTAGTGGTGGCTGTAAGGCGAAAAGTGCTTAAGGGCCAGGTTCTTCACGCTGATGTAGGCGTCCATGGTGCCAATGTCGGAGAGGGCTCCCTTATATTTAAGATTCAAAACACCGCCTTCGGGGAATGCTGCCGATACGTTGATGGTGCAGGGAGTGTTGAAATTGATATTGGAACCGTTGACGGCAATGTTGCTGACCTTGTAGTTGAAGGTCTGTTTCGGGGTATGGTCTGTTGCGGTTACGTTGGTGTTGGCCACCTGCAGTTTTTTGATGACTGCCTTGAGGGGCTTGGACTTTTCGGCGGTCTTGGATTCTTCATTTTCTGTAGAATCGGCTGGTTCGGCCTTGGCGGGATTGCTCAGCGGTTCCAGCAGAACATCGATGTTGGTCTTGCCGTTCTTGAAGAGGTCTAGATGGGCGAAGGCTCCGTTCACAATCACGGAATCCACGCGGAAGTCCATTTCGTTCAGGTTGGCCTTGGCGATGCCTACGCCTACATGGGAGACGCCCAGGGTCTTGCCGCTGGTTTCGGTAAGCTTGATGCCGTCAACGGATACGGTTCCGCTGACATTAGAAGAAAGCACGTTGTTCACATTGCCGGCCACATTCAAGTTTGCGCCCAAAGAACCTTCGAAATCCTTATACTTGATAAAGTCGTTGAGGTAGGGCTTGGCGACGGAGAGAGCCAGCTTGTTGAGCGTGACGTTTACGCCGAAGTCCTGTGTCTTCATGTTGAACTGCACCTTGACGCCCAGGTCGCCACCATTGGCGAACTTGAGGTTCACGCCGATATCGGTGTCCTTGTTGCTGAAGTAGACGGCGGGAATGGCGACGGAGAAGTCCTGGATGTGGATTTTAGAGCCTACCTTCAGGTCTTCGTAAATGATATTGCCTTTTTCCAGCGTGATGTTTTCGACCGCAACGCTAAAGCCAATCATTTCATTGGGGTCGAGGTTCAAAGCCTGAGCGGAATCGATTGCCGGGGCTGTCTTGGCGGCTTCTTCCTTAGCTGTGGTGGAGTCGGCCGTGGAATCGGTGGCGAACTTGTCCAGAATGTCGCTGAAGTTGAATTTATCGCCCTTCTGTGCTACGCGGGTGTAGAGTCCTTTCAAGTAGATTTCGCTGACGCTGATTTCTTTCTTGATCAGGTGTGTGGGGTTCACGTTAATGCGGAACTTTTCGAAGGCCACGAAGGGGGTTGTGCCGTCCGGTTCGTAGATGGCGAAATCATCGACGGTGACTGTAAACGAGAACGGGCTGAATTCCACGTTTTCGATTTTCATCTTGCGACCGATGATTTCTTCGGAGTGGTTGACGATGTAGTTCTTGGCGATGCCGGGGGCTACCTTGAGTGCGGCGAAGACGATAACGATCAATGCCGCGAGAACGATAAGGGCGATGTAACGTTTCTTCATGATACCTTAAAAATAGAATTCTTGATTTGTAGATGTTTGTTAATTTTTTTTAGAACGCCTTTTTCTATCTTTATACATATAATGGAAAATTCCCCCTTGAATAACGATTCCCTGAATGTATTGATTTTGGCCGCCGGTTTGGGGACGCGCCTGCGCCCGTTGACCAACGATGTGCCGAAGCCCCTTGTACCCGTGGTGGACGCCTCCATTTTAGATTTGCAGGCTCGAAAGGCCCGCCTGATTGGAAACATTCGTTTACATGCAAACGCCCATTACCTGGCCGACCAGGTGGTGGTGGCGGGCAAGACCTTGGGGTTCGAGAAGGTCTGGGTGGAATTGCCCGATATCTTGGGAACGGCGGGACCGCTGAAGCGTATTTATAATGAGGGCTACCGTGGTGGTCTCTTGATTATGAATGGCGACGCTTATTGCGATTTTGACTTGAAGACTTTCGTAAAGAATGCCCAGGAGCGAGCTGCTCAGCCGAATGGCCCGCAGGTGGCTTTGCTGGCGGTGGATTTCCCGAAGGTGAATACCTTTCGCGTGGGGCCTGATGGTCGCTTGGCGGGTGTGGTGGGCCGTTTCGGTAGCGAAGAAGGTTTGCCTGCTACGTTCTCGGGCGTTTCGTGGTACAGTGACGAGGCTCTTGCTCGAATCCGCGACGGGGAATTCGATATCCGTGAGTTCTGGAAGCAAGAGATTGCTGCTGGTCGCGCTCCGTTTGTGGACATGACTCAGCTGCATGCCACCTGGATTGATATGGGCTCGCCCGAGGGATTGATGAGTGCGGTAGAAGCTCGCCTTAAGGAGCTTGGCCGCGACGTGAATGAAGCCGTTGTCGAAGAAGGCGTTCAAGTGCCCGCAGGCGTGACTATCAAGCATTCCGTAATTTATGATGGTGCCGAAATTGAATCCGGCGAAACAATTGAAAATGAGATCCGCGGTAAGGGATTCAAGTGGAAAATTAACTAAGGTGTCATCCTGAGCGAAGTCGAAGGATCTAGGATATAAAATGAGAAAATTCAGAGTTGTACTTGTAGAACCGGAACATCCGCACAATGTGGGTTTTGTGGCCCGTGCCATGCACTGCTATGCCCTCGATGAACTTTATATTGTTTACCCGAGGCGCGACAAGGTCATTGAAAATTCCTACCATACGGCTCCGAACAGCCACGAGGTCTTGGACAAGGCAACCATCGTGCACAAGTTCGAAGATGCCATTGGCGATTGCGCTTGCGCCGTTGCGTTTAGCCGCCGTATTTATGGTTCTGCCATCAAGCACACGATGATGCCTGGACTTTCGGAACTTTTGCCCGAAGACGGAACCATTGCGCTGGTGTTCGGTCGCGAATCTTGTGGACTCGAAACCGAAGAAGTGAACGCTTGCACCTACCAGTGTGAAATTCCTGTGCCGGGACTTATGAGTTTGAATTTGGCGCAGGCGGTGACGGTGGGCCTTTATGAACTTTGCCGCAGCGGTGCACTGGCTAACGGCGAAGGTCGCGCAAAGCGTGGAAGCAAGGGGGCCTGTGAAACGGCTCCGGCGACCATCGAACAGATTGACAGCTTCAAGAAGTTCCTGGACCGCTATTTGACCGGCCAGTATCACGACCAGTCTTGGCGCGACAACTTCCTTAATACGCTCCTGCAGCGTTTGCATCCTACCCGCAACGAACTTTCGGCGTTGTTCGGACTTATCCGTAATCTTGCGAAAAAGCCCGCCCGCCTGGAACAGGCTGCCGACAAGGCCGCTAAGGCTGCCGAAGCGGCAGAATCTGCTGAAAAATAGGCATGGAAGTCGAATTCAACATCGCAGGGCGAATTTTGGCCAAGGATAGCACGCGAATCATATCGCTTGCCGAAATCCTTGCATCGTCTGCAGCAGGTTTCGGCGTTACATGCGCCGCTGACCTCTCCGAAGAAGCTCTCGCCGCCTACTGCAAGGCGGTTTCTGCGCAGAACGCCTGCAAAGTCTACCTCTGGAAGGATCGCGAAGAATACGGTAACGCGAATGTGTTCAACGGCGGCTCCGATTACGAAGTCGTGAACGAAGTGTGCTTTTTATGCATCTGCGACTGCGGAAAAGAAATGGTCCGTGAAACCACGAATCACTGGAACGAAAGAATTGACGCGGTCATTTAACCTTAAATCTTTTAAATTTGCATCATGACCACGAAGACAATTAAAATTCAGTATCTTGACAACTCCATCCCGAAACTCACTTATATCGGCGGCAAGTCCGACTGGATTGACCTCGCTGCGGCAGAAACCGTGACGCTGAAGGCGGGGGAGTTCAAGCTCATTCATCTGGGTGTTGCAATGAAGTTGCCGGAAGGTTATGAGGCGCATATCGCTCCTCGCAGTTCCACGTTCAAGAATTTTGGCATCTTGCAGGCGAATTCCGTGGGTGTGGTCGATTCTAGTTACTGCGGCGCAAACGACTGGTGGAAAATGCCCGTGTACGCCACTCGCGACGTGACCATCGAGAAGGGAAGCCGCATCGCGCAGTTCCGCATCATGGAAATCCAGCCGACGCTCACCTTCGAAGAATGCGCACTCGACGGTGCCGACCGTGGCGGCTTCGGCAGTACTGGAATTGTTTAAGTTTGTTTACAATTGCGGTTGGGGTTTTACCCTTTTACTTGCTTTCTATTATATTTCCTCTTTCGTCTAATTAGTATATTTCCCTTACACCGGCAGGTTTTGCGCCTGCCCAGATTTTTTAACATAAAAAGGAAAAACATGAAACGTCTCCCCATTGTTGCTATCGCAGTATGTTTCGCCGGTCTCGTTGCCTGCAATCAGGCTTCCGCTGGCGGTTCGTTCAACCAGCAGGCCAGGCTCGACAACCTTGAAAAGGAATTCAAGCAGGTCAAGGAAGAATTCGAAATCATCAAGTACGCTCTCGACAAGCGCGGCATCTCCTTGGAACAGGCCCGTGCCGAAATGGAAGCCGACAACAAGGTTTGGGACATTCCCGATGAAGACAGCCCGGTTTTCGGCAACACCAAGAACCCGAAGCTCACGATTGTTGAATTCACCGAATTCCAGTGCCCCTATTGCTCTCGTATCGCTCCGGTGATGCAGGAACTCAACAAGAAGTATCCCGACCAGATCAAGTTCGTGTACAAGCACTTCCCGCTCAGCTTCCACTCCAACGCTCGCGCCGCCGCAGCTTCTTCTATCGCAGCCCACAAGCAGGGCAAGTTCTGGGAATACCGTTACGCTCTCGCTCCGCATAGCCGCGAACTCGGTGATTCCATCTACGTTGAAGTTGCCAAGCAGATTGGCTTGAATGTGGAACAGTTCAAGAAGGACATGGTGCTTGACTCTGCCATGAACGCCCGTATCGACAAGGACTTCCAGCTCGGTACCGAAGTCGGCGTGCAGGGCACCCCGAACTTCTACATCAACGGCAAGCGTCAGGACCGTTTCAGCCCGGACCTGGTTGAAAAGCTCTTGAAGGAAGCGAAGTAATCGCGTTGCGGTTCAATCTGTAAACGCGACTTTGTGTCAAGAAACCCCTTTTTTAATGCAAAAATTTTAATTTCAAAATCAAACTAAACACAACCATAAGGATACGATCATATGATGAAGCGTACATTGACTGCCGCTACCGTCGCCCTCCTCGGCTTCGGTGTCACGGCTACAATGGCTCAGCCGAAAGCACCGCGCGTAGTTCCTTACAAGTTCTTCGACGAACAGTATCGTCCGGGGGGCTTTGACTACGCATATGGCGGCAAGAGCAAAGGTATCACCATTACTAAAGACGGCGGCTACAAGTCTAAGGCTGCTTTGAACATCAAGCTTGACCCGAGCGAATATTCGGGTGCTTCTGTTTGCTTGTACAATGAAACCTTCGACCTCAACAAGTTCATGCTCGACTCTAAGCTCGAATTCATGATCAAGGGCAAGAAGGGTGGCGAAGCCGTTAAGGTTGGCCTTTTGGACGAAGAAGTCACTGATGGCAAGAAAACCCAGGTTGTCGTTCCGCTGAACAAGTACATCCAGGGCGGTGCCGTGACGACGGATTGGAAGAAGGTTTCCATTCCTCTCGTGGACTTCCCGGATCGTGGTCTCTACTGGGACAACACCCGTAAGTCTGAATTCCCGGCTCGCATTGACTGGGACAAGATTGCAGAAATCCGTTTCTCTATCGACAAGAGCGGCGCATCTGACTTTGAAGTCTGGGTCGACAACATCGAAATCGTGAAGGGTAACAAGAAGGCCAAGCCTAAGGCCAAGATTGTTTACTGGGATGAAAATACCGATGTCATCGATGGTCCGAAGAACCCCGAAAAGCTCGACGGCAAGGTCAAACCGGTTGCTAACGGCGTGTTCTACTCTGATGGCCTGAAGGGCTTCAGCTATAGCTACGGTGGTCTTTCTGCCCAGCGCGAAGCTGATTCTAAGACTGCTGGCAACAAGAACGTTCTCGCCCTCTACATCGATAACAATGACTGGTCCGGTGTGACCTACTCTCTCGGTGAAGGCAAGTATATCGACCTCTCCAAGGTTCGCAATAAGGGTGGTCTCTACTTCTGGATCAAGGGTAAGCTCGGTGGCGAAAAGGTCTACGTGGGTATCCTCGACAACCAGGGCAACGACATCAAGAGCCAGACCAAGATCAGCCTCAACGACTGGATCGAAGGCTCCAAGGTCGGCACCGATTGGAAGCTCGTGAAGATTCCTCTGAAGAAGTTCGGCGACAAGGGTAAGGCTTGGGACGCAAACAAGCAGGCCGAAGTTGCTAAGGACGTGCAATGGAACAAGATTCAGGAAATCCGTTTCTCTGTTGGCAAGGGTGAAAACAAGGGTGAACCGGGCAAGCCGGCTCCTGTGACCATCTACGTCGACCAGATTACCTTCACTCAGACTATCGACTGGGTTGACCCGGATATCAAGTGGGATAACTGGAAGTCCAAGACTCCGGATGTCGTGATTTCTGACTTCGAAGGCAAGTTCGCTAAGGATAATTGGGAACCGTCCAAGGGCCCGAAGTCCAAGGTCGAAGTTGAAATGCCGTTCAAGACCTCTAAGCTCGATGGCAACTCCCTCAATGTCAAGCACTTCGAAATGTCTGACTGGGTTGACGTCGTTCTCGATTTCACTAAGAACACTGCAAACCATGACGCTAAGCAGCGCGACTGGACGAACCACTGGGGCATCATGTTCGACGTTTACTCCGAACGTGCATGGCAGTCCATCACGGTTCAGGTGGGTGACGCCGGTAACGAACTCTTCGTTGCCAACACCGGTGTTCCTCGCGGTCGTACCACGGTGATCGTGCCGTTCCGCGCATTCTCCAAGTTCCCGTACTACCAGCCGCCTACCGCCAAGGAAAACGGCCAGTTCGACCTCAAGGGCGTTGTTTCTCTTGACTTCAAACCGGGTGGAGAAGGTTCTAACGGTAGCTTCGAAATCGATAATATCAAGCTCACCAACCAGAAGGAAGTCAAGGCTGCTGAACGTCCGGCTCTCGTGAAGGTTGAAGTCAAGGGTACCGGCGATGTCATCAATCCGAACATCTCTGGCGGCCTCTTCGGTATCAACGCTGCCCTTTGGGATGGCGACATGCTCGACAATCCGAAGTTCAAGGTTCAGACTGCTGAATACGCCAAGCGCATCAACCACGGCATCATCCGTTATCCGGGTGGTCTCCGTGCCGATGACGACCACTGGAAGGAAATCCTCGACAACCACGACTGGATGGTCGATACCGACGAATTCCTCGCCTGGTTGAAGAAGACCGGTTCTAACGCCATGTTCACCGTGAACTTCGGTTCCGGCACCGAACAGGAAGCCGCTGCTTGGGTGAAGCACACCAACATCGACAAGAAGGCCGGCATCGTTTACTGGGAAATCGGTAACGAAGTCTATGGTAACTGGCACCCGTACTATGAAAAGTATGGTAAGGACGGCGGTACCATTTATGGTAAGCGCGCCCGTAAGTTCATCGAAGCCATGAAGAAGGTTGACCCGACTATCAAGGTCGCTGTTCTCGGCGTGCTCGATGGCCAGTGGAACGACAACGTGCTCAAGGAAACCGGCGACATTGCCGACGGTCTCATTGTTCACCACTACCCGCAGCACTTCGGTGAAGAAAACGACTTCGCCATGCTCTCTGCTCCGCAGGATCTCGTGCCTATCTACAGCCGCCTCCACAAGGTGGTTGACAAGTGGACCAGCCACTTCAAGAAGGACAAGAAGATTGAACTGTGGCTCACCGAATGGAACTCCGTGGACTTCAACCCGGGTCCGCAGACCATTTCTCTCGAAAACGGTCTGTTCGTTGCTGACTACCTCGCTATGCTCGCCACCGAAAACGTGGACAACGCACAGTACTGGGATATCCACAACGACATCACTCCGGAAGGCGGTGACTACGGTTACCTGACCCGTTCTGCAGAAGAATGCATGAACTGCCCGCGTCCGAGCTACTGGGCATTCCAGATG
>JAFXLS010000002.1 GCA_017530965.1 Fibrobacter sp.
CAACTGGAGGTCTTCTGTGAAGATTTTTAAAAGCGTTCTTGTCTTGTCCGTTCTCCTGACAATGCTTGTTGCATGCGGAGACGATTCTTCCTCTTCTGTTTCCCCAGAACCGGCCGGTGATTCTTCGTCTTCTGTCAACCAATCTTCGAGTTCTATTACGGACAAAGGAACGTCTTCCGGTGGTAGTTCGAAGTCTTCTAGCTCAGCAAGTGGCAAAAATAGTAGCTCCTCGGTGAACTCCGGCTCTGATACATCTAGTTCAGGTGGTGGATCTTATTTGAGTTCCTCTGAAGAAGAGCTTGAACAATGTAATCAGGAAGAAGAGGGGAGTGCTATGGTTATGCTAAACGAAAAACGGGAACGAGAAAGATACGTTTGTACGAACGGATTCTGGATTTTACAACAATCTTCTAGCTCCATGGTTGAATCTAGTAGCAGCTACTACGATATGTCGAAACAGTATAATGAAAATGTCAAGTATGGCGAGTTTACGGACCCTCGCGATGGAAAAGTCTACAGAACTATTACGTATGCAGCGAAGCCTTATATATCGTCGAATATAGTAGCGATGGCAAGTAACCTTAATTATGGCGAGATGGTTCCCGTAGACTCGGCAACGAACGCCGACGGCGTTGTCGAAAAGTTCTGCTACAACGATGATCCCTGGTATTGCGAAAACGGTTTCGGCGGACTTTATTCCTGGAGCGAAGCGATGAATTTCCACCGGGCGTGCGACACCCTTTTTCTAGGGTCATCTGCTGATTGTCCGAATGTTTTTGATGAAGACAATTCAGAAAGGCGTCAGCATCAAGGAATATGCCCGGAGGGGTGGCATGTTATGAATGAATTTGAGTGGCGTAGACTTCCGTCGACTAATTTTGGATCCTTTAAGATGCTTTCGAAACTTTTTATGGGAACGGATCAGGTTGGCTTTTCTGCACTGCTTGGAGGCGGGTACCTTAGGGGTAAATATAAAAGTATGGGTATGTATGGCGAATATTGGGTCCCTGCCGAAACAGGAGATGATGCCTTGTATGCGCAAACAACACTTTTAGATGAATATGAAGTTGCGTTTCGTGATTTGGAACAGAAACCGAGCAAGTTACCCATCCGCTGCGTGATGAATTATAGTGTAGACTAATCAACGATTGTCGACATCCATTTTAAACTAAAAAAAACAGGGCTTAGGGGAAAAGCCTTTTGGGAGTTATTATGTCAAAGAAGAACAACAAGAAGAATTCTACCCGTAAGAGCTATAAAATCGAGTCGTTAGAGCCTCGTTTGATGATGGATGCTGCTGCTTCCCAGTGGCTAGAGGAAATCGATTCTATTGCTCTTTCTAATACTGCGGCAACAGCCCTTGGTGATAATAATTTTTATTCTAGGGCAAATTGGGACAGTAAGGGCGATGTTACGGGACTTTATCTGCAAGATGAAGATTCCGGGGAAGTGGAAACGGTATCAAAAGCCGACTTTATCGATGCTGTGAAAGATAAAACAAAAGGTTCCATTAAGGCTTCGGATACCATCAATATTATAAAAAAGAATCTGAAACAAGCTGTTGAAAATGCCAACGGTGGAAAAACTCCCTCTAAAGATTCTGATGGCAATTGGCTTAACGATAATGTGCTTTCTGCACAAGATATTCTTAACGCTTTTGTTCAAGAAACGGATGAGGATTGCTCGCTTTCAGTAGAGGCCGTGGGAAATCAAATTTCGGTGATGATATCTGATTTTGGCCTCGGTATTAGTCCAGATAAATTCGGTTCGTATATTGCTAATCTTGGAGAAAGCTATAATCTGGAATCGGAGTACGATTTTAGAGGCGTTAACCAGCGAATCCAATGTAGCTTGAATCTTGACGGTTCCAAGTTGACGGATAATGGACTTGTTGCTTCTAGATATGCGACCGCCCTGTTCGATGAAAATCCTGAGGCCGAAACGAAATACGGCGTTTTAGGCTTAATCGCCGATCAAGGCCAGCCTGAAGTAGACCTTTATGAAGGAACGTTTGTTAGAGTAACGAATGCGACTTCTGCAATTGAATATGGCGATGGAATTTTAGGTGTCTTTGACTATGCGTTAAAGGATGCCAATACCTTTAATTCAGGATTATCGACCAATCTTAATTTGACCATACTTGAAAGCGGCATGTATTGGAATAATCCTGTCGTAGCCGGTTTTGGTGAAATATCCATGGGCAAGATCTTGTGCAAGCTTCAAGACCTGTCTTCGAAACTAGCTGAAATCCAATCTGAGATGACGCAATCGAAATCGATAAAAGGTGTTGATTTTGGGGGCGTGCTGGCGCAAAACGCCAATAGTCTTCTTAATTTAACAGCTATGCTCGAAGGCGTTTTGAATAGTTCCCCAAAAACAGTTCAAGAACTTATTTTGGCCTTAAATGGAAGCAAATATAAGTCAGCTCCTGTAGCGGCTTCGGTCGATGCCAATGGAAATTTGGTTATTCCATTTCACTTGCACTTGAACGAGAGTAATAATGTTGTTGGAAAAAAAGATGATGGATCGGATTTGTTTAGTAACCTATTTGATGTTGCGATTTCGAAAAAAAATCTTTCCGATTTATTTGGACTTGAAGTTTTGATTAACGATTCGGTAAAAATAGAATCAAAGGCAACTCTTGATTTTAGCTTGATTGTTCCGCTTCGTGATGTGTCTGTAGCCGGTGTTGAGAATTCATTGGAAGAAATCGGTGTGTTGGAGGACGATGCTGCTTCTCCTGAAGATGATACTGTGAATCAGATAGCTTCTGTTGTGTACGGAAATGTTGCAATTGGTGGTAACGATATCGGCTACGACCGTGTTACGGCTGATTCAAATAAAAAGAATTTTATAGATGAAATAGAAGCGTATTTAACCAACAGTGGAAAAAGCACCGTATCTGTTCTTTCTTTATTAGGAGATTCTAATTATGTAATATATGTTGATGATACTTCTGTGAATTTTATACCATCAGGGTTGAGTGGGGAATTGGCAAATGTCTCGTGGAAGACGGGATTCTGTTTCTTATACCCTTCTTATGTTCATAAGATTGCATATGGATCCAAGGAATATAGAATAGGAACGATTCGTGACTTTGAATCTGTCTTGAATTCGTTGTTCGCACAGTATTCTGAATTTGATGGTGCTAGTGCCTTACGTGTAGGTGAAGATGTCGTTGTGTTTTGTAATTCTTCTCAGAAAGAATATTTAAAAAAGATTGTTTTAAATGAAGATTATTATTTACCAGTTGGTTTGGAGAAGAATTTCTTTGTGTCCAAAGAATTTTCACCAGAAAAATATTCAAATGCATTTGATGTAACCATTAAAGATGAAAAGGGAGTTGAAATCGAAAAAGTAATTTTTGAGGAAGGTTTGTTTAATGGAATTACAAGTGTTGGTGATATTGTAACAACTTTCCATAATAGAATTAGTATATCTGATTTGATGATTGAATCGTATGGCAGAAAGCTTAGATTTTGTTCTGCCAAAGGATACACTGTCGTATTTAGCGATGATGATGTGGCGCGATGGCTTGGCTTTAGCTCGAAAGAAGTGTCTTTGTCTGCAAGTGGCAAGACGGATTGTATGGAGGTAAAACTTGAGAATGAGACAACACCCATATCGATAAAATTGCCTGGCTTGACAAAGAATTCTAAAATTGAAGAAATCTTGGATGCGATTGTTCTCCAATGCAATGGCAAAATTGTCCGGAATGGCTTGTACCTCGTCGGAGTTGATGGCCACAAAATCGAATCCATTAAGGATGTAAACGGTTTCAGTATCGCAAGCCAGCTTGGATTGACGGGTTCAATTGATACGGGAAAAAAGAATTTTAAGGTAGACGCGACGCTTACTGAGAGTGCTCAGATAAAAAAAGATTCCTCTAGTGTAGCTCGTTTTGATGCATTGACGTTATCTATAACCAACTTTGTAAAAGAAGGTAATGTAGATGTATCTGGTCAATATGGCGTTTTTGGGGTGGATGTTGTTGGTGATTTGACTGATGCATCTTGCGAGTCTAAGTTTAACTTGAATATGGATAATGAGGAGGGACAATTTGATTCGCTTGAGAAACTGAGTTCTGTTAATCAATACAATGCTAAATCAGAAACGAGTTTGAGCGTAAATCTAAAAAAAGATTTGGCTGAGAATAGTGAAACGAATCTTGGTTTCTATAAAACATCCTTGTCGGAAAAAGGTTCTCTTTCGCTACGATATTCAGAAAATGGAAGTCTTGATAGTGCTGAAGTAACATTTGGGCCGAAATTTGTTACCATAAATTCCCTTTATACAAGTGTTCGGGAAGTCCTTACTAAAAAACTGATGTCTTACCTATTCGGAGATTCATCTTCTGATGAGGAAAGTCCATCGCATTCGTTCTTATGCGATATAGACTTGCCGTTGCAGGGCAAGAATGCCCTTGAAATCATGGGACTTCGCTCCAAAATAACCGAGATGGCTAAGTGCCTTGAACAGGGTCAGTTCAAGACTGTTCAGGAGTTGAGTGCCTACTTTAAGGATAATCTTGGCGTGTCCTTCCTTTTTTCATTGACTGAAAATGGTATTGGTATAGATATCGAATGGACTAAAGTTGTCGAAGGCCAGGCTACGGAACTTGGTGGGATGAATTTTGGCATAGAAGGGTTTAATCTGGGAGGATCCCTTGAAGCGTATCAAAATGTAAACTTGAAGTTTACGGCGCATATTGACTATAAATATGATTTAGAAAATAAAAAGTATGTTGCCGTTCTTGATGTGACCGATGAAAAGCCTACTGTAATAGGAACCGTTAATCTTTGGGCCGACAATATTGTTACGGATATGAATATCTGTGTCTTGGAAAAAGGCGCTTCTAAGCAGTTGCTGGTTCAGGTGGGCGCGAATCAGCAAGCGAAAAGTTGGCTGTCGATGTTCGCGACAGTAAGTAGTGATAGCGTTGACGTCTCTATTGGGGGCGAACTCTATGTGTTCCGGTACGGTATTGATGCTGGCAAGATTACGATAGGCTCGGCAAATAGTGGCGGCTTTGATGATTTGTCTTTTGATACGGCTGTTACCTATTCGTCTTCGAAATTGCCGAATTCGGTTGCCGTATGGAATGGTGATACTGGCGTATGTAAAAGTTCCGATAGCGTTAAAACGGGCGATATTGTTGTCAACTTGACGCATGTGACAGAAAAATTAAGGGAAGTTTTCTTATATGAAAAATTGCGCCAGGTAGCCGATGGTTTGAGTGATACGGTTCGTCGTGTACAAAGTAACTTGAACGGCGTTCTTCTAAAAAAGACGGTGCGTAATATACCCTTGATTGGCGATTCAATTGTCAATGCCGCCGATAGCTTGACTGGACTTTATACTCAATTGGTAGAGCCTTTCCGTAATTATGTGTACAAGTCTGAGGGACTTACGGCTCAAGCTGTTTCCGAAAAACTGTACATGTTGTTAAAGGGGTCTTTGGAAGACCTTGGTGAACCAAGTGCATCTGGGGTACAGTGGGCCGGAGAAACGTTCAAACGGTATTATAAGGGAATTCAGTTCTCAGAATCTAATGACCGAGCTTGTTGGCGAATGCGCTTAAAGGGCTCCTATGAATTGGAAAAAAACGGAGATTTCGATATCGGTTTTTCTGGACTGGGCTTAAAAGCGGAGGGTGGTGTAAAAATTGAATTGGAGTGGTTTCTGGACATTGGCTTTGGGGTGTCGCTGAAAGATGGTGCGTTCCTTTTGCTGTCGAATGGGTATGTCGATAAGAACAATAAAGTCCCTGAATTTGAAGAAACTTCGGACGGATGGCATCTTGGGGATGATTTTAGACTAAAAATCAAGGTCATGCCGCAAGCGAGCGAAATAAACGGCAAATTAGGATTCCTGTCGATGAAGGGAATCCTGCAAGACCAACATGGCTTCGATTTGAAACTTGGACTTGATTTGAACGATGGTCAAAATAATGAGAATGAGTCAAAATATGATGATCAAGGTTCGGATAAAGATGCTGATAAACTAATTAATTTTACCGGCTTAAAATCTGGACTTTCGACAGAAGCTAATCTTGAAGGCGATATCGACCTGGGAATAAAGTTGATTCTGGGGATAGGCGGGAATACTGATGTTCCGCATATCGATGCCAATTTCAACGTGGAATGGCACTCTACAATGGGTGATGGCTTCGGAACTCTAGACAAGGTTGGTTTTAGCAACATAGTGTTTGACTGTGGTGCGTTTGTTGATAAAACAGTCGGATCGGTCGTTAAAAATATAAACCGGGTCCTTGATCCGGTTCGTCCCCTGATTGATTTCTTGCAGGCTGAAATTCCTGTCTTGAATAAGTTGCCCGCTTGTCCGATTCGTATAACGGTTCTTGACCTCATCAAGAAATATGGCGAAAGTAAGGGGATGAAACTTGGATTCCTAGACGACATTGTCGCTATGGATAGTGTGCTTAGAGATTTGCGGCAAGTTTTGACTAACGGGCTATCCATTGGAAATTGGATTGTTTATGATAAAAAATTTGATGAAGATTCAAACAAGATAGGTCTTCAGTACCTAAATGGGATGGTCTCCAATGTATCTGAATTCTTGCAAAATGATGAAGTCAAGAATGCTTTTAGTATAGGAAGTGTATCAAAATTTATTAAAAAAAATGGCAGTGGCTGGGATGAGTCTTCTAGCGAGTCCGTTACTTTTAAAACGAACCTCGATGATGGAAAGTGGAAGATTCCGTTACTTGATACGAGGAAAGCTCGTTCGAATGTGATGGCTCTTATGATGGGCGGTGATGTCGATTTGATTAAATTCGACATGAGTCCGCTCGAATTCAATTTTGATTGGCGCAAGAGCTTTGCCATTGTGGGGCCGCTGTTTGCCGATATTGGATTTAATTTTGGAGTGAATATTGATCTCTGCTTTGGCTATGATTCCTATGGACTTCGCAAATGGGTGAATTCTGGATGTAAGGATTATGGACAACTCCTCAACGGTTTCTATATCGACGATCTTGATGAAAACGGGAAAGATGCTGCTGAAGTGGTTTTCCATTCGGGTATCGTTGCCGGTGCCAGTGTTTGTGGCCGTGCAGGAATCAACGTTGGCTTGAATTTTAACATAAACATGGATTTTATTGATCCGAATTGTGATGGTAAAATCAGATTGGGTGAATTGGCCGACATGGCTTCGTTTAATCCGCTGGATATGTTTGATTTGTCTGCAACCATAGAGGCCGAGGCTTTTGCATATCTGGATTTAGTGTTCTATCGCAAAGAATGGACTCTTTGGAGTAGCGGAGCTTTTGAACTATTTAATACGGCAAAGAAATCTAATGATGCTATTTTAGCTAAAAAGATAGATAATCAAGGACTGTTTGTTTGCGCCGGTGAATATGCTGAATATCAGCTGAATGGAAATTTAACTGACGGAGAAGATATTGTTGTTGTCAATGTGGTTGATGAAAATCATGTGAAGGTGACTGTCAATGACATTAGTAACGATTCCGAATACGAGGTGACGACTGGTGCGGATGGTCGTCGTGCACTTTACATTTATGGAGGAAAGTGTAACGATAGGATTACTGTTCATTGTGCTGACAATGTGAATGCTGCTTTTGATGTAATTGTTTATGGTGGCGAAGGAAACGATGAAATAGATTTGAGCGGCCTGGCTCTTGCGAATGGCTTCTATACTGTTTTAGTAGGTGGCTCCGGAGGTGATACCATAAAAGGGGCTTCGGGACATGGAGCATTAAATATCATCTTTGGCGAAGAAGGCGTGTATCGTGTTGATGAGGATAGTGACAAAAAAAGGCGTATTGTAGTTGAAGGAATTCCAACAGAAAGCGGTGCTGATACCAATACTATTTATGGCGGAGATGCTGTAAATGTGGTGATGGGTGGTGTTGGAAAAGATGTTATTAATGGCGGAAATTTCCTTAACTATCTTTTTGGCGATTTTGGCCGTTGGAAAGGTCTTGTTGATTTTAGTGAGGACGTCGATAAAGCTTGGTTGAAAGATGTTAAGTATGACCGCTTTGACCTCTATGATGAAGGCGGTGTTGATACCATAATCGGTGGCCAAGGACTGGACTTTATATTTGCCGGTGCTGGTGCAGACCGTGTCAATGGAATGGCCGGAAACGATGTAATCTTTGGTGGACAAGGAAATGATATCCTGTATGGTGGTAGCGGATCGGACCAGATAAATGGTGACGACGGTGTAGATATTATATTCGGAGATTCGCCTGCTGATAAGGATATGATTATCGCTAAAAAAGATGGAACGGCCGGTGTTTTGCCGTATGGCTATGTTTCGCGTGAATTGACCAATAATGGAACGGATGAAGAAGTTAAACTTAGTAAACTTAGCGGCGATATTGGTGTCGAAGCGAATGTCGAATGTGGTAACGATATTATTGATGGCGGAAATGGTTCTGATGTTATCTTTGGAGACGATGGTTCTAATGAAGGAAATGGCGGAATAGATTCGATAAAGGGCGGTTCCGGTAATGATTTTATTGATGGCGATGGTGGTAATGATACTATTGACGGCGGCTCTGGAGATGATGTCATATATGGTGGCTTAGGAGCTGATACCCTAGATGGTGGAGCTGACAATGATATTGTTTTTGGTGACAATGGCTGGGCTGATTTTAACTCGCCGAATCCATCCTCTTCAAATTGGTTTAATTCTGGAAAAGATGATGTTTCTGGAAAAGATGATGTTAGTGACATTTTTGGAGATACGATAAAAGCGTTCTCGAAGAATTTTGGTGTCCAACAAGATACAGCTCTTTCCAACAAAGATGGTGGCAATGATAAGATTATTGCCGGGAGCGGTCATGATATTGTCGATGGACAGGATGGAAATGATTCGTATCAAGTCAATTTCATGGGTGGGTATAATAACGCCTATACAAATATTATAGAATCTGGGGATGATGCTGAAGATTCGTTGAATGTAAATGCAACCATCAAAGACGATAAAATCTTGATTCGCGCATCGGACAATAACCTCGGTTTGATTGCGTTGCTCCCAGATGATGCCGATAAAACAAAACTCGAAAGAATTAATTTCTGGAAGGTGAATGGACGTGAATTCAGTGGTCTTGAAAATGTCTCGGTGAATGCTGGTGCAGGAAATGATAAGATTGCTGTAGATGGAACGTTATCAACGCTATCTATTGATGCCGGTGCCGGTGACGATACGATTAATATAGGACAGTTGTTTGAAACAAAACGTGATTCTGACGCAAAGGTAAAACCTTTGGATAGATTTGACGGCTCATCGATAGAAACTACACAGGGATTCTTGAGTGAAGGCCCTTCGCATGCAACATCTGTTGTTGGCGGTGCGGGCAAGGATACCTTTAATGTGTTGCATACAAATGCCGCTATTTCACTTTCTGGTGGAACTGGAAATGACAGTTTTAATATTGCAAGTTATACTGGAATTGATAAAAATGGGAAAACTTATTCTGTTGAGAATGGCCCTGTAACCGTTATTGGTGGCGCAGGAACCGATACGACTTCAATTAATGGAACCGAGGCCGATGATACATTTGTATTTACGAATGGAACCGTGTATTCGTCTAATGTAGATCTCCAGTCTGTTGGTATTGAAAATTATAATGTCGCAGGCGGAGCTGGAGATGATTCATTCTATGTGCTGGATACAAAGGATGATTCTGTTATCAACATATATGGTAATGATGGAAACGATAGCTTCTATAATGGCGGAGATCAAATTGGAGATGATGAAGTAGAAAAAAAGATTGTGATTCGGAACGAAGCTGCAGAAGAAGCGTCGCAGACGGCACAGAATATTGAAATTCTGTTTACGGATGATAAGGGAAATTCGCTGGAAGACCTATCCTTTACATTGAATGAGGATGATAAGCAAATTGTTGGATACGGAATAAAGCTCTCTAAGGCACCCAAGGATGGTGAGGTTGTTAGATTAACCGTTTTTGTTCCTAAGGTGTCTGAAGAAAATCATCAGCGAGGTGATTGTGGCGTTTATTTTGTTGAAAATGGGTGCTATTCAACCTCTTTAACATTCGAATTTAACAAGCTTAATTACTCGGATATTCAGTATGTGAATCTGGTTGCTTTCAAGGATTCCTTACGAGAAGGAAATGATTACTTTGCGTTGCTACATAATGTTGTTGTGTCACCAGGTTCGGACAAAGATGTATCAAAGGTGAATACGTGCCGAAATATGATGGTTTATTTTGAAGAGGAGAAACTTGTAGCAAATAAGTCTCGAACGGTTGAGGTGCGAAATGAATTTACTGTAACTGAACAATATGTCGTGACTGGCTTTGAACAAAGTGATTCGGATGGTCTTAATTTTGTAATTAAGGGCCTGCAAAGTTTGCCGGATTTGTCCAAGATTCAGGTGTGGCTCAGTAATCCGAGTTTAAATGGAAACGTACACACGGCAATTGAAGATAATGGCTTGAAATTGTCTTGGAATAAAGATGTTTTACCTGTAGGAACTGTTATATATTACAATTATGGGCAAATTTCTTCCGTCCTTTGGAACGATCAAAATAAAAATACGTCTGGAATTGTTTTGGAAGACCAAAGTGTTGCCCAGATGAAATATAATGTGGAATCCTCGGAAGATGTTTATGTGATTGCAATTCCTGTGGAAAACTATGTTGTGAAAATAAATGAATCTAATCCGGAGTTTTCGACAGTTTACGACAATTCGAAGTTGACGATATCAAAAAAATCTGATGAACTTTCCAGTGAAGTGTTTAATCAGGGTGGACAAATTCGATATTGGACTACATCAGAAATAAAAAATAAAACCGAAATAGCTCTCGGTAATAAACAAAATTATGGATTTGATAATGTTGTTTATATCCCTGATGAGGAATCTTCTTCGACAGAAGAATATAGTTATATGGTTGCGCAGAGTGGCTGCGCAGGATACTATGTTATAGAAAATGAAACCATAAAGTTCTTTGACACGGATGGTAATCAGAAATCCTTGAGTGGAAAAGTTGCTTATAGGACGGTTGGTTTCTTTGATGCTAGATCAGATTGCTCCTCTATTGAGATTGAATGCAGTCTGTATGTGAATAAAGAAATCGAGATACAATTCTATACGGATTATACAATAACTCCGGAACGCAATAACGATAATCCCAATGGTTATTATTATCAAAAAGCCGGTAATCAAATTGTTATTTGCAGCAATTCGACTGGTAAACCCATTACGCTTTCGGGAAACTCGGCAATGTATGGCGATCTTGCAAGCGTTGTGTATGATGTCGAACGGTCAAATGTACCTTTCGGTAAGACCCCTGATTCTATTACCATTAATAATAATACAATAGAAAATATAAAGGGAAATTTGTTTGAAGATGGCGCCGGCTTATTCGGTAATTTTGCGAATTCGCCATTGATGCTTCGCTATAAAAAAATAGATGCTGATGGAGATGAAAAGGCCGAAACGAATGAATGTGTCTGCTCAGGACAGATTGCGGATAGAAAAAAACGTGAGGATATTGTCAAGGCGACTAATGTTGACGAATCCAAGTCTGTTGACCGTATTTTTGTAAACAATATGGACAATAATCGTGATTCGGTAAGCTCCATGAGTCTTTTGTCTGATTCAGAAAGTGATGATTCGCTGAATTCTGATTCGGGTTATGCTGATTCTAAAGATGCTTTGGTTGAATCTGATAAACATTCAATTCTGCTTGCTCATGCCGATACAATTGATTCAGAATCGAATGAAACATGTGGCCGTAACATTTCCTTCGGTAACATGGAATACGGCGAAATCAACCTGGGTACAGGCGAAGATACGGTCGATATCAGCAAGTCCATCTACCGTGAAGACGGTTTCCAGACCTTTACCGTGGTGAATAGCGGCAAGGGCATCGATACGGTCAATGTCAATAGTTATAAGGACGGCTCCGACGACCAGCTTGTGATTAACGCTGGCGAAGGTGATGACCATGTCTTTGCAACAAACAAGAATGTGAAAAAGAAGGGCCTGATTGTATTTGGCGGCCTTGGCGACGATGAAATTGAAATCAAGAGCGAAAGCTCCGTGGTATTCGGTGACCGTGGTCAGGTGCTTTATCATGATGCCGAAGGCAATGTGGTGACACGCCTCGGTGATGATAAAACAGGTACGTTCATTGGCAAGGAAAACGGCGTTGCCCGTAATGCTGGCGGCTCTGACTATGCAACCGGCAAAAAGAAGGGCGACGAGGCCTACTACCAGACGGATGGAACTCGCTATGGTGCTTCTATCGCCCGCACGGTTACTGAAGAACAGGGCGGAAACGATACGATTACGCTTGGTGGCGGCCGTAACGTTGTGTTCGGCGGCGAAAATAAAAACGAGGTAATTGATAAGGACGAAAAGCTCGTTGTTAGTAAGTATGGTATTGACAATATCACGACGGGTAACGGTGATGACTTTATTCTGGGTGATAACGGTTATACCACATTCCAAGGCCGAAGCGATGTTGCTAAGGGTCTTGACATGGAAAACGTGCCCACGATTTATGAAGAATCTACGATCAGCTTCAACTTCCAGGGTGATGCTCAGAATGGGTTTGAAGCAAACGATTCCGTTGGTGCTCCTGGATACGAAAGCAAGAATTGGGTCAATATCAAGGGTTCTCTCGCCTCTACCTATGGTAATGATGATAGCGAAATCGTAAGATTCGATAATGGCACTCGTGCTAGCGCGATAAGCCTTAGCTACAATGGAAACGAGGATCTTCGTTTTAGTAGCAGTGACAATGCGATTAACTTGCAGACCTATAATCATTGGCTTTCGAATAGGGATCAGGATAATGCTGCAAAGCTCATGAATTCTGGCCTTATGTCGACTGCCCCCAATAACCAGAACGGCAATAAGGTGAATGTCGCTATCGACGGCCTTGCTCAATACTACGAAAGCTACAAGGTGGTTGTTTACCTTGATTTGCCCGATGCCAATTCCTGGGAACACCAGAGCGTGCGTATCGTTTCGCTGTTTATTGATGGCAAACGTGAGCAAGCCTACTATGTGAATGACCCCGCCCCTGAAAACTTCAAGGGTTCGTTCGAAAATCATGCCGTGCGGGCTATACTTAACAGTGACGGCTCTATTAAGGGTGTCAAGCGGATCAAAGATAAAGATGGCGTAGAAGTCGAAACGGTTGAGCCGATTGATGATGAGTTTGGCAGAGCGATGCTGTATTCGAACTATGTTGTCTTTGATGTGGGGGCAAATATAGCCTCTGACCGCATTGTCATCAGGGTCGAAGACGGTATTCAGGATCCGAACTATAATGGAAAGGATATTCCGGGTATCGCTGCTATCCAAATTAAGGGTGTCCACCATAAACAGGATGTTGCTGCTACAACCAATATTGATTTTGGTGGTAGAGATGTGATTCATTCCGGTCGTGGCGATGACATTGTCGCTGGCGGAACAGATGCCGATACCATTGAAACATTTGGTGATGACCACCGCGGTATTGACGACAACGACATTGTGTTCGGTGACAACGCAAAGATGGTGTTTGTTGATCGTGATAACAACGTTGAAACTGCCTCTATGATTTCTTCGGCAGAATCTATTGCAGTGAAGAATCTGGGGGTGAGCTACAATGATGTTATCGATACTGGCGACGGTAATGATACCATTGTGGGTGGTGTTGGCCAAGACACAATTCATTCTGGCGCAACGGCGGCTGCCGAAGACATGCAAAACGGCGTAAAGGCCCTATCGATTAATTTCACTCGCGATGACGCTGACGATTCTATGAAGATTCGTGAGGCAACATACGAAACTAAAATTGTCGAGGGTGAGGTTAAATTTGTCTATGATGGCCATGGTAAGAAAGTTATCAAGACAAGTGGAGAAACTGCAGGTGTTGTTGCCGATAACGATTGGCACAATATGTATGTGAAGAACCGCGAATTGCATGAATTTGCCGACTACTCGTCGCACACGGTTGACGGTGTCGATGTCGCGATTTCTTCTTATGGAAATCCTTGGCAGGAATATTGGGCCGATAATGCATCGATGACAAATAACATTAGTGATGAACTGGATGGTGATACTTCGAATTCTAAGCTTTATCACAATTACTTGGCTGCCCAGAAACAAGAAGAAATCAAGCTGACTCTTGATCATTTGGATACATTCCGCTCGCATAATGGACTTAAAAGTGGAGCGTACTGCGACCTGTATGTGTACCTTGGTGGAGACAACAACGATGTACATATATATGACCATATTTATGATATTTCGTTGACTTGGTATGATAAATCTGGTAATAAATGTAAAACAGAACATCGCTTCTTGAATGACTGGACCGGCTATAATTTCGATGGTGATTATAAGGAGGCTTATTGCACATCCTATACAGAAGCCGTTGATATGCTGCATAAGGATTCCGCAGTTTGTGTACGAATCATTGGCAACTATGTCGTGTTCCACAATATTTCTGTCGATAAGGTTGATGTCCGAATCAAGAATGTCTACACCCATACTCGCGGAAATCAGAATCCTAACGAAAATGGCGAACAGAATCCGAAGAACTTGCCGTTGATCAATGCGGTTCAGATTGTGGCTGGATCTGGCAAGGAAGATGCGGCTATCGGTGGCGACCATGACAAGGATCTTGTCTTTGGCGATGATGCCAAGCTTACCTTCGATATCGATGTTCCGTATGCTGTAGATGAAAAAATGGCAGATTACAAGAACCGGGTTGTCGAAGCCGAGTCGGTGGCTATTGCGGATAATGTCGTTAAAAAGCTGAGTACGGATGATATTATTGATACCGGCAAGGATCGCGATGTCGTTGTTGGTGGCGAAGGCTCCGATAACATAACGACTGGCTCTGGCGACGATATTGCTATTGGCGGTAGCGCGAACTTGATGGTTGAACATAACAACCCGCTTGGCGTGTTTACTCCCAGCGTAGAAATTGTGCTTGATCAGCATACTATCGATACAAACAATCATCAGGGGTATTTGGATCACCATTGCAATAACCCCCAAGAAGCTGAACAGGCCGTTCGGGATTTCCAGGGCTTGCTTGATCAGGGACAAATCAAGGGTATTCAGATTATCGACAATAAGAATGATAGGTTGAATACATTCGATTTGGGTGAAGAACGTGACCTGCAATCTACTGGTTCCAACGATCCTAGCGAATTGGTTAATCAGAACGATGACGAAGAACAAAACGGTAACCAAGGTTCCGAGAATCCCGTTATAAATGAAGATGATCAAATTGATTACGATAAAACGGTTATTTCTCCAGTGGCATGCGCTCAATTGAATCTTGTTGCAAATGAAAAAGTCAAGCTTGTTCTTGAAAGTTATCCCAAGTCTGATGACTACACACCGAATTTGTGGGTGTTCGTCTCGCCTCAAGTTCCGGGCCAGTCGTTTGAAGATGTTTGTATAGAACTTTACTCGGATGGGAAACTGTTCAGTTATGACATTGAAGGTGGCTTCTGGAAATCTCAAGATGTGCCTGATCACATTGACGGAGACCCCACTTTCAAAGACGGTAACTGCGTTGTCTATGTATCCAGTAAGGTGAATACGAACGTGACTGTTCAGGTTGCAGAAGGGGGCTAATCGAAACCCATGATTCTCGATCAACAGCGCAAGATCTTCCACGAATCCTGGTACCGCCTTTCGGAGAGCAAGATTGCTCTCCGGGCGAGTGTCCGGATCCACCGCCAGGTTTACCGGGGTGTGGTGTGGTATGTTCTTTATGAACCGTTTACCAATAAGTTTTACCGCTTGCCCCAGGGGGCGTACGAATTTGTTTCGCGCCTCAGCGTAAACAAGACGGTAGGCGAGGTGTGGAACGGTATGCTGAATTCTGCAACGGGTGAAATCCCGGGGCAGGGCGAAGTCATAGAGATGCTTGCGCAGTTGTATCAGTCGAACATGCTCATGTACGACGGAATCGAAGATGGCGCAAAGCTGTTCGAACGAAACAAGAAGCAGAACCGCAAAAAGGTAAAGGCGTCGCTCTTGAACATCTTCTTTTTGAAGGTGCCCTTGGTCGATCCCGATGCCCTTTTGAATAAGTTGCGCTGGCTGATCGCTTGCCTTATCAGCAAGCCCTTTGCCTTGGTGTGGCTTTTGACGGTGATTGTGGCTGCCAAGTACGGTGTCGAAAATTTTGACGCCCTCAAGGACAGCGCGCAGGGCTTTTTGTCTCCGTCTAACATTGGCTGGGTTTACGTGTGTACGGTATTCGTCAAGCTTTTGCACGAATTCGGGCACGCGAGTGTTGTCAAGCGTTACGGTGGCGAGGTGCATACGCTAGGCGTCATGTTCATGCTGCTTGTTCCGCTTCCGTATGTAGATGCCACGGCTAGCTGGTCGTTCCGAAAAAAATCGAGACGTATCCTGGTGGGTGCCGCGGGCATGCTCACGGAATTTCTTATTGCATCGATTGCCCTGATTTTATGGGCGAATTTGGGTGGTGGTATTTTAAAGAACCTTGCGTACAACGTCATTATCATGGCGTCTGTATCGACGGTGCTTTTTAACATTAACCCCTTGATGCGCTTTGACGGTTATTATATGCTCACGGACTTGCTGGATATGCCCAATTTGCAGCAACGCTCCGTTCAGCATTTAAAGTATTTGTTGGAACGCTATATCTTCTTTAAGCGCGATGCCGAACCGGTTGCCGAAACTTGGTGCGAAAGGTTCGTCTATTTCTTGTACGGCATTTGCAGTTCCGTTTACAGAATTTTCTTGTTTACGGGATTCATTGTGGCAATCTCGCAGCATTACCTGTTGCTTTCGTTCTTTATGGGTATATTGTTGTGCTTGACCATGGTGATTATGCCGGTGGGGCGCTTTCTCAAGTATATCTTTGCAAGCCCGGGGCTTGCCTTGGTGCGTTCGCGTGCTGTGATTTTGACGGTTCTGTTTTTTGGCAGCGTATTTGCGTTCTTGTTTAACGTGCCTGTACCCGATACCTTCAAGGCACCGGGTGTCATGGAAGCGCGTACTTATGAGAATGCAATTGTGGGCGAAAGCGGACTTGTCGATCGTATTTACCATTATGCCGACGGCCTGGTGCACAAGGGCGATACGCTCATGCTGCTCCAGAATCGGGAATTGGAATTCCAGCTCGAAGAAAAGCGGGCCCAGCTGCGCGAGGCAACCCAGTCGTACTACCAGGCGCTTGAAAGTGCTCCCGAAAACATGCTGCCGATTGAAAAGCGGATTGGAGCGCTCAAGCAAGAGTTGGAAAAACTCGAAGAAGATCGCAGCAAGCTGGCTGTAATTGCCCCTGTTGGTGGAATTTGGGACCTTAAGGATTTGGATGATTACAAGGATCGATTTGTACGCCAGGGTGATTCAATCGGGCTGTTGCTCGATACAAGTTCTTTTGATTTTTTGGCGGTGGTTAGCCAAGAAGAAGTCTCTAGGCTTTTTGCGGGTAAACCGCGGTCGGTGTCGGTGCGTTTGAATGGCGATGCCTTTACCGAAATTCCGGTGGAAAATGTCATGGCGATTCCTGCTGCAAGTGATCACTTGCCTTCGGCGGCGCTGGGCTGGCTTGCCGGCGGCGAAATCGAGACCCGTATGAACAATGCGCAAAACGGTGAACAGACGGTGGAGCCGGTTTATATTGTGCGCGCCCAATTGAATGATAGTTTGCTGGCCTCGTTCAAACGCCACGGCCGTACGGGTAAAATTCGGTTTGATTTGGGCGAAACGCCGCTTGCCATGCAAGGGATTCGCAAAGTGCGTCAGGCTTTGCAAAAGTACTACAGGATGTAATATATGTGTCAATTTGGCCGTGTCATCCTGAGCGTAGTGCGTAGCACGGAGTCGATATACGAAACTTGTCAACTTGTTGACGTAGTTGAGTTAGGTTCGAAGGAGCAGGATCTATTATGAATCTTACCGACAACTATCGCCTGACAACTTGCAAGCAAGTGAAAAAGATTCCCACGGGGCTCGATGCGCTGCTATACCGTATGGTTGGCCGCTTCAAGGGCCGCCATGGCGTTTTGGTTCGCCTGCTGAAAGATGCGATCAAGATCGATAAGGAAAGTCTTAACTACAGCAAGTTTGGTGATTCGCTGCTTCAAAGCCGCATGAGTACGGTTCGTCAGCAGTTGAGATGCCGTTTTGAAAAAGAAACCTTGCTGACGGCTTTTGCGCTGGTCCAGGAATCGGTCAAACGTACGCTTGGCTACAGGCCGTACATAGAGCAACTTGCCGGTGCGTTAGCCTTGTATCGGGGCTACATTGCCGAAATGTCGACGGGTGAGGGCAAGACAGTGACCGCTGCTATGTGCGCCACGGTGCGCGGCTGGAGCGAACGCCCTTGCCATGTGATTACGGCTAACGATTACCTAGCCGCGCGCGATGCCGAAATCATGGAGCCGCTTTATTCTTTTTGCGGCGTGACGGTGGGGGCTGTTACCGGTGCCATGAAACCTGTGGAACGTCGCGCTGGCTACGAAGCCGATGTCACGTATTCTACGGCGAAAGAGGTCCTGGCCGATTTTTTGCGTGACCGCATTGCCATGGGTCGCTACCAGAGTTTTGCCAAGCGTTTGGCGAACGGGACCATGCTGAATTTTGAACAGATGGCGCAGAATTTGGTGCAGCGCGGGCTTTGTACGGCGATTGTCGACGAGGCCGACAACGTGCTCATTGACGAGGCGGTGACTCCGCTCATTATTTCGAGCGAAAAAGAAAACGCGAATTTCAACGAATCGTGCAAAATCGCCTATTCCATTTCGACAAAGCTGAAGCGCGATGTCGACTACACGGTAGATTTCAGGAACCGCACGGTTCGATTTATTGTAGACCTTGAAGAACGCCTCGAAGATTTGCAAGAAGCGACGGTATTTTCTCGCGCCGGGTTCCTCAAAGATTTGGTGCGCCAGGCTCTTGTGGCTCGCGAACTTTTTGAACAGGGCCGCCACTATGTTGTCGAAGAAGGCAAGGTGGTGATTGTGGATGAATCGACGGGCCGTAAAATGCCTATGCGCTCTTGGAATGGCGGGCTCCACCAGATGATAGAAATCAAGGAAAATCTGGAACTTTCGGGTCTTAAGGAAACCCAGGCTCGCATGAGTTTTCAGCGCTTTTTCCGGTTGTACAAGAACTTCTCGGGCATGACCGGTACGGGCAAGGAGGCCGCCGCCGAATTCTGGACAATTTATGGGGCCGCGGTGGTGTGCATTCCGAATCACCGCAAGAGCAAGCGCAAGATTTCGCACCTCAAGACATTTACATCCAAGGAATCCAAGCGCCGCGCCATCGTGAAGGAAGTAGTTCGCCTGCATGCAAAAGGGCGGCCGATTCTGATAGGCACCAAGGATATCGACGAAAGTGAAATCCTGGGCAAGAGTATCGAAAACGAAGGTCTGCACTGTCGAATCATCAATGCCGTGCGCAGTGAAGAAGAGGCGGCGATCATTGCCGATGCAGGCAAGTTCGGGGCCATTACGGTCGCGACCAATATGGCGGGGCGCGGTACCGACATCAAGATTCCGGATAGCGTCAAAAAGCTGGGTGGCCTGCATGTGATTGCAACGGAATGCAATCCGTCTTCTAGAATTGACCGCCAGTTGTTTGGACGCTCGGCTCGCCAGGGCGACCCGGGTAGCGTTAGTCATTATGCGTCTTTCGAAGACGATGTTTTGCGTCGCAATTTGCCGAATACCATGGTGACATTATTCAAGCACATGGGCCCGCTCTCGGCGCTTTCTGTACGTTGGGCTCAACAGCGTGCAGGCCGAAAGGCTTACCGCAGCAGGCTTTCGGTGCAGCGCACCGATACTTGGCTCGAAGATTCTTTGGGCTTCAGCGACGGCGGCGTTTAAGCCAATGCAATTTTCCACGCAATCACGTATAGCGCATAGTAAATGAGCAGGCCGACTCCGTCGGCGGTAGAAAGCGGCGTTCCCCAGCGGAGCGCCTTTTTGCTGGGAATGAATCCGCAGAAAAGTCCGGCGATGAATCCGTAGGCGTGCCCCAGAATGTCGGCGTTCTCGCCGAGTCCAAGGAACACGGCGAGCGATGCCGCGCCGCAGAGCGGCGCGAACCTGCGAAGCAGGCCGTGCGTTTCCTTGGGCATGAGCCTAAATTCAATAACAGAAAGGCAACCGATTGCGGCGAATACAAAGGTCGAAAACCCGAGCGAACGGAAACTCGTCTGTACTGTCAAGGAAACGCACAGGTTCGCGATTGCTGACGCAATCGCGATAAACGGCGCGAGCCGCAAGAGCGGTATGCGGAAGGTAATCATGTTCATCACGATATAGCCGCATATTAAATTCGAGGCCAGGTGCCTTACATCGCCGTGTAACGTCTGTGCGGTCAGCGAGCGCCACCATTCGCCTTTAAGGACCTTGGCTGCATCTGAAATGCCCGGCGTATGCAGGTTCATGGCGTCTGTAAAATCAATCAGCGTGACAATCAAGGGCGCAAGCAAAACCCAAAGCGGTTGCAGGCTAAAGCTTAAGGGAATCGGCGGGTTTTCTTCTTTAGGCGGATTCTCTTTGCGGTACAGCTCCAACTGCTCGCGAGCTCGCACCTCATGCTCGGGCAAAACAAAAATCAGGAACGGACCTTCGATGCTGCGCAAAAGTCGGTGCGAAATTCCTTGCGACAAAAGTACCAGGCTGTCGTCGCGAATCTGGCGGAACGTGCCCTCGGATACGCAGACGATTTCAGGATATTCCGGTTCCTGATTTTCGGGCTCCTGTCCGTTTGAAGAATTTTCGCTTGCGTTTGGCGTCGGCGTTATGGATTGTACCTGCAAGCCTTCTTTAGGTATATCCGACGGGGAACGCATGTAGCGCGGCCTTAAGGGCGACATAAAGCGTGGCATGGTTCCTCCTAAAGTACTGCAGCTGAGGTCATGGCGAAATGACCCGTGGCGGTTTCGCATTCGGCGCGCAGATAAGCAAAGTCATCGGTATTTACAGTAAGGTCTGTCTTTGCGGGCGGCAATACGAGACTTTCCATACAAACGGTTTCGTTGGGGGAGAGCTTTCCGTTTGCAGAACGCTTGCGACCGAAAATGCGGATGTAGCGGAAGGCTCCGCCGAAGTCCTGGGTGTTGCGGGCGTGGAATGTAATCTTCTTTTCGCCCCGTTCCCACCAGAGGGCCGGACCGTTGGTGATGTAGCAGTTGTCGCCTGCGAAAGCTTCGTTTAAAGCTTCTAATGAAAGATTCTTTTTAGATTCTTCGACTTCGCTCAGGATGACACTTGAGTCCAATTTCAAAACTGTGCGGACTTTCCCGAATACGTGATCGCGCGTGTGCTTGAGCGAGAACAGCGGTGTACTCACCGATGTGGTATCGTTCAAGTCGCCGTGTGCGTCGTTTCCGCCAATGGGCAGCAGGTAATTGCCCTTGCCCAGTTCTTCTATCCACCACTGTCGTCCGAGTTTAAAGCCTTCGTCGCGGATTCCGTTCCAGAATTGGATTCCGCGAATCTTGTGAGGTGCGTCTAGGTTCAAATCTTTGTGACTCCAGTAACCGCGACGGAAAATGAATTTTTCGATGTAGCCCATAGGCTGCATCGGGTGTGCGGCAAAGCAATGCGCCGCGGTCATTTCCAAAAGTTTTGGAATCTTGAAGGTAGGCTTGTTGTCGAGCCAGTTACGTCCGCAGTCGCCGAGTCCGGGCAAGTAACCTTCGGGGCCGAGAACGGTCATGTGCACGTTTTCGCCCTTGGAATTGCCGGCTGAAACTTCTTCGCCCGCAATCATAAGCGGCATGCCTGCATTCTGATTCAGTTTGCGGACTTCTTCGCGCAAAGCGTCGAAGCGGGTGAGGGGCGTGTCGGCCTCTTTGGTGTAGTCTTCGGTGGTGTAGGCAAAATCGTAGGCATGGTCAGTGCAGCTTACAAAGTCAAGGCCTACCGCCTTGGCTGCCTGTTGCATGACTTCGGGCGAGGCACCGTGTTCCACGTGGTCTGCCGAATAATAAGTGTGGCAATGCATTTCGCCTGCAACAAAGCCGGGTGCTTTAGGCGGTTCTTCTGCAAGCACTTGGATCTTGAGGGGTTCCGGTTTTAATCCTGGATAGTTCCAACGGCTAAAGACCTTTTCTTTTCCAATGATTTTCCCGCTGCCAGGTTCAATGCGCTTGGCGTAGATCTTGCAGTGGATTTCGTAGCGCCCGGCTGGGAGAATTCCCAAGTGTATCGGGTAAAAGCAGAATTGTTCCGTTGCCTGGAATTGCAAATCCAGGAATCTTTCGGGAATGTGTTTGGTTTCCGCTTCGGTCCCGACAAAATGAATTTCCATTTTTTCTATTAGCGTCGGGAACCGCTGGGCGTCTCTCACGACAATCCATAGCAGGGGCTTTGCGCTAGGTACAAACTGAAACGGTGCATCCACCAAAATTTCGGGCCAGGGCTTGAATAGCAATGACCACGGAAGCTTAAACTTGAAGTGGGTCTCGGCGTAATGCAACTTCTCGCCAGGAATAATGCTCATTATTCCTCCGGGTCTTTTTTGTCGTCATCTGCGTCGTCTTTATCTTCAACAGGCTCAGGTTCGTTCCATAAGCCGAAACCAACGCGAACTTGCATGGTGAGTCCGCCAATATTCCACTTGGCCTTCTGATCGGGACCATCGGGGACGATTTTCGAGAACGTCTTGTCCGATTCGACCTTGATGCTGCTGTATCCGATGTCACCGTAAATGTTGAAATTTTTCCAGGTTGCAATCAGGTAGCCAACGCTTACGCCGAAGCCTGCTCCAAGTAAGGGAGTCTTGGCATCGAGCTTGCCCCAGGTGGAATAAATCTCTGTGCCCGGCAGTACCCAGTACCAACGTACTGCTATGCTGAAAAGGCTTTCACCCGAAAGGGTCATGAGGTTTCTCGGAACGCCTAGGCGGTATTCCAGGAAAAAGGGCATGCCCTGGATTGTATAGCTGTAATTGTGGGTGCGGTTCTTGCGGTCGGTCAGCACCACCGATTCATTGTCGTAAATAAAGCTGACGCCTGCGCTAATGAAGTTGTCCTTGAAAAGCTGGTATTGGAGCCCTGCTGAAATCGGGAAGCAGAAGTTCACCTTCTGAAAATCCTGCTTGGCCACGCTGAGGGATTCGCTTTCGGTCAATGCATCTTCTTTAAAGCTGTAGTAGAGCGTGTCGATGGCGTTCTGGAAATATTCGCGTTCAGGAAAGTCCAAGAAAGAGACGGCGGGCTGTAAAAAGATGGATAGCCTAGAACGGTCGCTGATCGAAGATTCTTCGGCGGCCATGGCAGATACGGCAAGAACTGCCACAAGGAGAATGTTTAAAAGAACTTTCACCTGTTGTTGACTTCCTACTGCCTACTAACCATTAGTTCTGCATTTCGCGGTCTTCCTTGAAGAAACGCTTCTTCTGGGAATCCTTTTTCATGCGCTTGGCAAATGCAATTTCGGCCTTGTCGATTTTCTTTTCGGTCTTTGCAATCTGTTTTTGGATTTTCTTGTCGTCAGGAGAGGCTTCGTTGCGGGCAATATTCAGGTAGAGCTTGGCTGTCTCGAACTGGTCCAGTTCGTTGTAGGCCTGGGCAATCATGAACAGGGCTTCGGTACGGCGCTTGCTGTTGGGGTAGGTCTCCAGGAATTCCTTGAAGTAAATCACGGCTGCCTGGTACTTGTCCATGCGCAGATAGAGTCTTGCGGTCTGGAATTCCTTTTCTGCCAAACGTTCTACCAGCAGGTTGTAGTAGTAGTTCACCGAGTCTCGCAACGGGGATTCGGGGTAGTTGGACAGGTAGCGTTCAAAGTCCTTCATGGCCACGGTGGTATTCGCTTCGTCGCGGCTCACGCGGAATTCCATGTTGAACGAAGAAACGGCTTTGCGGAATTCGGCGGTTTCGATAAAGGGCGAACCCGGGAAATTCAAGATGAAGCTACCGTATTCACCGCGGGCTTCAATCCAGTCTTCCATGTTGAAGTAGCTTTCGGCAATCAAGAATTGGGCCTGTTCCATATAACCGGTACCTGCGCATGTGGCAAGAATTTCTTCCAGCTTGTCGGTGGCGCGGCCATATTTTTCTTTCTTGAAAAGTTCCTCTGCGTGTTCATAGCGGATACGGCACCATTCGGTATGTTTCATCTTGGTTTGTCCGCTAGAAGAACATCCTACTAAAAATGCTGTTTCGGCTAAAATACAAAGGAATAAGGGAATCTTTTTGAACAGGTTCATTTTTTTTCTTTGGTTAATTCTAACTTTACTCCCGTAAAGTAGAAAATTTTGTAAGTTCAGAAAAATGATTTTAGTCCGCTACGTGTTGAAAGAGCTCATCGGTCCCTTTTTGGCCGCTCTTTTTGGAATCACGTTCCTGTTCGTGGTGGATTTTCTCGTTAAAATCCTCGATAACGTTCTTTCTAAGGGACTACCGGCTTCTACCGTTCTCGAAATATTTGCGCTGAATTTGGCGTGGATGCTTTCGCTTTCCATTCCGATGGCGGTGCTGGTGGCAAGCCTCATGGCTTTCGGCCGACTTTCGGGAGACCAGGAAATTACGGCCTGCAAGGCGGCCGGTGTTTCGCCCCTTTCGCTCATGCGTCCGGTGCTCCTTGTGTCGATGCTTATTTCGGTGTTGATGGTGGTGTTCAACAATTGGGTGCTGCCCGAAGCGAACCACCGTTCCGTGGAACTCATGAATGCGGTGTCCCGCAAAAAGCCCCACGTGTTTATCGATGCCGGCAGGCTCATTACCCAGTTCCCCGATGTGCAACTCTGGGTAAACCGCATTGACCCCGTAACGGGGACTTTGTACGGAATTCAGATTTTTGAAATGGAAAAGAAGGGGGCTCCCCGCATTGTTTATGCCGATAGCGCCACCATGGAATACGAAGACAACGGGGCGACCCTCATGCTCCGCCTACGTAGTGGCGAAACCCACATGACCGATGCGGACAATCCGGAAAATTACTTCCGTATCCGTTACTTCTCTCAAGACCTGGCCATGAAAAACGTCGACGATCGTCTGGAACGTCGTAGCCGCAGCTACCGCAGCGACCGTGAAATGCCTATCGAAATGATGACCGAAGTCGTGGAAGATGCCGAAAAACGCTACGGTGAATATCGGGAGCAGGCTCTTGAAAAAAGGTTGAATACCTTGGTGGAATTGCGGGAACATGTCCTGGGCGACTCCATTGTTCCAGATGCGGTGGAAAGCGGAACGCAGATCGATTCTGTCCAGCGTAGGCGGTCCTTGCAGCGAGTCCGGGTACAAGAAATTGCGGCTTTCAAAACAACCGAAAGATTGTACGGACGAATGGAATCGGAACTCAAGCGCAAGGCGCAGTACACGGTGGAAATCCACAAGAAGTATAGCACTGGCTTTGCTTGCTTTATCTTTATCTTGATTGGAGCACCCTTGGGAATTATGGCCCGCAAGGGCGGTATCGGTACGGGTATCCTTTACAGCCTTGCCTTTTTCGTGATTTACTGGATTTGCCTGATTGGTGGCGAAAACATGGCGGACAGGCTTTTGATTGATCCGGTGCTTGCCATGTGGGCCTCCAACATTATCATCGGAACCTTCGGCATATTCATTACCATTGCCATGGTGCGTGACCGTTTCTCGGGCGATTCCAAGTTCTTTAGGTTCTTGCATGCCGTTGGCAGATTCTTCAAGAAGTTCTTCGGATTCTTTACCAGGAGGATTGGATGAAATTCACCCGGTACATGATGTGGAATTTTTTGAAGATGTTCCTGATTGTGCTCCTGGGCGCAATCTTGATGTTTGCGGTGATTGACTTTGTGGGTAACATCAAGACTTGGCTTGCCCGTGATACCAAGGATGCTGTTGATTACTACGTAAGTTACCTGCCCTACATGCTTTACCTGATTTCTCCGGTGGCCTTGTTTATTGCGGTGCTTGCCTCTATCGGTAACATGACTCGCCACCTTGAAATGAGTGCCATGCAGAGTTCCGGCCAGGCTCCGTTCAAGACGCTGGTCCCGATTTTTGTGTTTGGTGTCCTGGTGTCGATTGGTTCCTACGAAATGAGCGAACTCTGGCTTCCTGATGCAAACCACAAGCGTCTCGAAACTATGGAAACCAACGCCCAGCGAAAGAAAAATCCCCGCATCAAGGAAAAGCGCGACTTTACCTTTATCGACAGTGAAAGGGCCAGCTGGTTCTTTAGGCATTATTCCGGCAAGGGCCGCTTCGGTCGCGATGTGGTGTTGCTCCTCCGCGAAGATGGACGCCTGGTAGAACGCTACGATGCTAAAATAGCCCGCTGGGTGGAAGATGCTCCCAAGGATTCCCTGGATTCCATTGCTAGACTGAAAAGCATTGACCCGCCGCCGGGATGTTGGCAATTTGAACGTGGCAACCGCCGCGAGTTCCATAAGGATGGCACGGTCAAGGTGTATCCGATTCAGCGAGAAAAGTTGTGCGGAAAGGTCACGACTTATCCGGGCGACTTAATTAACGAACGCCAGACTGCCGACGAAATGGATTCCAAGATGGTCAAGGCTCGAATCAATGTGCTTAGGCGTTCCGGCGAAGATACCCGAGCCATGGAAACTGCGCTCCAGTTTAAGCGTTCTGCCCATTGGATGAATTTGATTGTACTACTCATCGGTGCAGCCCTTTGTCACCGCTATAGTCGTTCTGGGGGCCTTTCTCAGAAGTTCGGGGTTGGCCTCTTGATTGTTTTTAGCTATTATATCCTAGAAAGAATTGGTTTGAAGATGGGAGAAAATGGTGCGCTTTCGCCTTTTTGGGCGGCATGGATCAGTCATTTCGTATATGGCGGCGTCTCGGTGGTAATGCTGTACCGTTCCTTCCGTTTATAACGGGATAGATATGTCTGTTGCAGAAATTTTGTTCGTGGTCGCGGGTCTTTTGCTTGGCCTTGCATTCCAGGGGGGAATGTTCCTGTTCCTGATACCCTTTGCCGTTGTCGCGTTTGTGCTTGCCTGCATGAATCGCCCGCGTCTTGCCGGTCCGAACGCCCAGCAGCCAGCAACGACTCCCATTCCGACGATTTTCAAGAATCGTTCGACAACGAACACACCGGTAATTACCCCGACTTTGCAGAACGAATTTTCCAATGCCCCCAAGGGTATGGCCAATGAACCCGAGGCCGCTCTTAAGGTGAGCCAGGTCTGGGCCCGTGCCAACGCCGATATTAACCGCTCCATGACCGACATGTTGTTGGCCTTGAAGATTGTGGTTCCCCATGTGAATTCGGTCATCGTGTTTACGCAGATGGAAAACCAGAGGGAATGGGGCATCCGCAATTTTGCAAACGACAAGGAAATTTCTGTAAATCTCCGTACCCGCATTACTGAAACTTCGGGCCTTTTGGGCCAGCTGTTTCGTTCCAACGTGAACCGCCTTCTGGAAGGCGATCTTCCGGGTGCCAAGAGTGTCATGTACTATATCGACAATCCGTCGATCAAGTCGGTGGTGGCCGTGCCTCTGATTGACCATGCCTCTGGACTCCGCGTAGGAGCCTTGGTCATGGATTCGGTTTACCCCAACGCCTTTAACGATACGACGGCCAGCGCCCTCAAGTTTATTGCTAGCGCGATTTCGATGCTGGACTACAAGGGCTTCTATTCGGCTCAGAAGCACATTGCCCTGCAACAGTACGGTGGACTTTACAGTTACCTGCGCAAGTTCTTCCAGACCATGACGGTGAAGGACATTTACAAGCAGATTATCAATTACGTGAAGGCCAACATGGCCTACGACCGCTTGACGATTCTCGCCTTGGATCAGGGCGACGACATGAATGGTCATGTGGTGTTCTGCGACGGTGTGGATTCCGAACAGTTCGCAAACAAGACCTTTACGCTTTCGGACAAGGGCGTCTTTGTACTGGCCCTCTTGCGTAACCGTCCCATGGAACGTTCCTTCTTGCCGGGCTTCAAGGACTACCTGCCTCGGTTGAATGATTCCGAACGCAAGAACTTGAACTTGCGCCAGATTTTGGTGATGCCTATTGCGGCCGAGCATGATTCCGAGACAGCAGAAATTGCCATTTGCCTTGAAAGCAGCAGTTCCATGCCTTACAACGATCACGAAAAGGAACTGCTCAAGGCCTTTGCCGGTGTTGCAGGGTTTGCCTACAATCGCGCCCGCAAGTTCGAACAGGGCTGCGACCAGGCCATGCGCGACGGTCATACGGGTCTCATCAACAAGAAGACTATGTTCGAAAAGCTCCGGGCCGAAAAAGTTCGTGCCGACCGTAGCAAGTATAGCATCGGTCTCCTGATGATGGATATTGACCACTTTAAGCATGTGAACGATACCTACGGACACCCCATCGGAGATGTGGTCATCAAGGGTATTGCCGATACCATCAGCAAGGAAATCCGCGGCGAAATCGACGTGGTAGCCCGCTTTGGTGGCGAAGAATTCGTGGTGGCCTTGATTGATACCAATGCCGAAGGCATGGTAGAAACCGCAGAACGAATCCGCAAGTCTGTGGAAAAGCTGGTGTTCGATGTGCATCAGGCTGAACCTTTGCGTGTCACGGTGAGCGTCGGAGCCTTCTTGCTTACGCAGGGCTTTAACGGTGACTTGCAGAAGGCTATCAATAATGCAGACCAGGCGCTGTACCGTGCTAAGGAAGGTGGCCGTAACCAGGTCGTGCAGTTTGAAACCATCGAGAAAGAACCGGCAACGGTTTAACTAGAAAAAAGAAATGAGCTATGTTCACAGTCGTCGATTGGATAGTCCTTGTAGCGTATCTGTTGCTTTCTGTGGCAATAGGTCTCTTTGTTTCTCGCGGAAATAAGAATCTTAAAGAATACATGCTTGGGGGAGGCTCTATCCCCTGGGTGGCCGTGGGCATTAGCCTTATTGCAACTTCTGTTAGCGCCACGACGTTCCTCGGTGCTCCTGCCGATGTGTACGGCGACAACATGACTTTCCTCATGTTCCAGATAGGGGCTCTTATCAGTATCGTGGTGGTGGGCTTCGTGTTTATTCCCCGGTTCCGTACTTCGGGCATCAATAGTGCCTACGAACTTTTCGAAGTCCGTTTCTCGCGCCCGGTGCGTCGGATTGCGGCTATTTTCTATTGCTTGCATTTGTTGCTCCGTACAGGCATTCTCCTGTTCGCTCCGTCCCTGGTGCTGGCGCAGATTTTGCATATCGACTTAAAACTGGCGATTATCGTGTCCGCGGCGGTGGCCATATTCTATACATGGTTTGGCGGTATCAAGGCGGTAATCTGGACCGACGTGATGCAGTTCGTTGTGTTCTTTGGCGGCGGTGCGTTGGTGCTGATTCTCATTTCGAATGCGGTCGGCGGTTTCGGCGAAATGGCCGCCCTTGCTAGCGAAGCGGGCAAGACCAAGTGGTGGGACGCCTCGATGGATATCTCGAATGCGCGTACGCTCGTGTCGGCAGGCTTTGCCTATGCGATTCTTGAAATTGCCATTCGCGGTTGTGACCAGCAGTTTGTGCAGCGTTATTTGAGCTGTAAAGATGTAAAGGCGGCCAACCGCTCCAGCGTGCTTTCCATGGTGCTTGGCTGTGCGGTCTCGATTCTTTTCTACTGGGTCGGTGCGGCACTCTATGTTTATTATCAGAAGGCGCATGCGGCGGTACTCCCCGAGGGCTTGGGTCAAAACGACGTATTCCCTTATTTTATTGTAAACGGTTTGCCGGTGGGTGTGACCGGTTTGATTGTGGCTGCGATTTGTGCGGCTGCCATGAGTAGCCTTTCTGGGGCCATTAATTCTTTAGGTAACACTTCGGAACGAGATTTCTTGGGGTGGGATGAAAACTCTGGAATTGGTGGTCTCAAGCGTGCCAAGATCTGGACTGTGGTTTGGGGCGTCCTGGGAATTTTCTTTGCCTTGTTTGCGGCAACCCAGCAGGGGAGCCTCCTTAAGAATGCGCTGTTCTTTACTGGACTTTTCACGGGTCCGCTTCTGGGTATGTTTCTGTTGGCCTTCTTTGCCGACAAGGTATTCGGAACGGGTGAAAAAAAGTTGCGTGGCTGGGTGGTCATTGTGGCTGTGGTTTGCGGTATGGCTAGCCTTATTCTGGTGCAGGGGATTCCCGCCTTTGGCGTGCCCGCTGTATTGGGCGGAATATTCAGCTGGCCCTGGATGCCCTTTATTAGCATGACGACGACAATTGCTGTTGCCCTGCTTGTCAATGCAATCGTGAATTTGTTTGCTGTAAAGAAATAATTTTATACAAGGGGTTGTATATGAACAAGGTTACACTGGGGTTGGTCCTGCTGGTTGCACTGCTGGGCTTCTTGCTGCTCACGACAGATAATGGCTGCATGGCTTCCAAGCGTCCGCTGGAAGTTTCGTCTGTTGTAGGTAGCTCCAATACGGCTACTGTCGAAGTGTCTGCTTCGGAATCCCATAAGTACGAGGCCAACGAATTCTTGACGGTGGCCAGGCTGGAACTCCACGGAAAAGACAAGGAGCTTTTGTTCAAACAGTTGACGAGCCGCCGGTTCTCTATTTTTGAACAAATGAGAGTTCTGGAAATTTCGGAAGCCGATATTGAACAGAATAGTATCGAAATGCGCAAGGAATGGTCCTACGACAAGGGAACCCGCAGCCTTACGGGCTATGTGGTAAGCCAGTCCTTTGCCATCAAGAGTTCCTCCAGGTCTGTGGCCGCCGCTGCTGTTGCCGCCCTTTCGGCAGAGATGGATGTAGAAATCGACTATACGTCTGCAACGCTCAAGAACCAGGATTCCTTAAAGAATGAAGCGATTCATGCCGTGGGCAAGAAGGCGCTTGAAAAGGCTGAAAATTATGCGGCAAGTGTCGGCGGTAAGTTGGGTAAGGTGATTGCCGTCCGCGACGATGACAGCGGATCTGATTCCTATGTCCGCCGCCACGAAGTTTTTGCCATGGCTAAGGGGGGTGATGATGCCGTTCTGTCTTCGGTTGCCGACTCCGTTGAAATTTCAGCGTCTATTCATTTGGTTGTAGAACTGCTCCAATAGGGTGCTAGTCATACTAGTTTTATTTGTCAAGACGTTGTTTACAAAAAACTTTTATTTTTCTGTTGATAAGTACTCTTGATGGTTACAATTAGCTAACTGCTTATAAATAAAGGCGTTAGCTTTTTTTATGTTTATTTTGTTCGAAACGGGGGATGGCCCCTCTGTTTTGAATTGTTGATAAGTTTGATTTTGTATATTAAAATTTACTTAAAAAGCGTTTTTTTTTTGAAAAATGTCTTCCAATGACACTTACATTTATTATATTGTTTTCCATATCTTGTGCTTCGCCCCAAAACCTGGACACAAGATATAGTAAATACCGGAATTGAAAGAAAAAAGTATGCTCGACACGAATTTTGCTCATTGTGAGCCTGTTCGCCGGGTAGCAAGGATTGGTAGATGATTGTTTCTGTAAGGAAGCGCGACGGCCGTGAGATGCCGTTCAACATTGAAAAGATTGCCGACGCCATTGTCAAGGCTTTCCGCGCATCGGGCGAACTCGACGAACAGATTAAGGCCGCCCAAAGTCAGTTGAATTTGTTGGGAAGCGATGACGTGCTCACGAGCACGGCCCTCAAGGTGTCTGCCGATGTGGTGGGCAGACTTGAATCCGAAGGCAAGAATATTCCCGAAATCGAAGAAATCCAGGATGCTGTCGAAAAGGCTCTTACCGAAGGTGGCTATGCCGATACCGCCAAGAGCTACATCCTGTACCGTGCCGAACGTACCCGCGTGCGCGAAGTCAATACTCGCCTCATGCATACGCTCCGCGACATTACTTTCAGTTCTGCCAAGGAATCTGACCTCAAACGCGAAAATGCGAATATCGACGGCGATACCGCCATGGGTACCATGCTTAAGTATGGTTCCGAATCCGCCAAGCATTTCTACACCATGATGATGCTCAAGCCTGAGCACAGCCGCGCCCACATGGAAGGCGATATCCATATCCACGATTTGGATTTCTATTCCCTTACCATGACCTGCTGCCAGATTGACTTGAAGAAGCTTTTCAAGAATGGCTTTAACACCGGTCACGGTCATCTGCGTGAACCCAAGGATATCCGTAGCTACGCCGCCTTGGCCGCTATTGCTATTCAGTCTAACCAGAACGACCAGCATGGTGGTCAGTCCATTCCGAACTTTGACTACGCCATGGCCGATGGCGTGCGCATCACTTACCGCAAGGCCTACCTCTCCAATATCGTCAAGGCCCTCATTCTTCTCACCGATAAGACCGAAGAAGAAATCCAGCCGGTGGTGAAGAAGCTCCATACCGAAATGGCTGAAATGGGCATGGTTGCAACGCTTGTGCCGAATGAAAAGTTCCAGGAAGCTGAAGCTCGCGAACTGTCCAAGACTTATGGTGAAGAAATCACCAAGAATGCACAGAAGTTTGCCGAAAAGATGGCCTACGAAGAAACCGACAAGGCGACCTTCCAGGCTATGGAAGCCTTTGATCATAACCTGAACTCCATGCACAGCCGCGCCGGTGCCCAGACTCCGTTCTCCAGCATCAACTATGGTATGTGCACCGAGCCTGAAGCTCGCATGGCTATGCGTAACTTACTTCTCACCACCGAAGACGGTTTGGGTGGTGGCGAAACGGCTATCTTCCCGATTCAGATTTTCCGCGTCAAGGAAGGTATCAGCCTGAATCCGGGCGACCCGAACTATGACTTGTTCAAGCTGGCTTGCCGCGTGAGTGCCAAGCGCTTGTTCCCGAACTTCAGCTTCCAGGATGCCCCGTACAATTTGCAGTACTACAAGCCGGGTCACCCTGAAACCGAAATTGCTTACATGGGTTGCCGTACCCGCGTGATCGGTAACCATTACGATCCGAGCCGCGAAATCAGCTTCGGTCGTGGCAACCTGAGCTTTACATCAATCAACCTTCCGCGTATCGCCATCAAGATGAAGTCTGTGGACCTGTTCTTCAAGGAACTGGATCGCATGATGCAGTTGGTGAGCGATCAGCTCATGGAACGCTTTGCCGTCCAGAGCAAGCGCAAGGTCAAGAACTTCCCGTTCCTTATGGGACAGGGCGTTTGGATCGATTCCGAAAAGCTCGGCTGGGAAGACACCGTGGACGAAGTCATCAAGCACGGTACGCTTTCCATTGGCTTTATCGGTCTTGCCGAAACCCTGGTGATGCTCACGGGCAAGCACCACGGCGAATCCGAAGAATCCCAGAAGCTGGGCCTCCAGATTATCGGTCACATGCGCGAATTCTGCGACAAGGAATCCGAACGTCTCGGCCTCAACTTCAGCTTGTTGGCCACTCCGGCCGAAGGCCTTTCTGGCCGATTTGTTCGCATGGACAAGAAAAAGTTCGGTATTATTCCGGGCGTTACCGACCGCGATTACTACACCAACTCTTTCCATGTGCCGGTGTACTACAAGATTTCCGCTTTCAAGAAGATTTCCTTGGAAGCTCCCTATCACGCACTCACCAATGCTGGTCACATCAGCTACATCGAACTGGATGGTGACCCGACCCAGAACCTGGATGCATTCGAAAAGATCGTGCATCACATGGCAAAGTCCGGCATTGGTTATGGTTCCATCAACCACCCGGTGGACCGCGACCCTGTCTGCGGATTCGTAGGTGTGATTGGCGATGTTTGCCCTCGTTGCGGACGTAGCGAAGGTCATGCCATCTCGGAAGAAAAACTGAAGGAACTGCGTAGACTTTATCCGGCTATGCCCGCCTTCAAGGGCATCCGCTAAAAATTTCTAGTAAGGAGAAGTAAAATGTCTGAAAAAGAACTGCATAAGTACGGTGAAGGTGTTGGCTTCGAACGTATCCGCCGCATCACGGGTTACCTCGTGGGTACAGTTGATCGTTTCAACAATGCCAAGCGTGCCGAAGTGAACGATCGCGTCAAGCACGGCGTATAATTATATGGATGAATATCCTCGCTTGCGAATTGCCGGAATCGAGCCCGAATCTTTCGTGGACGGTCCCGGAATTCGCATGACTATTTTTACTCAGGGCTGTAACCATCATTGTCCTGGTTGCCAGAACCCTCAGACCCACGATTTTAACGGGGGTCATTTTATTGATATTGAGGAAATCCTTGATATGATCGAGGAAAACCCGCTGCTGGATGGTATTACGTTTAGCGGTGGTGACCCCATGGACCAGGCTGCGGCTTTGATCCCTTTGGCTCGTGAAATCAAGGAACGTGGTATGAACCTGGTCATCTTTACCGGCTATACCTACGAACGTCTGATGGATCTTGCCCATGTACGTCCTGAAATGTTCGAACTGTTGACATTTGCCGACATCTTGATTGATGGCCCCTTCATTTTGGCCAAAAGATCCCTGGAAATCAAGTTTCGTGGATCGACAAACCAACGTATTATTGATGTGCAGCAGAGCCTCGTAGAAGGTCACGTGGTACTTCACCAAATCCAGCTGGATGAAATGAAAACCCGTCCAGAACTGGTGACGGCGTAATGCAAAGAAGGCGGCCGCAAGAACGGTCGCCATTCCTGCATTCTGTACTCCCACTTCGATGGAAAACGTGCGTATTTTTTGGCTGTGTTGAACTTGAAAAGTCGGTCCACGCCATAATACGGGTTTTGCGTTATATTATACAGAATGTATAATTTATGGAATAATATGTGTATTATTTTACTAAAATTGCTTATTTTTGGTTAAAATCTGTGTTTTTGTATAATAAATTTATTGACTGGGGCTTGAGAAAAAGATATATTCCTTAGTATGAAATCGGTACTTGAATACAAAGATTATCACCTCTTTATGCAGGATTACTACGATGAACGCAAGCGTCTTGGTGCGTTCTCGTGGCGCGAATTCTGCAAGAGCGCCGGCTTTACTTCGCCGAACTTCTTGAAGCTGGTGTGCATGGGCCAGAGCACGCTCAGCAAAGTCAAGGTGGGCGATGTCGCGAAGGCGATGGGCCTTGTGGGCGACGACGCGGATTACTTCCGCGAAATGGTTACGTTCTGCAATGCCGAAAAAGATGAGGTCAAGAAGGCGGCTCTCCTCGAAATGCAGAGGATTGCGCTGGAACACAAGGTGCGCGTGGTCGATGGCGATGCTTTCCAGTATTATGAATCCTGGAAGTATCCGGTTTTGAGGGAACTCATCCCGATGATGCCGGGGGCCACTCCCCGCGACTTGGCCGATGCATGCAAGGAACATGTGTCTGCCGAAGAAGTGCGCGACGTACTGAAATTCTTGCTGAAGGCCGGGTTCCTGAAAAAGGACGGCGAAAAGGTCTATTCGCAGACGGAACAGACGGTCATTGGTTCGAAAGAGGCTTTGCCTATCGCCATTCGGGCCATGCACAAAGAGATGGCGAATATGGCCGCCCGCGCCGTGGACCGCTATGCACCGAATGAACGCTATTTTACAGGCGTCACGCTCAGCGTGAATCAAGAAGCGAGCGAACGGATTGCAAAAGAACTCGATGCCTGCTGCAGAAAAGTGCTTGCGATTGCGAACGAATACAGCGACCAGGATCAAGTTTGTAGAATCAATTTCCAGTTTTTCCCGGTAACGGACAAAATTAAAGAGGTGCGCCATGCTTAAGAAGTTTGTTTTTTCCGTAACGGCATTTTCGATTGCTTTTATGGCGGCCTGCTCCGACGATTCCGCGAGCGGTTCTTTGGCGGGCGGAACAATCGACCCCAATTCCATTGCCGAGGCTAGCAGTTCGTCTTGTGCACCGGATGAGCTTCCGATAGAAATGAGTTCGTCCAACGATGTTGATACCGTTGCGGTATCCAGTTCGTCTGTAAAGATAATTGTTGAAGAATCTAGCTCGTCGTTTGTAGATTCAAAGGAAGTCAGCAGCAGTTCGATTGAAGATAAAGACATTTTGCCGGATCCGATACCGGTGTCATCTTCGTCGGAATCGTCTGATACCATAAATCCGAACAGTCCTTTAGTCTATTGCTTGGGCGAAGTATACGAGTTGGATTCCTCTGATCAAAAAAAGGATTTTGGATTCACGCCTTCCGCCCAAAAATATGTGGAGAATGATTGGGTCAAGGTAACTTTGATTGATGTTGCACTCGAAGTTCCGTGTGCGGCTTCTAGTCGGGAATTGTTCTTGAAAATGCTGGGGAACGGGAGCCAGATTCAGGTGAAACTTGAAAGCGATACACTGTATGTTGCTGATTCGCGGAGCGATGAAAAGCGCAATAAGAGATCTACATACGGTTGTGTTTGTGCGGCCAGAATTGAATTTTCACTGGATAAGAGGTATTCGGGCTTTGACTATACGGTATTTAATCGAAGGGATGCTTTTCCGGTGGAAGATTTGACTCCTGTTTCGGAACCCCCAAAACAGAATAAACAAGAAGGAGGATTCATATGAAAAACGCGAAAATTTTGACAGGTATTGTAGCCGCGCCGATTACTGCCGCGCTCTCGTTCGCGCTGCTCGCTTGCGGCGATGATTCGTCTTCGACGGCGCCCGAGCCTGTTGCTGACGGCAACGGTTCCGCTGTGGAGGAGTCGTCTTCTAGCGAACTTCCTCCTGATACGACCTGCTGCAAGGTGACGCTTTCTTCGTCCAGCGAGGAACAGAGTCCGTCTTCGGTGTCATCGTCTTCGAACTTTGATGTTCCCCTGTCGAGCGAGACTTGTTGTATTGATCTTTCGTCTTCTTCGCAAGGAGAAAAAATCGTACAGCGGATTGATGATATCTTTGGAACATGCCGCGATAAAAAGGTGGACCCCATGTTGGATGCGGCCTTGCCTCCTGTAACCTATTTGGGTTATGAAGACGGAGACGATTCTGCAACGGTCGTTGTCGAGAACGTGTCGATGCATTGTAGGTCTATCAGCGGAACGGTAAGTATCATTAGGCAACCGATTGTCGGAAACCTTCACCTCTCGGCATCTGGTGATACTCTTTATATGATACAATATTCGCTTGATACCGTCAGTGCAGAACCGGATTGCATTTGTGATTCCCGACTGATTTTTAAGGTGAAGGCTGATCCTGCAATCATCAATGCCACGGTATTCGTTGCTGTTAGAGACGGTGATTATGGCAACAGAATGGAAATTGTTAAGGGGTTCCCGCCTGATGAACAGGGGCCTCGGGATACAATCCCTGCCGCGCAGGATAGCGTTCCCGAATCGAATCAGACGGATTTGGAATTGAAGGGGTTTGAAAGAGGTAAATGCATGAATGATGATCTTGCTGCCAAGCCCGTTGCAAAGTCTGCCGCTACCGGTCTCCCTGAAGCAAGGCAGATTACTTACATGAACGGCGAAACTGTCTTGACTTTGGAAAATGTAGAGGACTATTGCGGAATAGACGCGAAGGTTTCTCAGAAGATGTCCGGCGATACCTTGATGCTGGCTTATTACGACCAGACTAATGTGACCAAGTGTATCTGCAACTTTGATAAAATCGAATTCATGATTGAACCGGAAAATGCGGCGGCCAGATATGTCAAGTTCAAGGATGTTCTGTACTGGGTCAATGTGATTATGTACGAAGTCGACCCTAATTGGAAAGGGTAATTACTCCTTGCTACTCACGAAAAACAGGTGCCCCGCTCGGGACACCTGTTTTGCTATATCCGGAAAAACGGGGCTTATTAGTATAGCGTAGGCGAAAGAGGTAAGTCGTTGAGCGAACATTCGTTGGCCAAAGGCCAAGGCCATGTGAGCGAGACGAGCTTACCTCTGGAGCGGAGCATACTAATATAGAAGAGCGAACACCATGCCAGGGCGGAAGTACTTGCCGGCGGTGTACTTGAGTGCCGTGCTGTGGAGCAGCATGAACAGCGCGCTTGCTTCAACCTTATTGGCCTTCGCGATGCTGCCGAATGCCTTGGTGAAGGCGGGCAGGTTGCGGGGGAGCTTCGGGCTGATGCGGGAGTCTGCAAGCAGGGCGCCCTTCTTCAGGAGTTCCTTGTGCATCTTGTCGGCGGCGGTAGCGCTGAGGCCGAAAGCCTTCACGAGCGCTTCCGGGTGCAGGCGGCAGGAGCCGTTGAATCCTTCCGGTGCGGCGAACGGGATGCGGGCTTCTTCGTAGAGGTTGCGGATCATGGAATCGCCCATGTCGGCAGCCTGCTTTTCGAGGCCGTGGTGCATCATGGCGCACATGATGCTGTACTGAATGCCAATCCACACGTCGTGAGCCTGAAAGTTGAATTCGTCGAGCGGGCTGCCGTCCTTACGCACAAGGTTTGCTGCACCGATGAGCGGGCTGTTGGCCTTGTAGTTCGTGTTGAATACACGGAGCAAGTTGGCCTTCGCCTTCTTCTCGTCGCTAATCGGCTTGAGGCCGAGCAGGCGCAGGTACGTGTCGGCGAGCATCGTGTCGGCGAATACGTCGTCGCAGTCGTTGGCAATCTTTGCGTTCCAGCTGGCGGTAAAGGCGTCCTTGCACTGGGCGGTGAGCCAAGCCTTCTTGAGTCCGCGGAGTTCGTTCTTGGAAAGTTCCACGTCGCTCGGGATTTCGCCGGAGTTCAGCCATTCGTTGATGGTCTTGAGGGCTGCCTTCACGTTGGAACCGTCGATAACGAGCGTTTCCTTGATAGCGTCGGCGAGTTGCGGGAGCTTGTCAGCCACAACGTCCTTCGCTTCCATCGGGGTCACGAAGAAGTGGTAGTAGCCCTCGGCTTCGTCCCACAATGCTTCGTCGAATTCCTTGTTGGCGGCGTCGGCCTTGGCGTTCCAGGTGTCGGCCTGAGCCTTATCGCCGAGGATTTCTGCAATCTTGGCGGCGGCGCGGAGACCTGCAATCCAGAGGCTACCGCAGTACACGGAAATGCCGTGGCTGGAGAGGTTGTCGAACGTGTCGTCGGTACCGTGGGTGAGCGGGAAGTTTTCGCCTTCGTTCACCATCTTTTCGAGGTACTGCATGGCGGCGTAAAC
>JAFXLS010000019.1 GCA_017530965.1 Fibrobacter sp.
CGATCGGTACGCCTCCTAACGCTATCGCCCTTGGTGCCTTGAACGACGCTATTGCCCGTGGCGACCTGGTTGCAAACCCGGTAAGCTTCGGTCAGTGGATGGCTTTCGGTATCCCGTACGTGATTATTTTGATGGTGATCGCCTGGATCTTGCTCCTCAAGATTTATCCGATTCAGATGAAGGAAATGTCTTTGAATATTGAAGGTGCCGGCAAGTTTGATACCAGCCCCAAGGCCATTATCGTGTACATTACCTTTGTTGTGTGCGTTGTCTTGTGGGTGACCGGTAAGGGTGTCCACGGCATTAACGATAACGCCATTGCTATGATTCCTATGGCCGTGTTTGCCTTGACTGGCGTGATTACCAAGAAAGACCTGAACGCAATGAGCTGGGATGTGCTCTGGCTCGTGGCAGGTGGTTTCGCTCTGGGCGTGGGCCTGAACGCAACGGGTCTTGCCGCTCACTTGATCAAGACGATTCCGTTTGCAAGCTGGTCTCCGATCGCCCTCATGGTGGGTTGCGGTATCATCTGCTTGTTCATGGCCAACTTCATGAGCCACACTTCGACCGCTACCTTGCTGGTGCCGATTCTTTGCGCCGTGGGTATCGCTTGCCAGGGTAACCTGACAGGTCTCGGTGGCGTGACGGCTCTCCTCGTGTCTGTTGCTTTTGCAAGCTCTCTTGGCATGAGCCTCCCGATTTCTACTCCTCCCAACGCCCTTGCTCACGCAACGGGTTACACCGACACTCGTGGCATGGCCATTACCGGTGTCATCATGGGTCTCGGCGGCCTGGTGCTCTCTTGGGTGATGATGATTGTCCTTGCGAAGGTTCACTTCTTCGGATAATCTAAGGATTTACTCCTTATAAAAATAGAAGCCGTTCCTTCGGGGGCGGCTTCTTCTATATTGTCCGGCTCGCCGATTCGGGGGCAAGTCTAGAAGACCGGTAAACGAAAAAAGCTCCGCTTTTTGCGGAGCTTTTTTCGAGTGGTCGATACAGAACTCGAATCTGTGACCTCTACCATGTCAAGGTAGCGCTCTAACCAACTGAGCTAATCGACCGAAGTGAGACCAATTATAGAAAAGATTTTCTGCTTTGTCAAGGGGTTTTTGCCGCTATCTTTCGTCGGCGGGGACCCAATAGCGCAGTCGGCCGGTCAAATGGATCGGAGGGAGGCTGTCGATGCATTTTCCGGTGCGACAATCCTTAAAGTACAGGTCCAAATCGGCTGTCCAGAGCGAATCGTTGATGATTTCGTCGAATTTGATTGTGCTCTTTTTCGAAATCAGGGGAGATTGTAGGGTGGATTTCACTCGAAGCCAGGTGACATACTGCATTCGGCCATTTAACTGCGCTTGGGCCACGGGGGTGAGTGCGGTGCCGGTTTTCGGGTTGTTGACCATTAGCGATATCTGGTCGCCCCGTTCGCTTTCCGAGATCCTTGAGCAAAAATAAAAGTAGCGGTGGCTGTTGTTGACATAGAACGGTGGCTCTACGTCGTCTTTGTCCAGTTCTATGGTGTAGGGGCCGTCATCGTCGATTTCGTACTTGATGTATCCACCGCCTTTGGCTTCCCAGCTGTTGTTGATGTCGCCGCATGCGCCAAGCATTAGGGCAACTGTGCCTAGGGCGATTTTTTTGCAGAAAGTCAAATTCATGCCCCCAAACTAGAAATTATCTTTGTGTTGAACAATCTATGAACGATAATATTGCCATAGACACCGTTCGCAAAATCCACAGGCTCGATGTGGAGACTCCTTTGGGAGTGGTTCACTTGGCAGGATTTGCGCAAAAACCGGACCATCGCTCGGTGATTTTCGGCATTTTATCGGATTATTGCGGCGCCCCTGTAACGACCGCCGACTTGGTGGAATCTAAAGAAGATACCCGTCCGCAATTCCCGAAGCTGGATTTTGACGTGAACTGGACCCATTCCGATGGTTTCTGTGTATGCGCTTTTGGCGAGCGCGGCTCGTTGGATCAGCTCCGCATCGGGGTGGATTTGGAACGGTTTTCGCCCAAGCGTCTGCACCTTGCAGATCGGTTCTTCAGCAAAGAGGAATCAGCGTTGCTCGCGAATATGGAAAGCGATGCGGCCCAAGGGGAATTCTTTAGGCTGTGGTGCCGCAAAGAGGCTTTTTACAAGTGCGTAGGCGGGGATTTCTTTGAAGGCTCCCTTCGCCGGGATATGCAAAAAAATCCGATGCTTGTTGATGCACCGGATTCGAAACCTTATAAGGTTCATTTTGTGGACTTGGATGCGGCTGCCGTCGGAGCTCCGATGCGTGCCGCACTCTGTCTTGCCGTATCTTCTAGGTATTAGTTAGGCAAATCCTGTTCGCCCTGGGCAATGGGGGCATCTGGAGCCTGGCCTCCCTGTTGGGGAGCTTCCAGTGCATACAGCGGCAAGCTGGCCAATTCTTCGCCGTCTACCAGAAGGCGGATAATGTACTTGTCGGGACGCTTGATCTGGAAACGCTGCAAATTAAGAACCATGTTCACCGCCGCAGTGTCAAAGCCCTGTGCCACCGGTTCCAGGGGAATCTTGGACTGCATGGGCGGCACAATGGGCTTGCCGCACACATCTTCGAATACGAGCGTCAGCTCGTGCAGCCCGGCTTCACTGCGGGCGTAACGGATGCGGAACGCCGTCGAACACTGCGGTATCACCAGCGGAAAGTTTGCAAAAATACGGTCAAATGCGCCGAGAATGTTTAAGCGTCCGCCGGCACCGTTTGCGGTGGCTGCATCACAGATAGTAGCAATTTCAATATTCATTCTTAATCCTTGTTGTCGTGAACTTTCCAGTTGTCGGCCACGTACTTCATGACAAGCGGGCCGTTGTTGCGCTTGGGTCCGCCGCTGCCTTCTTGCGCCAGCATGGAGACATAAAGCTTTCCTTCATTGTCGAATACCAGGCTGGGGGCGATGCCGCGCAGATAATAACCGCGGAGGGTGTAGAATACTGCGTTGAAGTAGGGCAGCAGGTTTTCGCCGTACAGGTGCCATTTGCCATTTTCGTAGCGGTAAACGTCAACCTGCGAAATCTGGGCGCGGTTGTCGAAGGCCGCGTAGACGACGCCATTCCTGGCGACGAGGTTGATGTTGTTGGTGAAAATACCTTCGCGAATGACTGCACCGGTCTGTTCCCAGCTGATATTGTTGTTGTTGATGGTGCCGGTTGCGATACGGGGACCGTAGGTTTCGACTCCGCGGCTGAAGTACACCATGTAGATTTTCTTTCCGCTAGAGGTAATCTTGGCGCGTCCGATATCGGAGACGTTGAACTGCTTTTTCTCGATTGAACTGTAGTCGTTCTTGGAGAAGTAACCGATGTGAACTCTGTAGGAGCTGTTCACGCCGGCCACAATCAAGTACCCGTCATCGGTATAGATGGCATCCACTTCCGTGAATTTGCTGTCGATGGAACCGAACTTGGAATTCTTTGTCCAGCTGGATCCGCTGTTATCGTACATGTAAATCTTGTCGTCAGAACCGATAACCACGGCATGAGGTGCCGATTCGGAATCCTTGCCCACCAGCTTGAAGTCCTTGATGCCGGTGAGGGACGGCGAGCTGACCTTGGCGGGAGCAGAGGTTCCGCTGGTGGACTTGTAGATGGAAAGATCGTCAGCGAGAATACCCACATAGAAGTTGTTGCCATGGGCAATGGCCCCAATCTTCTTGATGTTGCCGGTGACCTCGATGGAACCGAGGCTTGTCCAGCTGTTGCCATTTAGCTTGGCTACAGTTACCTTGGAATCGTTTGTTGCGTAGGCGATGGTGGGAACCTGGTTCACAATTGCAAAGGACGGTGCGATGGTCGAAGATGTCTTTTCGATAATGGTATCCTTACCCTGGTTCTTCCAGGCCTTGCTGAAGTAAACCTTGTGGCTGTACTCAGGGGCGCGGTGGCGACTGTAGAAGGCGTTGCTAGGCGAAGTGGTCGTACTGTCGCGGTAATCCAGAGTGATTGTGACAGAACCTTCGCGGGTCCTGCGGATAAATGCCGTGTTGAATTCGGCAATGTTCGTATCCAGGGTACCGTCGGTGTTGCCTTGATAGAAGTTGCCATCGACATTGCTGAACTTCCACCAGTAATCCTGCTTGTTGGGGTCGCCCAGTTCACCCTTTTCAGAATGGAATCCGCCCCATTCGGAGGTGTAGTAGTAAATGGCCTTGTCATCGACGGATTCGTCGCCACTCCACAGGTAAACGGTATCTGCAGCCGTGATGACGCCCTTCGGGTGTTGCTTCAGAATCTTTACCTTGGTGGTGTCCTTTAGGACGTCCTTGCCGCTTGTTTCTCGGGCCGAAATAATGCAGTACATGTTCTTGCCCTGTTCGGAATAGCTGGAGTCTTTTCCGATGGCGAAGGACTTGCCGTTGGCTTCGTAGTCGTATTGAGTGACCTTCTTTTCCATGGTCTTGCCGGTTGCGGCGTCGACGCATTCCCAGGAGAACCAGTCAATGCCCTGCCATGCGTCGTTAACGGATGCATTCAGGGTGAAGGGATCGCCCGGATTCACGTAAATGGAATCCGCGTCTGCCCAGAGCATGGGAATTTCGGTGGTGTACTTGATGGTGATGGTGTCTCTGGCGGTGTTGCCGTCGTTATCGGTCACCTGGGCGATACAGATGAGCTGCTGGACTGCCGGAGCTTTCCATACGGTATCGAGAGAGCTGACCTTTTTCCAGTTGTTTTCGACTTGGCTGTTAGAGCCGCAGCTCCATTCACGCTTTACGATTTCACCCGGGTCAGAGGGCAGCTTGTTGTCGTCGCTGGCGGTTGCCTTCAGGGCAATGTTGAAGTTTGCGCGGACCGTCAGTTCCTTATTTGCAACCGTTACCGTGGGCGGTGCCTGGATAATGTCGATGGAGACTGTATCCTTGGCGGTGTTGCCGTCGTCATCGGTGACGCGGACAATGCACTTGTAGCCGTTTTGTGCCGTTGCGGGCATCTTCATGGTCTTGCGAGGCGTAGAAGTAGAAGAATAGGTGAAACCGATATTTTCGGCCGATGCAGAGCCGCAGCCCCATTCGTACTTCACGAGCTGACCGAGGGAATCCTGGGCGTGGGCGTTAAGTTCGACTTCGTCATTGATGGTTACTCTGCTATAGTTCACGTAGGCGGTTACGGTCGGGAGGCCCAAGAGGATGGTATACTGAGCCGTGTCCCTGGCGGTGTTGCCGTCATCGTCGGTGACCTGTACCACGCAGTAGTATTCCTTGACTGCGGTAGAAGGCATACGCACCTTGGTTTCGGATCCGCCCATGATACTCCAATTGGGGTTCTTGAGGTCGGACTTGTTTTCGCTACAGGCGTAGGCGTATTCGGCGATGTAACCCAACTTGTCGGTTGCAATGGCCTTGATTGTCTGTTCGCTGTTGATCTTTACGGTGTCCTTCTTGGTTGCGAGGCGCACGGTGGGCGGGTCTCTCAACAGGATGAACGAAATCGTATCGGAGGCTTCTTCGTTATCATCGTCGATAGCCATGAAAATACAGGTATGTTCGGTTCTGTCCTTGACGTCCTGGCCACCGGGGAATTCGACCTTGATGGAACCCGAAACGCTGGCGGCGGGGGAATCGAAGGTCTTGTTGTGGTCGAATATGACTTTGCCGTTGTTGCAGCCCCATTTAATCTGGTTAATGGTGCCGAACTTATCCTTGGCGTTGTAATCGACATCTACGGAGGAACCAATCTTGTATTCGTTGCTCTTGTTCTTTGTCGAAACGTTGATGCTGGGCGGGTCGTTTATCACGATTATCTTGGTTGTGGTTGTGCCAGATTTTTTGTCTTGGTCTGTAACGGTTGCGGTAACCGTGTATGTGCCTACAGCCTTATAAGCAATGTTTGCTTCCTGAGTGTCGTCTGCGGGGCAGGTGTAACCGGTTGCCATCTTGTCGCTGTTGGAACAGTTCCAATTGATTATCATGCTTGTGCTGGCCTTGCCCGGATAGGTTTTAACCTTGAATGCAACTGCGTCATTAAGGCTTACAGTGTCGTCGAAAGCAGGCTCAGTAAAGATGATAGAGGGGTCGTCACCGCGGATACCGAATTTAACCTGAGCTTTAGCATCAGCTCCATTTTCTGTGTAAGATACCATCATCAGGTATTCGCTGCCGGCGGTCGCTAAATCCTTGAGTTGTTCATAAGTATAAGTGATGGTGGCCTTGCCGTTTTCGTCGACATTGACCGTTTTCTTGGTGTCATCCAAGTCCCAAGACCATTCGACCTTCTTGGGTGCAGGAATGGCTTCGCTGACAGTTGCGGTAAATACGAGCGATTCGCCTTCGCCAATGCGAGCGTTCTTGTCTCCGTTAACATCGAGAGCAATCTTAGTTGCCTTGATGGTGATGGTCTGTTCCAGTTTTGCGGTGTTGCCTGCCTTATCCTTGGCTCCGTAGACGAACTTGTGGTTGCCGTCGGTAAGGTTGTTCAAGGCTAGGGGACAATTGAAAATGGCGTCGTTGTCACTCTTGGTGCAAGTGAGCTTTTGAGACTTGCCGTCAATTGCCGCAGTGACTGAATCCAGGCGCGAACCCAGGTCGCGGGCGTAGATGGTCTGGCTCAGTTCACGGTTCGTAAGGGTGTCGATGTTCTTCACGATCAGGTAGGGCTTCGCCGTATCCTTCAACACGATTTCGTCCATGCGGATTACGCTTCCGGATTCGGCGTACAAGTTCTTGATGGTGGAGTCGGCGTATTCCTTGAGGGAATCGGAAATGGCGGTGGCGGTGTAGCTGCCGGCATCCACCTTGACGGTGTAGTTGCCCTTTTCGTCGGTAGTTACGTCAAAGGTCTTGTTGCCGTTGTTGAATTCCACTCGGATGCCAGAATGGCTGTCGCGTCCCTGATACTTGGCGGTACCGGTAAACGTACCTTGGCTCGAACTCAGGTCGCCGATATAGAAGTTCCACGGACGGCTAGAGTTGTCTCCTGTAGAAATGCGGGTAAGCCTTACGATGTCGTAGCCGTCTGTGGCGTACATGTCCCAGTAGATGCGGCCAGTCAACTGCTTGCTGGGGTCGCTAATCAGGGTAATGACGTTCTTGCCCTTCTTGTCGATTGGCTCGAAGATGCTGGAGGTGAAAGCCTTGGCGATGAGGTCTTCTTCGGTAAAGGCCTTTTGCGGGGGTTGCCCATTCTTGGAAACCTGTGCGTAAATGAAGTACTGGAGGTTCTGCGGGTTGTCGTCGTCTTCACCTTCGTAGTAGAAATAGAAACGGTCGTTGATGTTGTGACGGGCGCCATCTTGCGGGTAGATGACTTTGAGCCTCGGAATGCGGTTGAAGTGCAGGTTCACGCTGTCTTTGGTCTCGTTGCCGTCGTCATCGACTACGATGACGTAAATTTTTTGGTTACCAAGGGAGTCAATCTTGGCTTCTTTGTTCTTGATGGTCAGGTAGAGGGAGTCGTTGTCGTCAAATTTTTCGTACTTCCAGTTCTTGGCGGATTCTTTCTTGCCGCTGGCGTCCAGGTCGACCTTAATGCTTGTAATGGTTCCAAAGGAGTCGCTTGCAAGGATGGGGAAGGTGATGTCTCCGTCATGCTTGGTCCAGAGGGTGTCCTTGGGAACGATCAGCGTGGGTTTTGTGTCGATAACCTTGACCCATGCCTTGCGGGTGGCTGTTCCGGCAGTGTCGGTTGCATTATTGCCGTCGAAGGCTACGAATTTGGGTTCGTAGAGGCCGGGCTTTGCGTATGCCCAGGCTTGGGGCTTGGCGTTACCACCGATGATGGTCGTGTCCTTGCCGTCCTTCTTGGTCAGCGTCCACTGGAAACGGAAAATCTTGTCCACATTGTAGGGCAAAAGACCGATCATGTAGACGGTATCGTTAACGGTAACGGTCAGGGTGTCCGGGATGGTGTCCCCTTCGGCAACGGCGACGTTGGCCATGGAGTCGGCAAACGCGGTCGGGTCCACGATGGGGCTGTCGAAGATGAAAACCCGGGAGTGGTTGTTCTTCAGGTTGACGTTTTCCTTTACGGAAGATTCCCTGGAACATCCGAAAAGGGCTAGCGAAGCGCTAAGGCCGAGGGTGAACAATAAAAAATGGGGTACACGCATAGCACATCCTCAATTAAATACTAAACAATTTTTACACTTTAAATCTATCTTTTTTATTCGTAAAGCGTGTGTGATAAATTGCACCGATGGAGCTAGTTTTATGGAAGAAATCCCTCTTTGGTACAGTCTGGCCGTATTTTTTGTGCTGGGAGCCTGCGTAGGTAGTTTTTACAACGTGATTGTGTATCGCATGCCCCGCGGAATTTCGCTGATTAACCCGCCGTCGCACTGCCCCCTTTGCAAGAAGCATATTCCGCTGTATTACAACTTGCCCATTGTGGGTTGGCTCATTTTGCGTGGCAAAAGTGCCTGCTGCAAGCAGCCGATTAGTATCATCTACCCTATCGGGGAATCCCTGTGTGGCCTTTTGGGGGCTCTTGCCCTGTATGCGGCTACGGGCTTTACTACGAATTTTAGTGCCCCGGTACAGAGCCTTGAAGTCTGGGCCGATGCCTTGGCGCTCTTTTGGTTGCTGCTTGGCATTTATCCGGTGAGTGCAGTTGATTTTAAGTACAAATTAATACCTGACTCCATTTCGGTGGGCGGCATTGTAGCTGGCCTTATTATCTCCTTTATTCCGGGGGGCATGACACCGGTCGAAAGCATTGTGGGCGCCGTCGCTGCGGGCGGTGGACTTTACCTGCTCGGCTGGGTGGCTACCAAGGTGCTGAACAAGGCTGCCATGGGCTTTGGCGATGTCAAGTTGCTGGCCGGCTTTGGTGCGATTATGGGTGTGACCCGCGCGGTCGAAGTCTTGGTGGTAGCCTCGATCCTTGGCATCTTGATCATGGTGCCATATGCAAAAATTGCCGAAAAACGCGCCGCTAAAAAGGCTGCTCAAAACAAGGCTTCGCAAAATAAGAACGCCTCCGCAGAAGATGCGGAAGACGAGGGTGCAGGCCAGATTCCGTTTGGTCCGTTCCTTGCCGTCGCAGCCCCGTTTATGTACCTGTGGGGCGACGCTCTGAAGGAAATTTATTTGAAACTCGTCGTGGGCGAGTAATTTATTTCTGCATTTCGTAGAAGGCGTAGAGCCAGGCCTTGAGGCGGGTCCAGTTCTTGTCGCTCTTGTACTTGATGAAATCGCCGAAGGAGTAGAGCATTACGTCTTGCGCTGGGGCGCTACCGGTGTAGATGCCTTCCAGCTTAAAGAATTCTGTCGAAAACTTGATGTCGGTGTCGCGAACCGTTTCGCCGTCTATGGCAATCGTCAAGTGTTTTTTGTGAATGACGAATGAATAGTGGTGGCGCTTGCCGTCAATGACGTTTGCCTTGCCGTATTCGATAGAATCGGTAGAGGATGTGTCGATGCCGTTGTAGATTCGGGTGCAGAGCGCGGTGGAATCCTTTTCGCAACGGCGGATTTCAAAGCCCAGGCTGTCTGTGCCCGAGTAGAACAAGCGACCGTCTTTTTCAAGACTATCCAGTTCGAACCAGAACGAAAGTGCGAAACTGCTGTCGGTAAATACCGTGTAGGTCGTAAGGAGAGAATCGGTTACGGGTTCAGAAACGAACTCGCGAATGCGGCCATACGGAATAGCGTTGCCCCAGTTGATATTTCCTTCGAATGCGGTCAACGTCGTGACGGAATCCATCTTTGGAATCACATACCAGGCGTAAAAGGAGTCTTCTGCGAACACTCTGCTGTATCTTGGTCCAAGAAGAATGTTTTTCTGAGCGTCAATAAATTTATCTGTGTAGTAACTGGCGCTTCTTATGTAAGATTTGCTGTTGTACCAGAAATGGATCGGCACTATAAGCGAATCTAGCGAGTATTCACCCAGGGAATCGAACAGGTCTGACTTCGGCAAGGTAAGCTCGATGTCGTAGAGATGTTTGATGCTCAAGACGTTGTCAACGAACAGAGTGTCACCGGCGTTCAGGTTCAGCGTGACTCCGACAGCGCGGAAATCTTCGCCGTTAGAAATCTCAATTTGCTTTGCAACATCGTCGTTGTCGAACAGCGGAATATTTCCGAGGGTGACATAGCCTTGTTTAATGTCTTCTTTGGTGACTTGCTTGCAAGCGAGCGTGCCTGTAATGCAGAGCGTGTCGCCTTTGGCGAATACATTGACGGAATCGGAATTTTCCCAAATTTTGTAATTGGTCGAAATTCGGAGGGTGGCCGGTTTTTGAACGAGGACGTGTACTGTGTCAATGTCGTTCCGTTTCAAAATGTCGGCACCGTAGAGCGTGTCTTTTTCGCCGTTCAGCCCTATGGCGGTGGCGACGACGCTGTATGCACCCGTTATGTCTTCGAATACGGCATAGTCGCCGTATTTGACTGTGGCGGTGTCCATCAGTTCGGTCTTGCCGTCTACAATCCGGGTCAGTGCGAACTGGACTTTGCCGGACTTCTTGGCGGATTTGGGAACCACGACATGGTCTAGTTCTAGTTCTTCTGAAATAGCGAAAGCCACGGTGTGCCCGGATTCTGTCTCGGTGAGCACGCCAGCTTGATCCGATTCGTTGGCGTCGCTAGGAGGGCTGCATGCCACAACTTGTGACAACATTGCCGCAACGACAAGGGACAAATAAGATTTAATTTGTTCTTTTTTCATTTTACATCCCTAACGTTAGTGGCTAATCTAAATTTGAGAACAGGTGAATGTTCATCTGGTAAACGCCGTCGGCCTGTTCCTTGTCTTCGCCGATAATGCGTCTCGCTTTCGCCTTGAATTCCTGCAGCTCGGCTTCAAGTTTCTTGTATGCTTCGCTCGAAATACTAAAGGTGAGCGTGCTCATGACGGTCGGCTGCTTGGGCGGCGTCATCAGGGCCTGTTTCGAAAGTTCGAAGCATTGCAATTGGTATTGCTTAATTAAGTCGGCGTTGTTATAGGGGCCGCTGCTGATGCTTTCTTTGGTGGGTTTCCAGAAACCGTCCTCGTTTTTGCGGGCAAGTCCCAGCCTTTCCAAGAGGGCGAGGGAATCCTTCAGCTTTCCGAGGGGCACTTTGGGGAAGATTCGCTTTTGCACTGGTGTCATGTCGTCATCTACATCCATGGCGTCCAATATGGCGAAAAGGGCGCTGTTGTACCAGTGGCTATAATATTCGTAGGCGTCTTCGTTTAAGATGTGCTGCGGGTTTGGGTGCAACTTTAGGACTTCTTGCATGGCCGCGTTGCGCGCGGCATCGCTTTTTGCCTGGTCCAGTTCCACCAGGGTTTCAAAATATTTGGCTTCTTTCTTGTCGAGTTCTAGGATTTCGATAAATTTGGCCACCATGCGGGGGCTAACCTTTTTGCCCCTGACCACATCGGCAAAGTAACTGCGGCTCTTTTCGAGGCCCAGAAGGTTGCAAATTTCAGTACGGGTAAAATGGGGCTCCGCTTTGGCGCGGGCCACCTGGTATTCTTCCAGGAATTTACGAAAATGCGTAAATTGATAGATGTCTAGAAAACGGTTCACGATTTAAATATATATAATTTTTGAGAACAATGTCAATAAAATTTTAACTTTGGTAAAACGTCTTGAAAATTCGATAAAATGCTTAAAAAAGAGAAAAAATGGGGCTTTTTATACCGAATTCATAAAAAGATATTTGGAAAATCTCTTTTTGCACAATGCTAACACGATTTTTCCTGTAGAGAACATGCTTTTTCTCTAAAAATGGATTATTTTTAGAGAAAAGGATTTTGGGTCATGAATAAGGTTGTCTCACTCTATTTGGTTGCTGCGGTAGGAGCCTTGGTTACACAGGCTTTTGCCCGTCCTGCTGCACCTAGTTTTCAGACGCTTTCCAATAAAGATGGTAGTTCCGTCACGATTCGTTATTTTGGCGATGAGCATTACCATTATGCAGAAACGTCTGATGGATACCTTGTCATGTTGGATTCCGCAGGCAATTGCGTGTATGTCGGCGAAGACGGCGGACCTTCCGGTGTAATTGCAAAGAATGTAGAAGACCGTACCGACAAAGAAAAGTCCTTTTTGAACGGGTTGAATCAGGAGGCGGCCCACCAGAAACATGAAGAATTGCGTGGAGGCCGATTTCCCGAGGACAGTTCGTTAACGCAGAACTTGTCAAAGCAGAATTCTTCTGTAGGGCAAACCGCTGTAATGGCGTACAATCAGGATGGTGTCTCGGTAGCGCTTAATCGCCCGACTCCTTCAAGGTGGACTATCGGAGAACGCAGGTTTCCTGTGCTGCTGATTGGGACTACCGACAAAGCCCATGGAGATTCCGCGAAATTTGCCGATTTCTTGAATAAGCCGGGCTATAGCGAAAACCGGAATATTGGAAGCCTTCGAGATTATTTCTTGTTCGTATCGGACAGCTTGTTTGATCCGCATTTCGATGTGTATCCGATAAATCTCAATGCGGCCCTCACGGATTTTGGTTACGATTCTAGTTTCCAGGAAGGCAAGTTTGTGGCCATGGGGCTAGATGAACTGGCCAAACGTGCCGATTTTTTGGCCAATGCCAAGAAATACTGTTCCAGCGGATCGAATGTAGACGGATTCTTTTTCTTGTTCCCTGGCATGGAAGAAGACGCCCTTAAACAAAGCGATCTTTTCTGGGGACATCAGTTCTGGATGCAGAGTAACGGATCTTCTAAAAATAAGTGGTTCCCGTCTGCTTACAAAGCCGGCGGTTACACATTCGATGCCTATGTTTTTATAGCCCAATATGCCGATAGATCCAGGAATTCAAAAATCAACAAGATGGGAATTTTTGCCCATGAATTTAGCCACGTGATGGGTCTAGGTGACCATTATGGCAGGGATGAAAATAAAAGGCAGATAGATGGTCCTAGCATTTACGATATCATGTCGGTTGGAATGTACAATGGAACTTCTACCGATGAAGGTAATGCCCCCATGGGCTATTCCGCCTTTGAAAAGGAATCCGTGGGTTGGCTGACGCTTGAGGAGTTGCAGGCGGATTCTGTCTATTCTCTGAAAAAGTTGAGCAAAATGCAAGCCTATTCGGTCACGAATCCGATGCAGGCCGATGAATACTACATTGTAGAATACCGCCCCGCCGAAAGCTATGATGCCTATGTGCCGCTGATTAGGGGTGGCGGTCGCCAGAATGGTGTCTATGTGTGGTACATTGACTACGACAAGACGATTTTTGTGACCAAGAATAACGCTAATGGCGATGTGAATCACCAGCGAGTGGCGATAAATGCGGTGCTTGCAGCAAACGGATATTATGCGAACTTCACTTATGTGAATAGGGGAGGGTCTACTTCGGTTCCGGGCATTTATAACATTGTGCTTGATGGAACAGATAGAGCCTGCTTTACAACTGCGAAGAGCATGTCGCTTTCGGAATGCCCCGAAGAAGAATCCAGTTCCTCTGTAGAAAGCTCCAGCAGTGAGCAGAGTTCCAGTAGCGAGGCTGTTTTGGAATCTTCTTCCAGTGAGCCGGTGTTGCCGGAATCGAGTTCTTCTGAATCGGTTAGCTCTGTTATTGCCGGTGTCGCTGCTCCGCAGGTGCAGTTCTCGCTGGAAGGTCGCCTGCTCCATGTGCTTGCCGATGTGCCGGGACTCAAGATGGTACGCCTGTTCGATATGCAGGGTCACTTACTCTATTCGGAAAAGTTCTCCGGCAGTGCCGTGACGCTTGATCTCGGCGGCATGAGCCGCGGCGCATTCGTGGTACGCCTCACGGCAGGGAATAAGACGCTTGCTGTAAAGCGCTTGCAGTAAAGCGGTAGAACAGGTGCTGTAAAAAAGCCCGTTCGGACATTTCCGAATGGGCTTAAGTTTTAGGCTTGAATAGAACTTTATTTTGCGATTTTGAGCCGCAACGTCTTTCCGGCAGCAGTTTTTGCGATGAGTAAACCGCCGTGTCTTACGAGGGCTTTTGTGCTTGAGCTGAGTTCTTGCATTCCTGTTGCGCGTACCATGCCCAAGTAGCTGCCGTTCATGTCGAAAATACGGTAGTTTTCCGTTTTGGTCAGCGTCTCAAATTTTGCGATAGCACTTGGTGTGCAAGGTTCTTCGAGGCAGGCTCCTTGCGGTTCGAACATAAAGTAATCTACGTCCATCCAGGAGCCGGTCACCGTGAATCGCAAGATGTGCTCACCTGTAGGGAGTTCCACTGTCGCTCTCACATTACTGTAATCGTCGTAGTTGTCTTCGCCTTCGTTCTTGGGGACAGAAATCACGTCGGTGATGTTCTTGCCGTCTAAAGACATCTGGAAACTAGAAGTCTCGTTTGCAGAAGCGACTGACGCATATAAATGGTATTTGCCGGCCTCCTTCACATTCACGGAGTATTCGAGCCATTCGCCTTCTTGGTTGTAGCCCACAACATAGCCGGTTGCTTTCTCGTAGATGTCGACGCCCGTGCCTTCGCGGTAGTTGGATTTGCCGTGGTCTTCGGAATCGTTTTCTTTGTAGGAATCGTTGCCGGAACCTACGCCTGGAATGTCGAAGTCTTCTGCTTCGATCTTTCCGGGAATTTCAAATGCCGTTCCCTTGAAGGGCTGTTGCGGTACCGGTTCTATGGGGGCGCGGTTCACGGCCTTGAGCATCTGTTCGGCATAGCGCTTGCCGAAGGTCACGTAGGCATCGTGATTAAAATGGTAACGGTCCACGCCGTTTCCGCCGAGGCCTTCGGACGATGCGTAGTAGGTGTTATCCATGGTGTTCGGGAGCTTTGAAACGCGATCGGAATAGCAACAGCCCGAGCGCAAGAGCTCGCCTGCCACAAAGGGTACCGTGTCAGAACTCATGTTGAGAGCGGTGAGAATGTCGTCGCGGGTCTTCTTCACGATTTTCGGCCAGTCGGAATATCCGCCGTCGGTTTCGCCCTGGTGAAAGATGAACCCTTTGATAACGCCCACTTCTTGGGCCTTCTTGGCGATGTCTACGATAGTCTTGTAGACGTTGCCATCGCTTGCGTATTCCTTGGTGTAATTTTGCAGCCAGGATTCTGCCGAGGCGAGGTAGCTTGCGTATTGATCTTTGTCGAATGCCTTGATGCTTGCGCCGCCAATGGCAACCGGAATGATGCCGATGGTGACATCGGGCATGCTGTCTGCCATGGTGCGGCCGAACCAGTCTGCAATAGAAATGGTGTTGCCACAGTTAAACAGCGAGGGCACGGCGGGGTAGACTTCGCCTAGGGTGTTACGCCCCTTGCCGCTACACTTTTGCGTGGCAAAAATTTTGAAGCGCGGGTGCTCTGCCTTGTCGGCGCTTTGTGCGTCGGCGGTGCCGCCCATATTGGACTGCCCGTAGGCGATGTAAATGTGAAAATTCGGGTCCGGAGCCGCGTGGAGTAGCCCGAACGTGGAAAAGCCGAGGGCAAATGCTGCCCCGGCAATAACTTGAGGAAGTTTGCCAAACATACCAATCCTTTGTTGTTAACAACCCTATATGAATTTATACTCGGGCTTGGGGCAAAAATCGGCTGTTTAGGCGATGTTTATGGATTTTTTGTCAAAATTGATGCCTTTGTTGCGGACCGAGGGCCGAACTTTTTGAATTATATTTAGGGCAAGGTTGTTTAAATAAGTGCCTCTGGAGTTAGAGGCGCTAAAGGGTTGTTATGAAAAGACGCATCCTCAGGACTGCGGCAATGGCCGCTTCCGTGTCTTTGGTTTCGATGTCGTGGGGCGCTACGCTTCCGACTGCGACCGAAATTTTCAATAAAATGGGCTTCGGCATCAACATCGGTAACACGATGGAAGTTCCGGGCAATCCGACCGGTTGGGGCAACAAGTTCCCGACAGAGGCCTACATCGATTCGGTGAAGGCGGCAGGATTCAGCACTATCCGCATTCCCTGCGCTTGGGATAGCCACGCAAAAGACGGAGTCATAAACGAAAGCTGGATGGATTCCGTGCAGACGGTGGTGGACATGTGCATGCGCGCAGGGCTGGTGACGATTCTCAATATTCACTGGGATGGCGGCTGGCTCGAAGAGAACCTCAAGGACGAAAAGAAGGACGAGGTGAACGCCAAGCAGAAGGCTTACTGGACCCAGATTGCGACGCGCTTCAAGAACTACAACGAACGCCTGCTTTTCGCAAGTGCAAACGAGCCTGCCACGACGGACGATAATTACAGGCACGAAACCGAAATTTTGGCGATTTACCACCAGACTTTCGTGGACGCCGTGCGTGCCACGGGTGGCAACAACGAAAGCCGTACGCTTGTGATTCAAGGGCCTTCTACAAGTATTGACCGCTCGGTTGAAGTCTATACGGTGGATAAGCTCCCGAAAGACGTGATCGAGAACCGTTTGATGTTTGAGGTTCACTACTACGATCCGTACACCTATACGCTGATGAATGAACCTGCCAACTGGGGCGCTATTGTGCAGCCGCAGTATTATTGGGGAACGGGTGATAACCTTGCTACAGGTGACGATGTCGTTCATAATTGCGGTTATAACGCCTGGGGTGGCGGCATGGGAGATCCTTGCACCAAGAGCCAGATGGACGCTTCTCTCGGAAAGATGAAAACGAATTACGTGGATAAAGGCGTGCCGGTGATTATTGGTGAATTCGGTGCCAATGACCGCGTGGGCGTGCTTTCGGGTAGTAACTACGACAAACACCGCAAAGGTCGCCTTGAATATTACCAGGCGTTCATGAGTTCCTGCAAGGTGAATCAGGTGGTGCCTATCGCTTGGGATACGGGTCACGAAGGTGAAAATAACATGACCATTATCCGCAGGCAGAGTGAGCCCGATGGCTCCATTTTTGACAAAGATGTGCTAGACATTATGCGGAAAGCGTATGGTCTTGGCGATTATGTGAATACGGGCATCACGCATGTTGAAAACTTCGTGGAAGGCGGTACCGGAACGATTGCCGTGCGGAATGGCGGCGTTACGAGTTCTTTTGGTCGCGTTAATCTCCGCCGCGAAGGGGTAATGCTTTATGCTAGTGGAGCCATCAAGCTGTTTGATATGAATGGCAACATGCTCCGCAGGGGAACTTCCGAGCTTTCGTTGCAGGGCTTGCGCCAAGGCGTCTATATCGCCAAAAGTGGCAACAAGTTGCTGAAAGTGAATTTGCGGTAGACTTCTTCAAATTTCGGCTAATTGCGCTTCGCGAGTCATTTCAGGTGTAGTCCTTGGACAACATTTTATTTGGGGTGCTTATGGAATTTTAGCTGTTTTGATATATATTAAGCAAAAAGGATGTTTTATGGGACTTGGTTTACAAAAGAAGGGGACGGTATCGGCGCTTTGCCTAACAGTGTTTGGTTTTATCGGGGCAAATGCCGAGCCGTTAGCCTTTCCTGAAGCTTTGGGTTTTGGGGCAAATGTTACCGGTGGCCGTGGAGGCGGCGTTTACCATGTGACGAACCTGAACGATGATGGCGCAGGTTCTTTCCGTGATGCGGTGAGCCAGGGAAACCGCATTGTCGTTTTTGATGTGGGTGGTATCATCAACATCAAAACGGCCGTTTCTATCAAGAGCAATATCACGATTGCAGGGCAGACGGCTCCGGGCGAGGGAATTGCCATTCACGGCGGCAAACTCAGCACCGGTAAACAGAGCAACATCATCATCCGTTACCTGCGTATACGCCCGGGCGAAAATACCGCCTCCGAAAAGGACGATGCGCTCAATCTTTACGATGCGAAGAACGTGATTGTGGATCACTGCTCGGTGGAACTTGCTCCGTGGAACAATTTCGGCGGTTCTTCGGACAACGCAAGTTACCGCGTGACGGGCGTAACGGTGCAGAACTCGCTGATTGCAAACCCCATCGGACAACAGTTCGGGGCGCATATCGAATCGGTGGATGGCACTTGGGCTTGGTATTACAACGCCTTCGTGAACACGCACAATCGTAATCCGCTGGACAAGATTAATGACGTGTTCGTGAACAACATCCTCTACAACTTCGAAGCGGGCTACACGACACATACGAGCACGCACTTCAATCACGATATCGTGAATAATTACTTTGTCTATGGCCCGAAGGGGAGTAACCCGTGGTTCCAGGTAGACAAAAACCAGAGTATCTACGCAAGCGGCAACATGATCGATACGGACCGCGACGGAAAACTGAACGGCGGGCCTTCGAACATTTACTATTATCAGGGCGCGGGCGAGGAACTTGCGAAACCCTGGAGCGAACTTACAACATCGGGCCCGATGCTCAGTGCGGCAAGCGCTTGGCGCTACGTGACGTCGCAGAGCGGCGTGCTCCCGTACGATGACATTGATTCCCTGATATGGCACCAGGTGGGGACACTTGGGAAAGAAGGAGCCCTGGTGAAAAGCGTTGGCGCCATGGGAATCAAAACCAATAACGGCTGGGGCGAAGTAATGGCGGGGAAGGCCGCGACCGATTCCGATAAGGATGGTATGCCCGATTACTTCGAAGAAGCGATGGGTTACGACAAGTCGAAAGACGATGCCATGACCAAGGAAAGCGATGGCTATGTGCGCATCGAGAAGTATATCAACTGGCTGGGTGCCATGCACGCGTCGGTTGCGGGCGGCACTCTCAATTTCGATCTGCGCACGATTACGCACGGGTTCAAGGACGTGGCTCCGGCCTACAGCGTGTCTGCTGCAGAAAACGGAATCGTGGAACTCGCAGGTGACGGCTATACGGCGAAGTTTGCGCCTAGGGCGAATTTTAGCGGGCTTGCCTCGTTCAAGTACACCGTGAAGGGTAACGACGATACCGAATATACGGGCCGCGTCGAGGTGCTGGTGGAAAAAAGTGATATCGCCGCTGATACGACGGCGCAGGATTCAATCAACACGGATACGACAACGCAAGATTCTTCTATTACGCGCCTCGCCGACAGGTATCGCCTTCGCACCGATGCTGTTACGGTAGGCGTCTTTGGCATGAACGGCCATTATGTGGGCGTGACTACGCAGGGACTTCCGCAAGGCCGCTACATTGTCCGCCAGAAGGTGAATGGCCGGATTGTAAATAAGCTGGTCCGAAAAGACTAAATTGATAGAACCAAACAAGGCGTCCCGACGAATGTCGGGGCGTTTTTGTATAAAAATTATGGAAAATTATTTCCCGCCGACGGGGAACAGTGCAAATTCCAGTTGGAAAACTTTATCGCTCCCTTCGTCTTCTTCGGCGAGGAGCGCGATTTCTTTACGGAAGGCGTTGATTCGCTCTACAATGCGTTCGTAGCCTTCTTGGCTGATTCCAAGCGTAAGGCCCGAAACATGGCGCGTGCCAGGAGCGTCGCGGTCAATGGAATCTGCAGCGAGCTTTAGGCAATTCTGGTGATAGCCGCGGAGTGCGAGTTTCGAGGTGCGATCGCCGGTGGTAATGGCGCTTTCGGTCAGCACGTACTTGCCCGATTCATCTTTCTTGATGAGTTGGCATTCTTCGAGTAGCTTTACGGACTGTTTTGCCTGTTCGACAGTGATGTTCGGACGAACTTGCTTGGCGAGCGCCTCGTAGTCACCGTCAAAACCGAACATTCCGATAAGGCTGCGGATCGTGAGATGCCGCCAGTCGGAATATACCATGTACTGAGCATGCCCGAGCAGGTGCTGCTTTTCGGCGAATCGCACAACTTTGAGTACGGCCTGCATTTGCTCGAAGGCAACGTTGCGTTCGTCGGTGGTTTCGGCCTGGTTGAACTTGACAAGCGCTACGAAAAATTCGGTTTCGTGCTTGCCGAGGCGAAGCCCCGAAGCCACTTTGGGAATGCTTTGGCTCGAAAGGTTTTTGTCGCCGTTCATGACGCGGCTAATAAAGTCCTTGGCCTTGAAACCGATCTTGTCCGAAAACACGCGAAGCGAAAAGGCGGGGTTCGCCTCTTTCTTTGCGTTGTAGTAATCTTTCAAAAATTCCCGGTAATCCAGGTATTCGAAGATTCTTTTTGTCGGTTTCTTTTCGCCCATGCCTTAAATGTAAGAAAAATGTCTACGTAGAGGGATGTTTGTGCTATTTTCCCGTTGTCTCGAAACAACGCGTTATCATAGGGAATATTTGTTTTCCTTTTTAGCGAAACTATATTTATATTAGTGGTGATGGATACTTCGAAATACTTTTTAGCGGTTCTCGTTGCCTTTTTTGTTGGCTGTTCTTCGGACAGCCGTGTGGCGGGCAACAGCGCCGAAACGGGTTCCCCGGAACTCGCGGGTATCTTGGTGCTTGACAATGGTAAGCCTGCCGCCCGTACGAAAGTTCAGTGTGTGCCGGGCAAATACAACATCATTGTCGCAAGCGAGGCCGAACAGGTTCTGCCTTCCGCGTTCGAAACCGAAACGGATGAAAACGGAAACTATGAATTTGACACCATTCCGTCGGGCAGTTTCTCCTTGGAGGCTTTCCACCAAGAATCCGGCCAGATGCTCCTGTTGCAGAACCTGAATGCCGAAGAAGACGAACCCCTTGCTGTAAACGATACTTTGCGTAATTCAGGAACGGTCAAGCTACTCGTGCCGGGCGCTTTCCGCGAAAATCAGGGTGGCGAGGCTATCGTCATCGGGACGACAATTCGCAGAAGGGTTTCTGTGCAGAACGGGAAAATCGTGGTCGATAGCCTCCCGGCAGACACGTTTGAACTTATTGTTTACATGGATGGCATGAGCCCGTTTGGATTTAAGGATGTTTCCGTAAAGCCTGAAGAAACGACTGTTTGGGGTGATTCGGTGACATACACCTTCAAGGCTCCGCTTGCGCTCCCCGAAGAAATCGATTCGCTCGGCACCGTCGTGAGCGATTTCCCGCTGGCCATCCGATTGACAGGAATGGAAATCGCTTTTGATTCTGCGGAGGTGGTGAACGGCCGTTGGGAGGCCGTGCGCATTTCGCAGGACGGAAATCGCAGCAAGAAACTCCCCATTACGCAGACTTACTTTGACGCTTCTGCCAAGGAGGCCGTGTTCTGGGTGAGTGTCGATTCGCTGAATGTTTCAGATTCCCTGGAACTCCATTTTGATAATACCATGGACCCTGCGTATGCAAAGGATGTGTTCCCCACGAACCGCAGCTATTCTTTGGTGTGGCATTTCGATAGCGGCCTTGCACCTGTGGACGATGGAGCGGAAAAGGGCTACTTCGAAGGTCTGCCGACAGGGGCCGTGGCTGCCGACGGTGTTGTTGGTAGGGGAGTGGAACTTGATGAAGGCGATGTTATTGTCGTCGAGAATTCGAGTGCGGCTGATTCGTCGCGCAAGGTGAACTTGAATTACGACGGTAGCGAATATTTCTGTTTCTCGGTGTGGGTAAAGCTCGGTAATCTTGAAGCGGAACAGACCATTTTCAAGAAGTCCAAGGAATATGCTTTGCGCTATGTTCCAGAGAAAGGCTTTGTCGTGGACCTCTGGGTTCCCGATTCAAGTTCCGATTCTGTGAAATATGCTTGGTCGTCGGGAATGTCAGATATCAAGGCGGGCGAGTGGGAGTATGTCGCCTTTAGCCGCCATACGATATCGCAGTCCAATTTTTACGTGAACGACCGCAAGATTGAAACGGAGCCGGAACAAATCGCTTGGACGGGCGTCCGTGAACTGGTCGACTTCGAAGTGGGCGGCTTTACCGGTACGATTGACGAACTCATGCTCGGCAGCTGTTACCGCGATGACGCCTGGACGCGCCTCACTTACCTGAACCAACGCCCCGAAAATTACTGGCCGGTCGTTACGGCTAAATAATTGCAAAACATAATTGCGGCAAAGTCCGTTGTCCTTAGACAACACGTAAACAAAGTTTTCGACACTCCTTAGCTTGCTAGGGAGTATTTTTTATGTCAGCATAAAAGTTGGAGTGTGTTATGCGAAAAAGTTGTTTGGGATTGATTCCGGGCGCCGTTTTGTCGGCTGCCCTAGGTGTTCACACATACGCGGCGTCGGGTGATGCTTACACATGGCCCGGTTACCGCAGCGACCTGGATTACGACACAAAGTCTAATCTGGGCGACATTCAGCCGCCGACCAAGTTCAATAACAATTGTTCGGGCGTTACCGGAAAGAAGGCCGGTAAATGGTGGGCGTTTTATTGGGGCAAGGATCGCGACAGCCGCATTACCGACGTGACGATTGATTCGATCCTCAAGAAGTACGATACCGATTTCGAGTACCTGTACAATGAGATGGGATGGGCGCCGGATGCCCAGGCGCAAGAAGGCCAGTACAGTGCCGTTTATTACTATGGCTCGGGTACGTGTGCCGGTGGTGCGAAGGACGATACCACGGGTGGTTGGCAGACATGGGTGGCGGGCTACACGGCGGTGGCGGCCTCGTTCTATCCGCTGTACAGTTTCAATACGAGTTGCCCCTACCGCGATCGCGTGGCGCAGATGGATGCGATGATTCACGAGGGAATACACTCGATGACGAACGGCTACCCTGGCGCAAAGGATGCGCACTGGTTCCAGGAAGCGGGTAACACCTGGATTCAGCAGGATATGTTCAGCCACCGCGATGGTGTATACAGCGGTATGGGATTTCTGAATGCGGCGACGGTTATTGCGCCGTTTATGCCTATTGAAACCTATTCGGGCTGGCTGATTGACGGCACTTTCGGTGGCCCTGGTGGCGGCGCCGATGGCGGTGGCGTGACCGGTAAGAATCAGCGTTACCTGCTGGGCGGCTCGCAGTATAGTAACATTTTTCCGACGTTTATCGGCACGTGGATTGGTACGGGAGCTGTTCGCTGGATTTACGGAAACGCTTACGGCAAGACCAAATACCTGCTCGAAACCTACGGCCTCGACAAGGGGCTGGGCGATGCGGGCGTGCGCAGGCTCATTACCGAATTCCGCGCAAGGCTAGCGATGCTCGACATGAAAAAATGGTCCGGCGAAATCAGGAACCTGCTGAATCAGCATTTCGGAAGCGACACCTATTGGGAACAGGACATGTGGGACAACAACAGGAAAAGTTACACCTGGAAAATGACTCCGTACCAGACGGTTTCTGAAAACGGTGGTTACCTGGTTCCGGATCAGGAAACGACTCCGGGCTGGTCGGGCTCGAACGTGGTTCCGCTGAAAGTGCAAAACGGCGCAAAAGAAGTCACTGTGAGCTTCTACCCGAACGGCGCCAATTCCAACAATAAGAACATGAACTTCTTGCTGTGCTACCGCGCGACCGACGGTACGCCTGTGTACAGCGAACCCATTACGGGCGAAGGTTCCGCGACGCTTCGCCTGGACAAGACGCCTTCTTCGACGAACGGCACGCCGATGGTCTTTGCGGTGATCGTGAATACCGATTACCAGTACACCGGCAACACGGGGATTCGCAAGCTGCATTACGATTATAAGCTCAAACTGGAAACGGGCGTAAGTGGTACTGGGGCGGCAAACGTCAAGTACTACAACGACTTCAAGCTGGATTACAAGTGGCCTGAAATTGGCGAAGTCCCGGTTGCGTCCAGTAGCTCTGTAGCTTCGAGCAGCTCTGTCGCTCCCGCAAGTTCCAGCAGCGTGGTGCCGCCTTCTTCGAGTAGCGAAACGTCGACGGCAATTGCTTTTGAACCGTTGAACGTGCCTTCGCATATCAATGTCAAATTTAAACGTGGAATTGTAACGGTTGACTACGTTTTACCGCAGCGTGAAAATGTGATGGTTAGCTTGTTTACGGGATTTGGTGCTTTAATTGCCCAAGAAATGGTTGGCGTGCAGAATGCCGGTGCGCATACGCATTCTTTTGACCTGAGCCAATTGCCTACGGCAACCTATATTGTAAAAGTCACAACGGGCAGTTACCGTGAAGCTAAATCGATAAACATTTTCCGATAAATCGATGATACCAAACAAAGGCGCCCCGGCGAATGCCGGGGCGCCTTTTATGAATTCTAGAATTGATGCCCTGTCAAATCAAATTGTTTGCCGTTCTTTTCAATGTAAAGCTGATTGCCTTTTTTAAGAATGCGTATTGTAGGAGCATTGTCGTATTTAATTGTGGTTATATGTCGGATGGTTGTCGTTGTGTCTTTTGATGAGTCGCCTGCCGCGTACAAGGGTGCGAGTGCTTCTGCCCACAGGTGATGCATTGCCTGTCCGCCACCATTTGCATTCGGGTGGACTCCATCACTCCCGATGAGTTCAGGATGTTCCTTGAAATACCCATAGAAATCGGGACCCTGCGGCAAATCGTTGTCTTTGACAAGTTTGTCTACGGCTTCCAAATAGGCCGGGTTGATTTGCCAGCCCGCCTTGGCTGAATCCGTTGCGATAATGCGGGCGATTACCGGCGTGATTCCATGAGCTTTTGCGGAATCGATAATCGTCTGCATGTTGTTCACGTAATTGTTCAAATTCCAATCGCCTCCGCCCCAAGCGTCATTCGTGCCCATTTCGATCGCCCAGAATTTTACGTTGCCCGCGTATTCCAGGTATTCGCTCAAATGTTCCACGACTTCGGTGCTGTTGATGCACCCGATACCTCCGCGCAACATAGCTGGCGTGTATTCGGGAAAGTGCGCGTGAATGAGTTGTGCCGTAGTCGAATCGGTATCCTGCTGCTTGATTCCCATTTGGCTAATGCTTGTGCCCATAAAGAACCAGGTGTCGGTGCCGCCCTTACTCATGTCAAAGGCTTCGATTTCGAGAATCTGCCCGACCTCCCCTTCGCTTACAAACTTGAACCACGATTTGCCTGCGAAGTCGATTGTCACGCCGCGGGCCATCACAGGGTTGTTTTCGATGGTGGCGGCTACCTCCCAGTCGCCATCGGTGCCGTCTGTGGAATTCGCCGAGGTCAAAATCTTGAAATTCGAAAGGGCTACGCCTGTATGCCCGCAGCCGCTTGTAAAATCGGTAGCCCAAGCGCAATCGCCGAAGGATTCCCAGTTAATCAGCAACTTAGAAGGTCCCGCTTCTACATTCAAGGCGATTTCCTTGGCGTTGCTGTTTTTCCAGTTGGTCAAGTAGCCATCGGTCAGGTAATCCGTTGTGGTAGATCCTGTATGCGCAGGAAGTCCGCCCGAAACCAATTTATTCGGGGTAATGGCATTTGCCATGGTGCACCCGAATGTGGCAATGATTGCAATAGTCGAAAAATTTTTTCCCATAAATACACCAAACGTCAAACAACTGTTTTAAAAGTATATTTTTTTTGCCTGATTACATCAAAATTAGCATCGGTTCAGAAAAATCTGTTGAAAACGATTCATCACTTCTTTATTTAGACTGAATCTTATGTTCTGCCATATAGAGGGCGAGATAGTCGATGACGCCGGATACTGCTCCTTTTACGGGAATGTAGCGTATGCTGTTGTCATCACTGATGATGATGGCCACCCCTGCAATGTAATTGATCCAATGGTAATCCTCGTAATATTTGAGGGCGACTTTTTTTTGCGAACCAAAAACGGTAAGCGGCATCACGAAGATGTCATGCGATACCATGATGCTTACGCGCTTCCATTTTGGTAAATTTTTTAGGATGACCGACTGTATGAATTCCTGTGCGCGGGGTTCCATTTCGTAAAATGTTTCTGGGTATCCGCCTTCGTATGCCCAGCGAGCCATAAGCTCTATTGAACTGCCTTTTAGGCCGAGCGCTGTCGCTTGCTTTGCGAGTGAATCGGCTGAAATTTTAAGGAACCAGTTTCCGGTAATGTCGTAATTCGTGATGAGTTTTGGAGGGTTGGTTTCTTCGCGTCCTTTTGAAATGTTGTTCGCGGTTTCGTTCGTGCGGACAAACCCTGAGGTAATGTATGAGAACTCCTCGTCGCTTTTAAGAGTTGCTCCCAGGTCTTGCGCCATTTTGATTCCGTTCGCGGTGAGTTCCGTTTCTAACGCTACATCGTCTTCACGTTCGGAATGGCGGATGATGAATACCGCTTTTTCGTCGGATGCGAGACTTTTATACACGTCGGCCACCGTTGCAAAGCCGTCCTTGTCCAGGACTATTTTTGGAGTGATCTCGGCAATTGCAGACGAAGAAGAAAGCTCAATCGAAGAAGATAGATCGACTTGCGGTTCCGTTGATGAAGACGAAGCATGCGGAAGAGGACTGCTAGAAGAGAAAACCGGAATGGTCGAAGACGACATGGCCGAGGACGACCATTCCGGGGAATCTTGTTCGGACGACGATGCGGGTTTCCAGGAGTGATTTAAGGATTCGTCGGACGAACTTGATTCAATATCGGGATTAGACGACGTATCGTTACAGGCAGTGAATGCTGCGATACATACTATGGCAAAGACGAAAATAGGCGTGCGCATTACGAGCCCCACTGATAATCACCAGCTTCGTAAACGGGGCTTTCTCCGTTGAAGCCGCGCGGACGCTTGATTTTATCGTCGAAAAGAGTTTTGTTGAATATGCGGAAATCACCTCGTTCGTAGCTTTGGAATGAAATATGGCAGAAAATGGGCCCTGCGGGCATATATTCGCTGTAGCTCATGGTGCGTTCGCCTGCAGTATAGAGGTAGTTAAAGTATTTTCCGTTCAGTACGATATGGAGGCCGATGTTGCCAACGGTGAACCAGCGACCCTTTGCGAGAATATTTTCATGGTGTGTGTCGTCGTAGTCCATTACCACGAATTCTGCATCGCCATTCTTGTCGAGGTGAAAACGGTACTTGTGGTTGCCGCCGCAGCAACGGCCGTCAAAGAACCAAGTGTATCCGCTGGCGGCGGCGATACGCGGGTCGCGCACGCTGGTGTCAGGGTGGGCGAGTTGTTCGTCGGTTACGAGGCGCTCTGGTTCTACGGCGGCAATCAATTGTTCCAGGGTTTTCGGATTGTTGACTGTCGGAAGGCTGATTTTGTTCTTCGCTTCACTCAAGGCGCGACGGTAGAGTCGGTAAGGAATGCCGTCGTCACTAATCATGGTGAGTTCATCTTGGCTGAACACATAGTAAGCGTACGTTTTGGTTCCGGTTTTTGTGACCACGTTGAAACTGCGGTTGTTGAGCGTGTACCACTGCCCAGAAACATTCGGGAAACCAGAAACCGCTGCAATTCCGTCTTCGCCGATGACAACGGTGTAGTCATCGCTGATCCAGGCTTCGTCAGCTGCGGTAATCAGGCGACAGTCGCGGTTTTTGTCTCCGACACAAACCGCGTCGCTCGGGTTTGCCGCTTCGCAGGCGCTAATCATTCCCGGCGGAAGTTCGGTAGAAGCCCCTAACCGGAATCCCATATCGGCAGCACCGTCACGGCTACGGATGGCCCGGCGGCTTACCCGAGCGAATTCGGCGGGCTCGCCGTAACTGCCGCCACGCCGCGTCTTGTTGCCGGAACCCGTAAGCTGTACTGGGTTGATCTTTTCAGCTGCGGTATAACCTACGAGCCAATCGTACACCCATTCCCAAGAATTGCCGCTCATGTCGTAGAGCCCGAGTTTGTTCGGTTTTTTGGTAGCGACGTCATGCGCTTTGCCTCCGCTGTTTTCGGAGTACCAAGCGACATCATCAACAACGTTGCCTCCTGAGAATTTGAAGTTGTCGGCAATCCCATCCTTGCCTCCGCGAGCTGCAAATTCCCATTCGGCGTCGGTGAGCAGGCGGTATTGGCGGCCTGTCAATTGTCCTAATTTGCAAGCGAAATTATTCGCGTCAAACCAGCTTACACCAATTTTGGGTGCGTTCCCTGATTCCCATGCGTTTTTCTTTCCGCCCATCACGGCGTTCCATTGGCTGATCGTCACTTCGGTTTTGGCGGCGAAATAATCGCTGACGGTCACCTTGTGCGCAGGAGTCTCGTAAATTTTGTCTTGATCGGCGCAGTTGTCGCATCCGCGTGTGTACGAACCTCCCGGAACATGAACCATGTCAAAAAAGACTCCGTTCACGGTATCGGTAAAATTTGCTGGTGCAATATACGAAAATCCAGTTACACTTGAAGAACTTAGAATAGCAGCAAGATTATCTGACGAGGAGGAGTTGATAAGCTCACCGTCTGATGAACTTGACGCAAGAATTCCGCTCGACGAATAGGTGTCGACAGTGCTATTTGCAACTCCGGAGCTGTTTTTTTGAAGCGAATCCGCTTTTGCCCATTCCGGAACAGCAGTTGCCGCGGAATCGCCTTCAACGGAAGGAGTTATTCCGCTTTCAGACGATTCCGAGCAACCCCCAAACATTCCGGCGATAAAAGCAATCGCCATAACACCCGAGGAAAGTTTGTACATACGTACCTCCATCGAGTAAAAAATCACAACCCAGCTTTAATATACTTTCGAATTAAAGGAATTTGTTGCATATTTTTTGTCGGGCGTGGACAAATATGTCAACACCTTTGTCCTATTTCTTTATGTATAAAGTAGATGCTGTGCGTCCTTGGATCTTTTGACGCACGATGTAGCGACCTTGCGGGAGTCCTTGCGTTGAAAGTCCGACATAATGGCCGTTTATGTCAAAAACGCCGACAGTTGTTGCAGAACCGTAAAATTTCGACACTTTGGCAATACGCGTCGTAGAGGTGTCCTGCTTGGGTTTGAACTTGTCCCAGCCGGGCATGTCTTCAAGCGAAAGGATTCGTTCATCGTCCATGTTGCTCTTCCACACGGCGTCTTTCGTCTGGCTGGGCCAGGTTCCGCTCCAGGTGCTGTACCACGGCATCCACCAGCTCCATACGGCTTCGTCGGTGTGCATGTTGTTCACGTCGGGAATGGGGCCGTTTTCGCTGAGTGCGATAATCTTCGTGGCATTAGATGCGTTCTTGAACTTGTCAAAGGCGCTCGCGTTGCTGGAATGGTCGTTTGCGCTGTTGTAGATGTCGATAGAAAGCACGTCGTAGTATTCGCTGCCCGGATCCCAGGAGGTGACGGTAGAACCTTCGGGGTTGAATACCCAGATCATGTTCTTCACGCCCTTGACTTTGACCATGCAATCAAATACCAGTCGGTAGAGGGCTGCAAACTGGTCGCCCGAATTGATGCTCCACCAGAACCACTTGCCACCCGCTTCGTGCAGGGGGCGGAAGATTCCCGCCACACCTTCTTTTTGAAGTTCGAGGAAGTAGTCGGCGATGTGGTCGATGTCGGCGACGATACCCTTGTAGGCGGCACTTTCGGTGTTCCATTCGGTAGTGCTGGGCTTGAATCCGGTAGAGAAGTCAAAATCCGTGTATTCGCCGCCGTTGGCCGCACTCTGGATATAGAAGGCGTCCTTCTTGTCGAGCGGGTCTTTCCAGTGCCAGGTGAATGCAGGGATACCGCCCGCCTTCCACAGGTTCTTCGCGATGGAAATAGCCTTGTCGGTGTATTCCATGTTCCAGCTGCTGGAGGCGTTCGGGCCCGATGCGAACAGGAAGTCGAGTCCGACGAGCACCGGGTACTTGCCCGTGCGCGTGTAAATGTACTTTACATCGTCGTGGGTCTTGAAATCGGCGCCCAGCGTGTATCCACTCATGTCGCCGGTCATGATGCCACTAATCGTCTTCTTGCCGAAGTTCTCGCGCAAGAAACTGTAGAGCTTTACCGCACTCTCGGTCGCTTCCGGGGTGACCGGCTTTGCGGAGAGCTTGAAGGGTACGGATTCGTAGGCGGAAATGTCGATGTAGTCTACGTCAATCCAACCCCAGTATTTCTCGATGGAGATGGAGTTTGCTCCCGCCTTGAGCGTGACTGCGGTCGAAAGGTCTGCCCATCCGGTCGTTGCGGCAAAGTCGATTGTGCCTGCGGTTGCGCCATTCACCTTGAGGTAATTGGCCTTGAAATCGCCTGCCTTGTAGCGGATGGTGAGCGTGTATTTGCCTGCCGTTTCGACAGTGACGCCCGTGAATGTAATGTTACCTTCTTGAAGGCTTGCATAGCCTGTGCCCGAGACTTCGCTGCTGTTGACAATTTTTGCCTCGGTTGAGACGGTTGCCGATTCAGCTTCGTACTTGGTTGCAAATGCGCTTGTTGCGAGGGATGCCGCGAGAATGACGACTGTTTTTCTTTTAAACATTGAAACTCCTTAATACACCATTGTGCTTTAAATCTATGTCCGTGAATACTTTTTAAGGAGTCTTTTTTCGGCTATGTGTGGACAAAAATGTCAACATGTCTATAAAAAATCAGAAAAAATCGACTAAAAAAATTGAATATTTAGATTATAAAAACTATATTATTGGGATTGGTCAACCATGTTCGCAAGAAACAAAATCAACATATACGATTACACCGACTATCGTAAATTCCTGCAGGATTTCTACGAGCTCGAAAAGTCGCTTGATCCGTCCTTTAGCTATCGGGTCTTTGCTACGGCTGTAGACATTGACGCGAGTCTCTTGGTGAAAATCCTGCAGGGAAAACGTCACGTGTCCTCGAAAGGCATTGAACCGTTTGTTGAGTTTTTCCGTTTCAAGGAGGCGAAGGCGGAATACTTCCGTGAAATGGTTGCCTATGGTAAGGCAAAGACCGACGAAGATGTTCGCAAACATTTTGAAATACTCCAGAAAATGCGCCCCGCTGCCTGCCGCGAACTAGATGAGGCTCGCTACTGTTATTTTCAACAGTGGTATTATCCGATGATTCGCTCGGCGCTCGATGTATTTGATTATCGAGGCCCGCAAAATGCCGCCGCACTCGCCGAGACATGCATTCCGAAACTTACCGCTTCGCAGGTCGAAAAAGCGGTCGAGGCCTTGCTGCAGCTGGGTCTTGCCCGCCAATGCAAGGATGGCCGCGTGGAACCCACCGAGGCGCACATCCGTACGCAGGAACACTGGCTGAGTGCCACCATTAGTGACTACCAGGGACGTATCGCCGAACTGGCCCGCGATTCGATTGCCAACACCCCAAAGGAAAAGCGTGATATCAGCACGCTCACCATGGCGCTTGACTCGAGCCAAATCCAAAAAATCCGCGATATCCTTGCCGAAACGCGAAAATCCATCGTAAATGTGGTCAATGCGATGCCTTCGCAAATTTGCGACAGCGTTTATCAATTAAATTTCCAGTTGTTCCCGATGATGAAAAAGGAAGAACGATGAAAATGTTCCAGGTGTTTAGGATTCGTTTATTGTCTTGTATCGCATTCGGCTTCGTGCTGACTGCGTTTTTGGGCTGTTCTGATAGCGGGTCTAAAACTGCCGGAGCCACGAGCGAGACGACGAACGGGATTGCGATCGTGGCACTTGATGGAGTTCACAAGCCGATTCCGCAAGCGCGCGTCACCTTGTTCAAACGTCCTGGAACCGTTTCAGCAGAAACCCCGTCCGAAGTCCTGGATGTGACGCAGTTCCTTCCGTCCTATGTCACTGCGCTGGAAACCGCTACTGCGAATGATTCCGGTAAGGTGCAGTTTGAAACTCTGCCAGATCAGTGCCAGGATGCAAGGTGCTATGTTGAGGGGATTGCCGGCGAAGACTCCTCGCTCATGGTTTGGACGAAACTCGATGCGGTTGATTCCACAGCCGATGAAATTGAGCTCTTGCCGTCAGTATCGCTTACGGTGCGTACCGGGACAGACGTCTCTGATTCCACGGTTCTGGGCAGTTCCGTGATGCTTGATGCGACGCCCTATTGGGCCAAAAATGATGGAAGCGAGTTCGTATTCTCGCATGTTCCGGCGGGTCTATATACCGTTGTCGCGAATAGTCGGCCCGTTGGTGAAATTTCGCTTGACGCGGGCACTTCTGTTGACACGCTCCTGTGGTTCCAGGATTTGTCTCACGAATACGTTTTCGAGGATTTTGACGACGGCGACAGCCTGAACAATTTGGCGAAAACATACCCGAATTACGGTTGGTACTACCTACCGCACAAGGGAGCGTCCTTTGAAAGCCCCGACAGCGTGGGTGGTTTTGCAGGGGCACTCGTAGATGACGGTGCTCGCGGGAAGTATCTTTCGTTAAAGTTTACCATCCAGGATACGGGCTATGTCATGCTCGGAACGCGTCTTGGCCTTGATACCGGTTATTACGACTTGAGTGCGCTCACAGCCGTCCGGCTGAAAGTTCGCGGTGACTGCATGTTCGCCGTTGCGCTTGAACATTACCGCCAAATCGAGAATAACAACTATAACAAGGCGCTGTGGTTTACGAAGGCGGGCGATGAATGGACCGAACTGGTCTTACACCCAGGCGAAGAAACCGTGGACAGTAAAAATTACCAAGTCTCGTGGGACGAAATTTCAAACGAAATCGGTATATTCAGCATCTTCATCTATAACGGTTCTTTCCTAGAAATAGATGAAATTGTATTTGAAGGGGTTGCTTCGATTGAAAAATAGGCGGTTTTGGCCGTAGTCCATGGACAACCCTAAATTCCAGAACCCCTACCGAGCACTCCGATAGGAGTGTATTTTTTTTAGCGTAAAACGAGTTTTTACAATCGTTGTCATCAACCAAACACATATTAATGTGCTTGGCAGATAACGTTTTGAAAATAAAGGTGTCGTAATTAGATTACAAACGGTGTAATAGCTCAAAAAAGAGGAAAAAATGGGAGTAAAAAAGGATGTTGGGTTGGCTTTAGCGGGCGTTGTCTCGCTTTTTGGAATTTCTACAGCTGCAATTCCTGCTACGGAAGTGGTGGCGCTACCGACGGATGCCGCCTATGGTGGCGGCGACAAGGTCAGTTCGCAGCTGATTGCAGCAACTTACAATGCAGGCGAAGGTCCAGGTATTTGGATTGTGGCCGATGGCGGTTACAGGCTTTATCATAATGGAGCCTTGCTTGCTGAAGATAATCAGGCTGGTCGCGTACGTTTTATTCCGATGACGTTCCTTCCTGGCGAAAATGCGATTTCGGTGGTGAGCGTGAACGGTAAAGGTGCCCCCGGTGTGATGGTGCAGATTGACGATCTCGATAAATCTTACTATTCCGGCAGTGGCTGGAAGTCGAAACCTGCAGTGAGCAACAACTCCTGGAAAAACAAGGGCCGCGACCTCAGCCAGTGGGGTGCTGCGACGACCTTGAACTACGCAAGCGACAAGCTCCCGAGCGGAGGCGCACTCTCCGGCTTTGCCGCGAATACGCAGGCCAAGTGGATTTGGACTTCTGCCGAAACGGACCCGACGGCAGTTCTGCTTTTCACGTTCAACGTGAAGGCCGAAGGTTTCGGTGCTTCTACGACGGGCGGCGATGCAGGTAAAATCGTGGTGGCGAATGATTCGGCGAGTATCCGCAAGTACTTGCAGAGTAACGATGCGGTGACGATACTGGTGCCCGAAGGAACTTACGACTTTAGACAGTTCAGGAACGCCGTCACGGAAGCCAAAAGCAAGAACCGTACTTGGTGCAAAAAAACTTGCGACGAGAAAAACCGCGTTACGGGCAAAACCAATACTTTCTACCGCATTACTTTTAAAGCAAATAGCTGCGCCGACTTGAATGAAAGCGGCGTGCAGATTGTGCAGGAAAGCGAAAATTTGCAACAGTGGGACAACTGGATAACCACCAAGGCAAACAAGACTTTGGTGGGCATGGGTCGCGGCGCGAACTTGCGTGGAGCCGCTATTGCCATTCGCAGTAACGAAGGTTCGTACAATCATATTTATCGTAACCTCGCCATTTACGATGTGAACCCGCACTTGATTGAAGGCGGCGATGGCCTTGAGACGGTGGGAACCGCCTCGAAGCATGTGAAAGGTTTCTGGGCCGACCACATTAGCTACAAGTGGATTAGCGATGGCATGGATATGGAATTCCTGGATGACGCTACCATCAGCTACTTGGACTTTGACGGAGCGAACGAATACAATTGCTGGGGTACCGACCCCTACATGGCGCTGGTTGAAGATGCCCACTTGACTTATGCAAATAACTACTGGCACAATACCTATGGCCGCGTACCGAAGGTCACTGGCGAGAACAACGGCTCGCAGGTGCATTTGTACAATCAGTACGTCGATTACAACCGATTCTTTGTGGCGGGTGCTAACGGCCATAGCGCAAATGCCAAGGCATACGTGCGCTACGAAAACAGCTACATCGATAACGGCAACGGCTACCTCGCCGAATGGGGCGACTACGGCTACGTATACTTCAGCGGAGTTACGCTCGGGAATGGAACCAAACAACAGCATCGCTACAACGGTGACGTTGCTAATGGCGTTCCGCAGGCTGAAACGTTCAACCCGAGTTACAGCTTTGAAAAGCGAACGGTCGCAAATCTTCCGAAAGAAATTCCTGCCCTTTCTGGCGTGGGTGGCCGCTACGGCAAAATGCCGGAATATAACCAGGGTTTTGGTCAGAGCAACAAGGCTGCTACAGTTTCTCTCTCTGCTCCTGCGACGGGGGCGAAATTTGACGCGGGTGCGACTGTTACCTTGAAGGCCGACGCCAAGGACAGCGACGGTTCAGTCAAGAAGGTGGATTTTTATGTCGGAACAACTTTAGTCGGCTCTGCGACTGCCGCCCCCTATCAGGTGAATGCGAGCGGGCTTGAACCGGGCGTGTATTCCGCGGTTGCAGTCGTGACGGACAATTCGGGCCTTTCGCAGATGTCGTCGTTCGTGACCTTCACGGTCGAAGGGGCGGTTGTGCCGAAATCGTCTTCGTCCGAAGTCGCAGAATCTGAATCTAGCTCTTCTGCAATCGTAGAATCCAGCAGCGGGACTACCGCAATTGCCCAGCGCATGAATCGTGGCACCGAGGCCGAAACGGGCTTCTACCGCATCTTTGACTTGCAGGGGCGCCCGCTGTTCGAAGGCGTGCAAAAGCCTGCAAAAATGCCTGCGGCTCACGTGATTGTGGTGGAATATTCAAAAAGCGGCACCGTCAAGCGCCGATATATACAATAACGAACAACGAAAAGAAGTGGTAATTATTGCTTCTTGACGTTGTCCAGGATTCTTTGCGCTTGCTTTGCGAGAATGTCGGTTGAATTCATTTCGATTACTTTCTGCAAGCGCTTGATTCCGTCTTCCTGCTCGATCTTGTTGGTGACGCAGGTTTCGCCTAAAATATAAAGAGCGCGCCTTGCGAAGTTTCTGTCTTTCTCCAGCATAAGGCCTTTCTTCAGGAACATGATGGCTGCTTCGGGAGCGTTTTTCGCCTTCGCGATTTCGCCCCATTCGAGCCACTGGTTGCTGGAAATTTCAATGTAGAGCTTGTTCATGCTGTCGGCCAGGGAACGTACCGCTACCTTGTCGATGGGGTGTTCCTGCAGGAGCTGTATCATGGCCTGAGAAAGCAGGCGTAAAGCCTGGTCTGAGCGGCCGCCCTTGGCATTTTCAATTCCAGATTCAATCATGGCGCGGGTTTTTGCCTTCATTTCGGCCATGGGGTTCCGGTTGGCTACGCGCTGGGCTCTTTCCAAAAAAGCTTCTTGCTTCAGCTCGCGACGGGTCTTGCGGCGTGTTTCAATTTTCAAGCCGGCGAAGGCACCCACGCCAAAGGCGACGGGTGAAAGTACCGTGACCGCTCCGAAAATGTTGGGGTTTACGAACCAGTTTATGACCATGTCGAGCAGAAGTCCCGTAAAGCATACAGCTGAAAGAACCTGCGAAGTCAGTTCCTTGCGTGGGGCGAATGCGGTTGCACCCAGCAGGAATGCAAGGGTGAGGCTCATGCCCATGTAGCGTTCGCCGCTGTAATGGTCAAAGAAGCTGGTGCTTGTAAGGAGGCTTACCAAGACACCTCCCGCAAGGGTCCAGCCTATAATGCATCCCCACAGAATAAACCATTGCCAACGGCGTTCCAGCTTAATGACGGTAAAGACGAATAGGACTGCAAAAAGAATATAGCTCCACACGCTGGGGAATAGGATCCAGCTGGTAAGGAGCCTGTCGTATTGTTCCTTTTTCGGGATAAAGGCCATGTTGTAACGCGCGAATTTATCGGTATAGTTGTCGATCCATACGGCAAGTTCGTTTCTAAAATCGGATTCACTCGGGTAGCGGTTGTTCTTTTCAATAAAGGCTTCCTTGCCGCCATTGATTTCCCACCATTCGCGGAAATCCTTTTTCATGATTTCGATGCGGTCTTCGACAATGTACGAGGGTTTCAGGGCAAAAGCCCTATTGCGGAATTGTTCGAATTCTTCCTGCCTGATTTGTTCCGTTGGTTCAAGGCCGACCCTTCTAAAATTATTGGCACCTTCTTCTTCCCACCATTTGTCGAAGGATTTGACAATTCCTTTTTCGTAACGGCTTTGCTTGATTTGCGGCATGATTCCGGTAGCGCCGTTAAAAATACCGATACCTATAATCGCCAAAACCACCAAGTAATGGATTGGCTTAATTTTTTTTAAAAGAGCAGTAATATTCGAGATAGAGGACTTATTCATATCCTGAATATATACTCGCGAATGTTAAAATGAAAATTTTATTTTTCTTAAAAACGATTGTATTCGCGCAACTGGTTCCACAAGAAATCCGTATTCACGTCGCGGTACCCCTGGGCGTTCACGCGTTCGCGCAACTTGTGTGCGATATCAAACAGGTTCGGGCAATTTTGCATGCGTTCAAAACTGTCGAAAATCGTAAGATTATCAATCCATTGCGTGAGTTCGGGGAATCGGGGGTCGCTAAAGCGGTTTTCTCGCCCGGTCTTCAGGTATTCCAGGTAACGGTCGGTAATGCGGTAACCGTCTTCGATAAAAATATCCATGGCATGGGGGAACAGCTTTTCGCCGGTCAGATACTCGTGTACGATAATTCCGAAGCTGAAGTAGTCCACCGATGCAGAAAGGTTTTCGCCCATAATCGCCTGTTCGGGGGCGCTGTAGCAGGGCGTCATCTGGCCGCCGTATTCGGTGATGGTTTCGCGGAGCTTTGCCTGGGCGTAGCCGAAGTCGCAGATAAGAATCTTGTGGTTGTTCTTGTGTTGCGGGTTTTGGCACAGCAGAAGGTTCTTTGGCTTGAGATCCTTGTGGACTACCTGGTAGTAGTGCAACTGGCTAATAGTGTTTGCAAGGTAGGCGAGCTGGGCTACGCGGTGCATCACCTCGTCGTCGTTCAGGTCTTTCTTGAAAAGCCTGTCCAGGGAGCAACCCTTGATAAATTCCATTTTCAGGTAGGGGTGTCTGCCGGCAATGCCGCCACCCATGCTCTGTACCACGCCTTCGATATTGGTGGCGTGAATCAAGTTGTTGATGCGGATTTCGTCTTGGAAGGCGCTCAACAGCATGTTCAGACGGTGAAGCCTGTTTTTGCCGGGGGAAGCCCAGAACTTGCAAATCTTGACGACGATTTCGGTTTCCGTGTAACGGCTTGGGTCAGTCGGGTGTTCTAGCCAAAATTGGGCGCGATAGAGATTGTTTGTGCCTTCGAGAGTCAAAGGCTCGACTAACTGAATGCGTTGGACGGCTCCGTTGTGTAGGTATTCCGGATTCTGGTCAAACCACCTCTGGTATTCTTCCATGGTGTAGTTCGGTCGCAGGGCCATATTCCTGGACACGCGGTCAAGAGTCTCTGCCAAGATGTTTCTGAGCATGACCCAAATTTAGCTTTTCCTAAAAACAAAACAAGGTGCCGCCGAGCGACACCTTGCTATAAAAGTTGTTTGAGATTAATCCATTGTCTTTTCGAGTGCCGTTGTAATGACATTGTAAGCATCTTCTACGGTATCGCAGAAATGGAACAGCTTGAGGTCGTCCTTGTCGATCATGCCTGTTTCGGCGATGTAGTTCCAATTGATGACCTTGTTCCAGTACTTGCTGCCGTAAATCACGACGGGCATCTTGTCGCCATATTTTTTTGTCTGAATCAGTGTCAAAATTTCGAACATTTCGTCGAGGGTTCCGAAACCACCCGGGAATACCACGAGGGCTCTAGCCATCTTCATGAACCAGTACTTACGGATAAAGAAATAACGGAACTGTAGGTTCAGATCGTCATCGATATAGGGGTTCGGGTGCTGTTCGAAGGGCAGCTTGATGTTCAGGCCGACCGAAGAGGTGCCTACATCGTTTGCGCCACGGTTGCCCGCTTCCATAATGCCCGGACCACCACCGGTCATCACTGCAAATCCATGATCGTGCTGCTTGTTTGCCCAGCGACCGAGTTTCGCACCTAGTTCGCGTGCGGCGTCGTAGTATTCGGCGACGGCTTCCAGTCGTTTGAGTCGGGCAAGTTCGGCTTTGTTCTTGCAGCTCTTTTGACGCTTCTTGAGTTCGGCCATGGGAAGCGTGCGTGCGGAACCGAAGAACACGATGGTGTTCTTGATGCCTTCTTGTGCAAAGATTTGGTACGGACCCATGAATTCGGAAAGAATTCTGATCGGGCGCCCGACATCGCTATCAATAAATTCCAGATTATGGTAAATCATTTTGCCGGGGGTCAGTTTGATTGCCTTTTTCGTTGCCATGGTAAACTCCTTAGTTAGGTACGCCCAACTGCTATTTATATCCCTAAAATACACTTAAAAAGGCAAAAAGCAACAAAAAAACGCTTTTTTTCTGCTTGCAAACAAAAAAATCTTTATATTTATGGTATGCTAGTAAAAATTTGGACTGACAGCTTTATCATCACGGGTGAAATCGATACACTCCGCGACGAACGTCTCACGGACTATATCCGCGAAAACAAGGACTTTATTGCCGTGACGCAGGTGCGTGTGAGCGACAAAAGCGAAAAGGACTTGTTCCGTACTCACTTCCTTAACGTGAGCACCCGTCATATTGAAATCATTTTGCCGGCGGAATAATTTCGATGTGTAATGTGGAATGTGTGATGTGTAATTAATCATTTCTCGTTTCGCATCTCACATTTTTCATTTTTAGAATTCCATCGCGATTTTCTTGATTAGGTAGCGGCGGGAACTTTCGTCGAGTTTTTTAGGATCGAATTCCACTCCCATGAGAGCCGCGTAAATGTTGAACGGGCTCACGGTCGTGCCCATGTTGTTGCACTTGACCTTGGTGATGATGGCGCCGCCTGCAATCTGGATTCCGAGGAGATGCTCGTTCAGGTTGATTTCCTGGCCGCGGTGGTTGAGTACCACGGGGAGCGTCTTGCTCTCGAACTTTTCCATGATGCCTTCAGGAATCGCGTCAGGCGTGAACGAGTAGATCATCGCTGTCGGCATGTGCTTCGAAAGCTTCTCGTGGAGCGGCTCAATGTTCACGATTTCCATGCCGCGCGGGAACGGCCTCGAAAGTTCGGCCATGATCTTCGGCAAATTTTCCTTGGAAATGTCTAGCGGTTGCAGAAGGTCAACGCTGATGACTTCGCAATAAGTTTCAAGACCGAGCGGGAGCGCGCCCATGTTCGAGATACGCGGCTTCGGGCTGAAGCCTTCGCTGAACTTGATGGGAATGCCTGCGCAAAGGAACGTGCGTTCGAAGAAACTGAGCATGTTCTGGTGCGGCAAGAATCGGCTGAGGCCCGTCTTCTTGAAGGTAATCTTGTAGCTGTGGCAGCTCTTTTGCGTGGGGCGGCGTTCAGCGACAAGTTTCTTGATTTCTTCGGGTGTGCGGCTCGGAGCCTTGTGACGTACCGGGTCATTTGCGAGTTTGATTTCGGCACCGAATCCGGGGATGCCGCACTTCTGGCAATCGCCCCATTTGCAGTTGGGCACGGGTGCGGAGTCTTCTTTGAAGGCCTTTTCCCATTCGCCGCGAAGGTACTGTTTGCTGGTTCCCGCGTGAATGAAGTCCCAGGGGAAAACTTCTTCTTTTTCGCGCATGCGGTACACCCAGCTGGTGTCGTAGCCGCATTCTTCCCAGACCTGCTGCCATTTTTCGAAATCGAAACGGTAAGAGTCGCTTTCGAAGATGATGCCTTTCTTGTAGGCGGCGTAAATTACGGGGCCGAGCCTGCGGTCGCCGCGGCTGTAAATCGCTTCCAAGAAACTTGTTTCCCAACCGGCCCAGTTGACCTTCACGTTCGGGTGCTTGAAGAATCTTTCGCGCACGTAGCGGATGTGCTTGAGGGCAGTTTCCTTGTCCATGAACGGAGCCCATTGCAGTCCGGTGAAGGACTTCGGAATAAGGATTCCCATACTTACGGCAATCTGGCATCCGCGCAGGTACTTGCGGCCGATTTTCACGAGGTTTTCGATCAGGTTGCAGAACGCTTCCATGTCCTGCTCGTTTTCCGTCGGGAAACCGATCATTGTGTACAACTTAATTTTGTTGAATCCGCTACTGAAGGCGTGCTCGGCGGCGTTGTACATGTCCTGGTCGCTGATGGTCTTGTTGATCATCTTGCGGATACGTTCGGAGCCCGTTTCGGGTGCGAAGGTGGCGCTGCGGCCGCCCTTGAGAGCCGAAATTTTCTGGGCGAGCGTTTCGCCGAAGGCGTTCACGCGGATACTCGGAAGGCTTACGTCCACCGTGTCGAAGAACGGGTCGTCAATGATGGAATCGGTGAGTCCTTCTACGGGTTTGTAGTCGGCGGTGGAGAGCGAAAGAAGCCCCAGTTCGCGTTCGCCGGTGGCCTTGATACCTGCCTTGGCGATGTCCAATACATCGTCGGGGTCGAGTTCTCGGCAGGGCCTGTACCAAATGCCGGCTTGGCAGAAACGGCAACCTTGGGCACAACCGCGCATGACTTCGACGCTGAATCGGTTATGCACCAATTGCATGTTGGCAATCAGGTTCTTGATGGGGTAGTTCTTCGGGTCCATGACCGGAATGAATTGTCTACGTACGCCGTTGGTATTCTGGTAGCTGCCCTTGGCGGGTTCAGCCGGAACGATGTCGCCAAATTCGTTGATGACGGTGGGGCGCAAGCTTGGTACGTACACGCCGTCGATTTTAGACAAATTCTCTAGAATCTGGGCGCGGGGAAGCTTGGCTTTGCGGCCTTCGCCCACGCAACGAAGGAACTTGACAATCATGTCTTCGCCATCGCCGATCATGAAGGCGTCAAAGAAGTCTACGACCGGCTCGGGGTTTGCCATGGCGGGGCCGCCTGCCACTAAAATAGGGTCCTCTTCTCGGCGGTCTTTCTGCCATACGGGGATGCGTGCGATGTCAAGTACATAGGGCACGTTGGTAAAGTTCAGCTCCGTCTGGAGCGTCATGCCGACCACCTCGAAATCACGCACCGGCGTGTAGCTTGCGTAGCTGTACAGCGGAATGTCGTACTTCTGCATCTCGGCAGCCATGTCGTCCCACGGTGCAAAAGAGACTTCGCACAGCAGGTTCGGTTCGCGGTTAATCACATGGTACAGAATGCGGATTCCGTTGTTGCTCATGCCGATTTCGTACTTGTCGGGGAACACGAACGCCATGTTGCAGAGCATCTGGCTGTGGTCTTTCACGACACTATTTGCTTCGCCGCCCATATAGCGGGCTGGACTTTCTACGGCGGGGAGGGCAAGAGCAATCTTTTCGAGGATGGTCATGTTTACAAATTTAGCTAAATGCAACTAATAACTTTTGACTATACCAGCTCTGTTATTCATGTTTTTTTGCGGTTATTTATGAGTCACGTTTCTATAAATTCACATTTTAACTACATTTAATTGCATGAGCATGCTAACATATTTCTTTTGGTTGGTTACGTTTGTCGCGGGAGTCGTCGTCGCATTCTTTGTGCCCGAAACGACGGTCCCCGTTGGTGGCAAGTTCGTCTTTGTAGGGGCGTGGGGTGCAGTCCTTGGCCTGGTCCTCTACAATGTGTGCAAGCGAAAGCTTGATATTGCCGAAGAAGACTTCAACGAGGCTCTTTATTCGATCAAGGATTCGAAGCTGTCTATGACTTCGGGTCTTACATTGACGGAACCGGACCCCCTTGCCGCTCCGCCTGAACCCGAAGACATGGTTCTTCCGACCGGGGCCATTACTTCAAAAGACGCTCTCGCCAAGAAAGTTGACGAAATCTGCGTCAAGTTCCCGTTGGATGCTTGGAAAAAGTATGCTCGCTGCCTTTTGAAAGACCGTCCCGTCCCCGAGGTGATCAAGGCCTTGGAACAGTTGCTCCCGCAGCTTTTCCCCAATGCCTCTGGAATCCTGTACATGTATGCCGGTACCCAAACGGATCTGCACAAGGTGCTTTCCTTTGGTGAAACGGTCATCAGCGACGATGTAATTCGCCCTGTGGAATGCGCCAGCTTCGATGCCGGCGACATCGTTATTACGGACTATTCTAATCCGAGCGTCAATGGAGGTTGCACCCACTTGCATCTCCATCCTCATGGAATTTCTTTCTGCGCTCCCATTGAAGGAATCGAAGAACACTTCGGTATTTTCTCGTTGCAGACCGATGTCTTGCCTGACAATGAATCCATGGATGACTGGCATGCCAAGGTGAGTGCTGTTGCGACGACCTTTGGCCTCTATATTGCAAACCAGAATCTGGGTGCCCGTTATAGGCAGCATAGTATCCGTGATAGCCTCACGGGTCTTTTCAATCGCCGCTATATGGAAGAATCCTTGGTTCGCGAGGTCTCCGCTGCAACCCGTCACCGCTCGCCAATCGGCCTGATTATGATTTATCCGGATGCAGCAAACCAGATTCAGGAACAGCGTGGTCGCCATGCGGTGGAACAGCTCCTGTGGGAACTTGGACAGCGCCTGCCCGGTTATGTCCGCAACGAAGACATTCCGTGCCGTTACGAGGGCGAGGTATTCTGTGTGATTTTGCCGGGTGCTGATCTCAAGATTACCCGTGACCGTGCCGAACGCATTCGCCACGAAATCTCCCAGCTCAAGATTGCCTATGGCGAAACCGTGCTTGAAACGACTCTTAGTATGGGCGTAGCCGTGATGCCTGCCCATGCGGGCGATGCCCGCGGCCTTTTGCAGGCTGCCGGTGAATCTATGCAGATGGCTATCCAGTCTGGAGCAAACCGTGTGATTCTTGCCGAAGCGTTAGGAAAAAAGCGCTAAGGCCGACGGACTTGACTAATTTTTGTTAATTTGTCTGCAAGGTTTTGAAACCTTGCAGAATTTTTTTGATGAAAAAAACTCAGCTAACTTGCGTTAGCTGAGCTTTTTGGGGGTTAGGAGGAGAACAAAGAGTTCTTGAGTTCAAAGATAGAAAAAGAATGTGTGAAAAAGGGGTTGTTTGCTAATCTTTCTTGAAAAGCGTTGAGAATTTTTCAACATTCTCAATGTGACGTATTGGGCATATTTTGATTTTTTTACTATTTTTAGGCTATGAAAAAATTTTTAGCTCCCATTGTGTTGCTCGTCCTGGCTTCTGCTTTGGCTGTTTATTTATTGATGGATTTCTCCGGTTCCCGGGGATCCTTTAATGCAGAAGCTTACCTGACGGCTCGCTCTAAAATTGATTCTCTGGAACATGCGCTTTGGAATGCAAAAGCGAACCCTGATCTTCAGGTGAGTATTCGTCTGCAGCTGGATTCTGCTTGGGAAGAATTGTCATCGATGCGTGCCGCTCCTGTGGTGGATGCTTCGGAAGGTGCTCCCGTTGAATCCGGTTCGCACTCCGCAGACATCGTCAAGTGGATTGTGGGCGGTGTATTGGCCATCGGCGTCTGTGTTGTTATTTTGATTCTGGTTCTCAGGAAGCGTCAGGAAATTATTACCCGCCGTATGGAAGCCATCAAGGCAGAACGCTTCAAGGAACCAAAGGCAATCTTGGACGATGCGACGATTCCGCCGCGTCCTCGCCGCGAAAAGCGTTCCATTATTGCAGATGCCGAAGAATATGCAGCGCAAAAGCGCGAAACCATGGCTCAACAGGCTGCCGCAAAGGAATCGAAGCCCGAAGAAGCCCCGAAGGTGGAATTCGAAGACGAAAATGGAATTCCCGAAAACAAGATTTTGACGAGCGCCTCCGACAGCAAGCCTACGCTCCGGCCCACTGCCAAGGAACGTATTACTTCTGCCATGCAGAATCTTTCTGACGTGTTGCGTGCCCCCCGAGGCCTTTCTCGTGAACGCACCATGAAGTTGCGTGCCCAGAGCCGCAACCTTACGGGAGATCCTAGCCTCAAGCAGAGTCCTCTTGAAGTTACCCGATTCGATCGCGAATCCAATGAAAAGATGAAGATCCTCCAGATGTCCCGTCGTGGCTTCCCGGCCTCGGCTATTGCCTCTAGTCTGAAAATTTCTCAGGAAAAGGTAGAAGCGGTCATCAAGGAAGCTATGGGCTAATGCGTTATCGTTTCCGCTGCGAATACCTGGGGTCGGCTTTTTATGGCTGGCAAGCCCAGAATGAGGGCGGAAAGACCAAGTTCGTCACGGTTCAGTCTGCTCTCGAAGATGCTTTTGCGATAGCACTGCGTGTGCCGGTGCGTATTACCGGTTCCGGTCGTACCGATACGGGTGTGCATGCCCGTGGGCAGTGCGTGCATTTTGATTATGATGGTGAGATAGACTGCGCAAAGCTGGTTCGCTCCATTAACGGGCTTACTCAAAGGCTCATCCGTATTCGTGATTTGGAGCCTTGTGCAGCCGATTTCCATTCCCGCTACGACGCCCTGTGTAGGTATTACCAGTATACCATCTATACGCGTCCGGTTGCCTTGTTGAGGGACTTCGGCTGGGAGTGCGGTTCCTTGAATCTCGATTTGGATGCTATGGCTAAAGAGGCGGAGTCCTTCTTGGGCCACCATGATTTTATCGATTTCTGTATTCCCCGTAATGATGGCAAGCCGACGGATTGCATCTTGATGGAGTTCCGTTTGGAACGGCTAAACGACTGGAGCAGCATGTTCCATATCAAGGGAAACCGCTTCTTGCACCGTCAGGTGCGTGCCATGGTGGGGACCTTGTTTGACGTGGGCCGTGGAAAACTTCCTCTTGGAACCGTACAAACTATTTTCGACAAAAAATTTAAGGGCGAACGCACATGGGCGCCGCCCCAGGGATTAGTCCTAGAAAACGTCGAATATAAGGATTATTAACCCTTAATCGTTTCGATCATGTCGCGTACGGCACGGTCGATACCAATCATGACAGCCTTGCTGACGATGCTGTGACCGACGATGATTTCGTCAATGCCTTCAATGGCGGCGATGGCGGCTACGTTGCGGTAGTTCAGTCCGCGTCCGGCCTTTACCTTAAGTCCATACTTTCGTGCAAGAACGGTCATGTCTTCGAGGGCGGAAATTTCGCGTTCCACTTCTTCTGCGCTTCCCAGAGTGCAGCTGGTGGCGTACTTGCCCGTGTTGAATTCCACGAAGTCCGCGCCAATCTTCTTGGCTGCCTTGACCTGTTCGGTTTCTGCGTCAATGAAAACGCCTACCGAAATATCGTTGTTCTTGAGGGTCATCACCGGCTTAATGAGGTCGCCCGCCTTGGCGGCCACGTTCAAACCGTCTTCGGTAGAAAGTTCCGTATGGGTTTCGGGAACGAGAGTCACTGTGTCGGGCTGGTTGTTGATGGCGACCTGCACCATTTCCTGGGATGGGCTGATTTCCAGGTTCATCTTGGTGGTGACAGTCCTACGCAAAAGCTGTACGTCGCGGTCTTGGATATGTTGCTTGTCTTCGCGCAAGTGCATAGTAATGCCTGCGGCGCCTGCGAGTTCTGCAATCACTGCAGCAGCAATGGGATCCGGTTCGCAAATTTTACGAGCTTCGCGGATAGTGGCGATATGATCAACGTTAAATCCAAGTTTTACGGTCATACAGGACTCCTTATCATTTCTTCATAAAGGTAGATAAATTTATAAGCGTGGTACCTTGGCTCTTGACTTTTGTTGGTAAATCGCTCAATTTATCGACGGTGCTTACTGTCAAGGGGAGAATCATGACGGCAAGCCCGTTGCGTTTTGCTTCCCTGATTTTTGCCTTGGTGTAGTCATCGAGGGAGCTATTTTCCGGGTTGTACGCGATAGCGTCCTTGCAGGTCATGCCGAGTTCTTTACAAATTTGCGGTACAATGGATCGCTTGTTGGCAGAAATATCCATAAACCAAAGGGCTCGGTCTTTGGCAGGCTTTAAAATGGCTTGTAAAAGTTGACGGTGTTCTACGGCTTGTTCACCATAGCGCGAAACGATACCCCGGGCTTCAGGGAATTTAGAGCTTGCGTCACCAATGACCGCTTCGATTTGTTCTTCGGTGTGGTGAATGCGCAGGGGCCTCAATTTGTTGTGGGCCTTGTTCAGTTTAGTAGATTCAAGGGTGAGCCAAAGCGTGATGTTCCTGTTGTATATTTTGTCTAAAAAGCGGTATTCTTCGTCGCTCAAACCGAAGGGAGGAATCAGCAAATCATAGGGGTATTCCAATTTTTTGAGAGCGGCCACCAATTCGGGGGTCAATTGGGTAACTTGGAATGCGACTGCCAGCAGCGAGGCTCCCAGTTTGAATTCGTTACGGGAAACCTGTATTTCGATGTTTAACGAGTCGCCGTTGTCCTTGAGAATGTCGACTCTAGCAGCTTGAAAGACCTCGTTGTTGTTGTAGAGTTCTTCCATGTAGAGCATTTTTCCACCCGCTTTTTTTACAAAGCGCTGCATTTGCAGAAGATAGGTGATGACGGTTTCGCCGCCGCCCATTGTCCATATGTGGCGTTTTTTGCGCTTGGAATAGCTGACTTCCAGTGGATCTAGGGCCCGCTGCATTCTTTCTTCGAAGGTCAATGTATCTTGAAACGAGGCTTCAATGGCAGTCGTGTCTGCCGTCGTTTGTTTGAAGCCTTTGATGCCGTTGAATAATGGCAGTTCCGAAAGTCTCGGAAGCAGGTAGACGAATCCCCCGATTAAAACTGTGAGAACGATGATTATGGCGACAATGTGCTTCATTTTTCCCATGGTAGGAGCTAATATAACTAAATTGGCGGTATGCCTATTCTATTTGCCTTGGCCGGAGCGACCGGAATTGGAAAATCGGAGCTGTCTCTGCAGCTTGCGGAACGCTACGATGCCGAAATCATCGGAGTGGATTCTCGTCAGGTATATCGGGGCTTTTGTATCGGTACTGCTCAACCAGACACGGCGAGCCTTGCCCGGGTAAGGCATCACCTGGTTGATTTCCTAGATCCGATGCAGTCTTTTTCGGCTGGCGCCTTTTGCGCTGCAGTCAAGCGCCTGCTCGCTGACAATCCGCAGAAGAACTACATCTTGGTCGGAGGCACGGGGCTTTATTTGCAAAGCCTGATGCTGGGGCTGCCGAAGATTCCGGCGGTGCCCGAAGGTGTTCGTCGGGAACTAGAAGAGTTGGCTGAAACTGAAGGTGCGAATAGTTTGTACAAAATGGCGATGGAAATGGACCCTGAGCTTGTACAAGGTGTCGAACCGAATAATGTACAACGATTGATTCGTATTGTTGAAGTGTTCAAGGCAACGGGCCGCAAGCTCTCGGAATACCAGAAAGAGCGCGAGGGTGGAATTGGCGAATTGCCTGTATTCTGGCTGCAACGGGACCGTGATACTTTGTACAAAAGGATCAATGAGCGTGTAGACCAGATGATAAAGGACGGCTGGCTTGAAGAAACCCGGGAGCTTGCAAAGACTGTTCCCCTTTCTGCCCCTGCTTGGCAGAGCCTGGGCTATCGCGAGCTTTTACAGGCGGAAAATGCCTCTGAAATGGCAAAAGTTGTCGAAGAAGTCAAGAAAAAGACCCGTAACTATGCTAAAAGACAGCTTACATGGTTCCGAGGCCAGATGATTTGTACTTCTATTGATATGGAAAATGCCCCTTTAAAGGCTATTTTGGACATTTTTGAGAAAAAATAAACCGACGCCTTCAAAAAAGTTGTGAATAGTTTGTGAATTCTCGGGTAACTCCCTGCGAAAGAGTCGTTGCATTCCCGTTTTTTGCGAAAATAAGAAAAAAATGCGAATTTTTCTGCAAAAACACCCTTGCAAATGTTCCTGAAAATTCTATAATTGGCGTCGTTCCTGAGAGGGACGGCCGAAAACGAAACGCTAAACGCGAAGAACCAAGTAAGCCGCGATCAAGGGACAGCAACCCGAGAGGTTGCTGAGTAGATTGAAGGAATCGGAGATGTGCTTAGTGACGGGTCCAAGAGATTTCTTGGAAAGTCAATGATACGAACGTGATTAACGGGACCAAGACTTTGAAAAATTAATGAAGAGTTTGATCCTGGCTCAGAACGAACGCTGGCACCGTTAATCAAACCAACCTGAGTGGTTGCGCAGGGACCGCAGAACGGAATATCGGAAATGGATGTAGCGATTGCGGAACCAAGCATTGCAACAAGCTCGGGACGGCACTCGGGATCCACGCTCATTACGAGGTTGTTTAAAGTTACGTCGTTACGATAATCCTTCGGGAAAAGCGGACGCATCGGACGGTCGATTACACGGCTTGTGAGGATAGCGTTCTCGGAAGCCTTTCCTTCTCTTTTGTTAAATCCGCCGGGGATTTTTCCAACGGAATAAAGCTTCTCTTCATACTCTACGGAAAGAGGGAAGAAATCGATTCCGTCTCTGGGTTTCTCGGATGCGGTAGCGGTGGATAATACCGTCGTATCGCCATAGTGCATGAATGCTGCACCGTTTGCCTGTGCGGATACTCTTCCGACATCAACGGATAAAGTACGTCCGGCAAGTTCTAAACTGAATGTTTTGAATTCTTTGCTCATAACAGTCCTCCTTTTCTTGAAATTTTTATTTTCAAGCGGTCTTTGCCGAAACTACTGTAAAATGTACAAACGCCGTAACTCTTCCCAGACGGAAATTATTTATTCATTTTACAGTGGTCTCGGTTCAAATAACACTGCGTTTATAACCGGCAATGTTGAGACCGCTCAGTTACCTGATGTAAAAAAATGGAACCACGAAACAAAAGGCGGACATATTCTGTCCGCCAGTTTAAGTTTTTTCTGATTACTTTCTTAAGCCGAGCTTTTCAATCAGCGCACGATATCTGTTGATATC
>JAFXLS010000020.1 GCA_017530965.1 Fibrobacter sp.
GTCATGTAAAAAATTTCCTGAAGCACACGTTCATTGAACTGTACCGGAAGCGTAAACTGCGACACATCCAGCGTATCCAGGAAACTTTCAATGACCATCAGGGACGCGCTATCCGCCTTGCTTTCGTCTAGAGCATCGACACCTTCGATGGAGATGTCATTTTCCATAAAGTTTTCGGCATTTTCACCCAGGGCAGCCACATTAGGATACACTTCGTCCAACGCGTTGACGATTCGAAGCGGCATTTGGGTTCGGTAAAGGGAGTCTTCCTTGTCCGAAACATTCCTATAGGTGGAATCGTACTTTTCAGAAACGAGCTGTCTTAGGGATTCATCCAAATAATGCTTCGCCAACAGCCATTCCTGATTATCCATCGCCTGCAAGGCATACTGGTAGTAGGTCCAGGATGGGCGAATCGCCAAGGAATCCGAGACTTTTTCCTTGGCCGCCCTTTCCGAAAAAGAGAGCGAATCCTGCGGTTCAATGTTAGGATTAGTCACATTCGAGACAGCAGACTGACTGTTGCCCGCGCAGCCCGCAAGCACCATCGCAAAGAAAGCGAGAACAAAGAACAAACGCATCATCTTTCTCAGTTGCCCGTCACACGCTCAACACCAAACCAAATGACACCCGCAAGCACAAGAGCCGCTACCATCTGCAAAATGATGACAATACGGTTGAAGCGATATGCCTTTTGGGATTTCCGGTGCCAAGACGGCAATTCATTTTTTTCTTTATAATCCTTCATCAATGAACAAATATAGAAATGTTATATTTATGTCGATTGGACTCCTTTATGAAGAAACTGCTTGCAGCTTTATGCTTTCTCTCTATACCCGCTATGGCTCAGCTGGGTATCGTGAGATCGATCAGCGGAATACACGCCCCATCGGCAAAGACGCTTCCGCAAGGCTCACTGTTCATATCTGGCAGTTTCGAAATGGTAAGTGACGGACATTCCCTTAGTGTTGAAGAAGGATACACCAACAAGGACGGAGATTTCGTCAATCTTGACCAGAATACGCCTTCGAACACCGAGAATCTTTTTGTGAGTTTCGCCATCAAGGACAACCTGGAACTCGGAATGTCGTTTCCCATGCACTATGACGGCTACATCAGGGATACCGAGCTTCAGGGGGTTGGTATCGGCGACATCGAAATGGTCGCAAAGGGTTCCTTCCCTGTAAACGACTGGATTTTCCTTGGACTCAGCAGTGAACTCATCGCCCCCACGGGTTCCAAAGACAAGGGATTCCGCCCAAGGCACCGCTGGTACATCAAGCCCGATGGCGATGCGTATGCATTCTCTTCGGACCAGTTTGCCGCAACCGTGAACCTGCACCTTACCATGGACTTCAAGGATTTTTTGACCTTCAACGGAGTTTCGGGCATATTGAAGGACTTTGGAGAAAAAGACTACTATTGGCTTTGGGCTGCGGGATTCAACATCTTCCCCGAAAAAATCGTGACGGTTATTCTTGAAGCCTCTGGCGAAATGCCAATTCGAACATCGAACACTAAATACAACTTTTTGAGCAGTCCCTTCAGGCTTACCCCAGGCCTTAGGGTCCATTTGCCCTACGATGCCTACCTAACCATTTCCGGCGATGTCGGTCTGCATTACTTCAATAAAAACGACAAAGACAACGTGCTTCCCGTAGAACTCAAGACGAGAGAAGAAAACATCAAGTACAGCGTCAGGGGCTCCCCTGAAGTCGGTGTTGCAGTCAGCATCACAAAAATTATCGACCTAAGTTGGGCGGACGACGATAAGGACGGCGTCATTAACCGCAAGGACATGTGCCCCGAGACCTTCAAGGGACAGGCCGTCAATGCTCGTGGCTGCCCTGTCGACGAAGACCAGGATGGAGTCCTTAATATCGTGGACCTTTGCCCTGGAACACCCCTTGGACTCATCGTTGACTACAACGGTTGTCCCGAAGACCATGACCGCGACGGCATTGCAGACTACCTGGACAAGTGCTCCATGACCCCCGAAGGATTCGCCGTTGATTCCAGCGGATGTACCAAGGATTCCGATGGAGACGGCATCGATGACAACAACGATAAATGCCCCGGAACGCTCCACGGCGATCACGTTGGCAAGGATGGTTGCCTACTGGACCAGGACCGCGATGGAATCCCCAATGAACACGACCAGTGCCCTGACACCCCCGAAGGCATTTCCATCGACCTATACGGCTGTCCTCTCGACTTCGACGGAGATGGAATTCCAGACGACATCGACAAATGTCCCAACAGTAAGCTGGGTGAAACGGTAGACCCCTGGGGATGCCCCATAGATCAGGACAATGACGGCGTTCCCGACTCCAAGGACCAATGCCCCGACACGCCTCAGGGAGCAAGTGTCAACATACACGGCTGCCGCATCGACCAAGATAACGACGGCGTTTTCGACGAAGAAGACAAGTGCCCAGGTACGCCCAACGATGCTCCCGTCGATAGCCTAGGATGTCCTCTAGATACTGACCACGATGGAATCGCAGACTGGGCGGACCACTGTCCAGGGACTTTCGAAAAAATTCCCGTCAATTTGCAAGGCTGTCCCCTAAACGCCAAGATGAATTTTAACCATATCGCCACAAGAATCCGTTTCAAGGGAACCTCTGCCGTTCTCTACAATTCAAGCTACACTGCCTTGAACGACATCATTCACCTGATGCGGCAATACCCGATCAAGCTCACAATCCAGTGCAGCGCAAGCGATGTCTCCGCATCGCAATCCGAGCAAATCGCAACGGAAAGAGCGACCCAAATCTATGAATACCTCCTCCACAAAGGCATCAAGGAAGACCGCCTGGAATTCAAAGGATTTGCAGAAAAGCTTCCGCCAACGCTCACGCAACAAAACGGGAGCACCGATATCGTGAGACTGATTCCTTCGAACATGGAATAATTTCTATATTTACACCCCACGACATTTTAGCGGACCGTTCCGCAACAACCAAAAGGATTTTCACATGAAAATAGCCGACAAGACCGTTGTCCAGATGCACTACACCCTGACCTCCGACGAAGGAGCCGTCATCGACACTTCCGAAGGCCGCGAACCGCTGCAGTACATTCAGGGCGCCCGCATGATCGTGGTGGGTCTTGAAAAGGCTATGGTCGGTCACGAAGTTGGCGACAAGTTCGACGTCAAGGTGATTCCTTCCGAAGGCTACGGCGAATACGACGAGCGCATGACGCAGGAAGTCCCGGTCGACGTGTTCCAGGGTGTAGACAAGGTCGAACCCGGCATGATGTTCTACGCCCAGACTCCCATGGGTCCGATGCCCATCCGCGTAAAGTCCGTTTCGGGCGAAAAGGCTGTGATTGACGCCAACCATGAACTCGCCGGCAAGAACCTGAACTTCGCCATCGAAGTGGTCTCTGTGCGTGAAGCTACCGAAGAAGAACTCAACCCCAAGCAGCACTGCTGCTGTGGCGGCAACGGCGAAGGCGAATGCAAGTGCGGCGAAGAAGGCCACGAGTGCGAATGCGGCGGCGAAGGCAATAAAGAAAATTGCGACGGCAACGGCGGTTGCGGCTGTCCCAACCACGACAAGCACCACGGTAAATAACGCCTAATAAACATTGCGTTTCTAAAAAAAGGAAGAGCTCCCGAAGAAATTTCGGGAGCCTTTTGATTATCAAAAAGAGGTAATCGTATTATTCGTACTGAGGAACGGTCCAGTCTGACGGGAAAGCAGCAGAGCTTACATCGTTATGCTTGTATGTAAATCCCGACTTCGGATCAAGACCTTCGACAGTCCCCTTTACCGCAGAAGCACACTCATCGAGATCGCTACATTTCTTGTTTTGCAAGAAGAGCTGGTCTCCGTAAACAGTCCAGGAACCCGAGCGTTCAAGAGAAGTCTGTCGTCCGCTTTTCGCCACCACAGAATAGCTTCCGTCCTTGTTCAACTTCAGAATCCAGTCCAGACCTCCATCAGGAGCGATCCATTCACCTTCCAGCTTCTTCGAATCGAGTTCTTTGAGTTTGAAGGTTTTCTTTTTACAATCAAGCTTTTGCCCCGTCACCATTGTAAGGTTGAAATCAGAGCTCACCTGAGCCGTAGCCATCGAAGCTACAGGATTTTCAAAGAAAACCGGAAGCATCAGCAGCTGACTGCGCTGGATATCGTAGTACCCAGCATACCAGTTGGAAGAATCCCCCTTCGTTTCCTCAACAAGATATCGACCCTTGTAGAAGGTATAGTCCTGAGTCTTGTCGCCATCCTTGCAGGTAAGCTTTACACCCTGAAGATTGGAAGCTTCCGAAAGCCAGTTCGTAGATGTTGTCACATTCGCCTTTTCAACATCGACATAATCGCCGTCGTTGACGGATACTTGCAACTGATCCTTCTCGTTCACAATGAACTTGAGCTTGCCCGATTTTTCGAAGAACTTCTGCATTTCATTTGCAGACTTAGCATCAGTCCCCATATAGGAACCGTTTGACTTTCCATATTCAAGTACACCGTTCTTGAAATCGGAGCGAACGGCAATCCATGCCGAATCGGGAATCCAGATAGAGAAAACCCCCTGCTTGGAACCCGTGGCCAGATACACATCGGTGCCAAACATTTCGCCCAGGTACATGTTCTTTTCAAGGTCGTCCAGGGTTGCCTCACGAGTTCCCTTGGGAGCATCCGCTTCTTTGGAGGAAGAGGACTTTTCATCGGAGGCTTCTGACGAAGAAGACTCTTCGATGCTGGAGCTTACGCCGTCGTCACGTTCTACATTGGAAGAATTATCATCGCTTCCGCAGGCAGCAAACATCATCGAGGCTGCCACTGTCGCCGGGAAAAACATCGAACCAAAAGTTTTTTTCATAGTCAAAATCCTTTAAGGCATCTTTTTTACTCGAATATATACAAAAAAA
>JAFXLS010000021.1 GCA_017530965.1 Fibrobacter sp.
CAACACCATCGATAGTCTTCTTTTCGGCGGAAGACTTCGTGGAGCGGGTGATGTATTCTTTACCCGTATTCGCATCGACGAACACGACCGGTTGATAGTTAGGGTGGATACCTTCTTTCATTTTTAAACTTCCTATTGAAGCAGTTAATTTTGAGAGCCTAAATTTAGAAGAATTCGGCCATTTTGGCAAGGGAAATAGTATTTTTGGGAGCATGAACAGAATTTTTAAGGCATTTTTTACAGTCATTCCCGCACTTTTGGTGGGCTGCGGCAACGATAGCCCCGTCGCAAAGATTATCGTCACCGACCAGAAAATGCCCCTTATCGAATGGCCCGACAGCTCCTACGTCGCCAGTCTAGATTCCATTTTGGCGCTGGAACCCATCAAGAAGACCGCCGAAACCGACGCAAAAATCAACATGAACGTATTCGACGCGCCCCTGTTCAAGCTCCCCGGAACAGCTTCCGCCGCCAAGGGATCCAAAAACCAAAAGACGAACCTCGCAGGCAAGTCCGCGGGCACAAGACAAGCTAACGCCGCCAAGCCGGCCGACACCAGCGCCGAAGCATTCGCAGACCGTTTCTCCACAGCCCTTTCCAAGCTGCAGTCCGATCCCTCTAACGCAAGCCTATACAAGACCGTTACCGCAAACGAAGGCGACGACCTGTTCAAGCTGTTAAAGCGCACCTACGGAGCCGGAGTCCAAGGACTCCCCCGCTTCTACGTTCTCTCGGCCCTACAATCAGTAAACGCCGGCGTCGTGCTGGAGCACTTGAACGCCGGCGACAAAGTCAGAGTACCGAAACTTTAATTATTAAAGCACACCCTTGCTGCTAGGAATGCCTTTCACATTCCTGCTCGGAGCAATCGCCATAGCGACTGCGCGGGCAAAGGCCTTGAAAATCGATTCCAGGCAATGGTGGTTATCGTTACCGTAGAACAATTCCACATGCAAATTCATGCGGGCGTTTTCGCAAAGGCTCTTGAAAAAATGTTCGAACATCGAAGCTTCGATACCGCCAGCCATGGCAGCCGGGAGTTTCACGTTCCACACAAAACCAATGCGGTTGCTAAAGTCAATGCATACACGGCTCAGGGCTTCGTCCATCGGAACGAAGTAGAAACCATAGCGTTCAATCCCTTTCTTGTCGCCAAGGCATTCCACCAAAGCCTGTCCCAGCACAATGGCAATGTCTTCCATGCTATGGTGCATATCGACATAGACATCACCCTTGCAAGTCAAATCCAGGTGGATACCACCGTGAATCTGGAACAAATTAAGCATATGGTCCAAAAAACCGTTACCGGAATCAATCTTACCGGGAGTAGAATCATCCAGGTTGAGAGAGAGGGTAATATCGGTTTCGCCAGTCTTGCGAGAGAGATTCGTGCTACGCATATAGAACCTTTACTTTACGATTTTGCCACCGTACACGCGGAAGCGCGTCACGCGGCCAAACTTCATTTCGGGCAGCGGAGTTTCTACACCGTTCAAGAGCATCTTGGCAATAGCCGTCGGATCTCCAATGGTTACACACAAGGTATCGCTGGTATTATAAACCATGCGGACTCCAGCTCTAGAAATATTCGCTTCCTTCAGGAATTCATTTGCATCTTCGCGACGCTTGAGGCCCACCCAAGAGAGGGATTCGCCGGAACCGATCAACACGAAATTCGTCTTGTTGGTTTTCGGAGCGTCCTTATCGGCAGCCTTTTCATCTTTCTTGGAATCAGACGAAATGAAAATCGTTGCAGAAGCAGGCAAATCAGACTTCTTCACCGCTTCGTCTACGACAGCCTGACTAACGGTAGCATCACTCTGCTTGGCAGAGGAATCCTTCGCCGAAGAATCCTTGGCAGCCGTAGAATCGGCCGCAGCCAACGAATCCACCGGAACAGCTTCTGCGCCATCGGGAATTTCCTGGGAACCGACAGATTCTTCTTGTGCAGCCGGAGTCTTTTCGGCCGGCTGAGAATCCTGGGTCTGTTTCAAGGCGATAGATTCCAAATCCAAGAAATGAGATGCGACTAGGAATGCCAGTACGAGAAGCAAAATCACAACCGGCACGGCATAGCTTTTCTTTTTGATTTCGCCTTCTTTCAAAGGAGAAAGCTTTATTTCGCTGGAAGACTTTTCAAAGACAGGTTCTGCAGTGCCACCACATTCAATGCTATAGGCCCTCAGCACCTCATCCGCATCCAAATTCAATTTATTACTAATCGAGCGCAAGTAACCGCGCACATAGGCAGCAACCGGGAAAACTTTCCAGTCATCTGCTTCAATAGCCTTGATATACTGAACACCAAGCTTAATCGCATCAGCAAGTTCTTCAACAGTCATCCTGCGACTTTCGCGGACTCTTGCAATAAATTGGCCAAGTTTCTCATCGGGCCTTTTTTCTTCTGTCGGGTTCGACATTATACCTCTACCTCTAAATCAGCCAACATCTGGAGCATTCGCGCTACAGGCAACCCCACCACGTTGTAATAACACCCCCGAATTTCCTTGATAAGCCTTGCGCCTCCGGTCTGAATTCCATAAGCGCCAGCCTTGTCCATCGGGTCCTTAGAATTTACATAATTTTCAAGTTCTTGGCCGGAGCAGTTTCTAAAAACCACCTCCGTTTCCTCACATTCCGCTTTGATAATTTGTCCGCCATGAGCTATGGCTACGCCGGTAATTACTTTGTGCGATCTTCCATTTAAGCTTCTCAGCATTTCTAGGGCTTCCGCCTCGGTGTGGGGCTTACCCAAGGGTTTACCATCCAAAAATACTAGGGTGTCAAAGCCCAGCACAATCTCCGACGGCATTTTGCGAGAAACAGCCAAGGCCTTTATAGAAGCATTTTCTTTCGGAAAATCGAGGGGATTTGTCGAAGTAGGCTTTTCTTCTTCGTTGGAAACCACCACTTCGAAATTCACGCCGATCAGCTGCAGGATTTCCCTGCGTCGCGGCGAACCACTCGCCAAAATTACTTTAGTCATCGTAAATCCCTCATCCCTCACTGCTCATTACACACTTCACACTACACATTGTTAATTCGTTTCCGTACTACCCGCATTCAGCTTGATATCCGGCAAATCCCTCACATAGATCGAGAAGCTCCAACCGGCAGCAGGCCCGGTAGGCGTCCAGCTAAAGTCAAGTTGCCAGCAATGCAGCACACGGTTAAAGGTAAAGCTATGGGTCACGAAACGACCTTCATTGTAGTTGTAACGGGTGCTGTAAGTCATTTCCCAGTTCTTGGTGGGTTGCAAGCTAGCACTGATGCCCGTAGAATGCGTCACCTGATCCTGGAACAAGTCGCGGGCCACGCGGGAACTGCTGAAGCTATAGCTGTAATCAAACCCGAAGGTCCACTTGAGCATTTCGTACTTGCCCATCTGCGAAGGCAAGCCGCCATTAAATTCGCCACTCCAGTTAAAGCGCTTCGAGAAATCGTAGCCCCAGTAAGTAAGTTCCGGCACCTGCACCTTGTTCGGTTCTTCAGTAAACTTGTGATAAACGCTGTGACGGGTATTGATGGTGAATAGGTAATCCGGCAGAATCTGGAAACCGAAAGAAGACGTAATATCCGAGAAGTTCAAGGAATCTGCAGCAAAGTTATAGGATACATTATGGCGAGTCGTCAAGAGACGCCTAGTACCATACTGGTCTTCTACCGCGCGACCATCTTCGCCCTTGGTCGTATCGGCAGCATGCCCCACCACCTTCAGGTACTTGATATCAAAGTCGTTGTTAAGGCCGAAACCAACTGTTTTCTGCTTGATCTGGTAAGGCGTTTGACCCAAAAGCGGATGAGGCGCAAACTTTTTCACCGTATCGATTTCAGGAGCGTAGGTATAAGAAACGCTTGGAGAAAGCACATGACGGGCTCCGGTAAACCGCCCTATTTCGGGCACCCAGATTCCGTACAACTTAGTATCGGCCGTAATGCTGTAATTGTGGTTATAGGCCACCTGACCATATTCATCATGTTCCGGATCCAGGCTCATGTAACGCTTGCGGTACTTCAGGGAATCTTCGGGGTTAATCCAACCTGTTCCAGTCCAGTAACCCGTAAAGCTTGCACGCGGAGTCAAGTTGATTACATCGAAAATAGAGGTGGAATAATCCAAGGAGTAGGTACCCGTATAACCCACGTATTCCGCCGTCGTATCCACCGCATTCACCGTATCGCGGGCACGCTTGGTGTAATAGTTGAAGCGGTTGTTAAAGTTGTAGTTGAACTTTTCCAGGTAGCTTATAAAGGATCCATCTTCGTAAGCTTCTTCGTCTTCATCCAGTTCGAAGGTAAAGAGCTGTCCACTCATGCGGTACTGGATATCCGGAATTTCGCGTTCCATCATGTCCGTAACCAAGTTATGGTTCTGACGGGCCTTCACCGTAAGGCTCTTGTTGGTTCCGAAACGGCCAGAATAAGTCAACTGTGCATTGGCCTGCTGGTTCAAGATGGTTTCCGCATCGAGAGCCTTATCTTTACGGATACTCTGGCTAGAAACAAAGGAGCCGGAGCCACTCAAGGTCTGCTTGCCATCAGGAGTCAGATTCTGGTTGTGGGTAAAGCGAATATCGTAGCCGCTATTGGCCATATCGAATTCTTCGAGATACGCCGTATAAGACACATTTCCGTCCAGTACGTAGCGTTTCTTGTAACGCACTTCCCCCGTCAAGGTAGAACGTTCGAAACGGGCCTCATCACCTTCGATAATGTCTCCCTTGACCGTTGCATCCCAGTAGTCGTTTGCGGCATAATAGAAGCCAAGATTACTCATGTAATAACCCTGCTTCTGGTCGCCACCGAACTTGGGAGTCAAAAGACCCGACTTACGCCCACTCTTCAAAGGAGCCACGATCATAGGCAGCACCGCCACAGGTACATCGGCAATATTCAGCACCACCGGACGTGCGGTAATCGTCTCTTTAGGCTTCACCACCATGCGCCGTCCGTAGAAATAGAAGTGCTGGTGAGTGGAATCGTTACAGGTACTGAAGTCGCCACGGGCAATCTGAATTCTCTGGTCCGGCAGCCTGCGCACTTCCATGCCGTTCAGCTGCTGGTTGTCTTGATAAGTCGTAGCGTAATAGATTTCGCCAATGCGACTTTTCATATTGTACTTGAGCCGCATACCCGAAAGGGAGGGGTTCTTGGTTTCGCGCAATATGGGGTCGCCTGTAGCCGCCAAAATGCTGTTTTCCTGATCGAACAAAATGGTGTCCGCATCCAGGGTTGCAGAGCGGTACTTGAGCTGGGCGCTGTTATTCAGGTTAAAGGTGGACTTGTCCACATCGTAAACCAAGTCCACTGCACGGTATTCAATGGTATCTACACCGGTCGTGTCATTCATCCAATCCACTTCGGTGGTATCTTCTTCGACCTGTTCCCGTTCTTCCAGTTCAAAACGAGTCATCTCCTGGCCGAAAGCGGTCGGAGCGGCGATGGCAAAAATCCATAATGCCAAAAAAGCCCACAGAAGACGATGGGTTCTAGATAAAATCACGTCGCGGCAAATATAGGAAATTAAGGCTCCGACGACACACCTTTGCAAGCCGAAGGCAAAGCAATCCAAATCAAATAGAAAAAGGACTCCCCGCTTCAGGTTCGGCAATACAAAAAAAGGAGCCCGAAGGCTCCTTATTAATTTGTTGTAATTCCTTTGATTACTTCAACACGGCGTTCTTGCCAGAGACAGAACCGTTATGGTCGATACGGACAAGATAACGACCGCTGGGGATATTTTCGCCATTCCAGCGAAGCGTATTGAAGCCCGGCTGAGCATTTTCGGCACGGAGCGTTGCCACTTCGGCACCATCGGAATTCAAGATGGTAACAATCGCAGTACCGGCAGACTTGAGGTCAAAGCTGATTGCCTTGCGGGTAAAGCCCTTGAGCTTTGCAGAAGCCGGCTTAACGCCACTGTTCATCTTCGGGGACGGAGCGAATTCGTTCACGCGTTCCACATAAATGCCGTTCAAGTTCGTGGCCTTCACCTTGGCATCAGAAGCAACCAGCGAGCCCTGTTGGAGCACAGCCACCAACTGCTTATTGTTGCTTTCAGTTGCGCTAGCGTAAGTTTCAAGTTCCTGGGCATTGAATTCAGCCTTGTTGTACCAAGATTCCACCTTGGCGCTTTCCAAATCCTTCACGGTAATCTGGGCGCGACGGATCGTGGCCGTGTAGGTTTCGCCTTCGCTCACGTAGGTGATTTCCAGCGGCTTGTTCACTTGACCGCGAAGCATGGACTTGGATTGTTCAATATCATTACCCTTGAGGCTCACACCGTCGACAGCGGTAATCACGTCACCAGCCTGAATCTTGGTTTCGGCAGCGGGAGTACCCGGAATAACTTCGGCAACCTTGACACCGTCGCCGATCTGATAAATGGTCACACCGATACCGCCGAATTCTTCGTCGGCCATAATCGGAGCAGCAAGCATAGCTGCAACAAGAGAAGCCTTGATAAACTTGTTCATAGGAACTCCTTATAAATTCTATACGCTCTAAATATATAATAATTAATCGTTTCGGCAACTCCAATCGTCTAGATTATTCTAAAATCAGTCTCATTGGAGCAAAATGTCGAAAAAAAACGTTAAAATACGCCCCTATTCGAACATGGTGCCTTCATTTTCGTCTTCAGCGCCATCATCGTAGTCTTCCATGGACTTTCCGTCGCCAGGGACGATAATCAGGCCGAGAGTCACCGGGTCGCCCTTCATGTTCAAATAAGCTTCCAGGTAGAGGTTGGTCGAAAGGCGAAGCAGGCGGAGATCCAGCATGGTACCGCCCTTGTGGATGCTTTTCGGATTCAGGTTGAAGAAAAGGAACTTCTTGTTGATGTATTCAAAGCGATCCTTTTCGTAGTTGATAGACCATTCGGAATTGCCGTCGTTTTCTTGACGGTAGGTGCAGCGGTCATTGTCGATATCGCACTCGAAACTGGCACTTTCATGGTAGCGTTTGTTCCATTCGCGACTGAACGCACAAGACTGCACGCGGCCAGCCCCGTTGCGTTGCTTGTTCAGCTGGTCGTTGATGACCACATAATCCATCTTCTGGTTTTTCACCTGTTCGTAGACATTCATCAAAATGATGTACGCTTCGATATCCTTGGGGCATTTACCCGTCAGGTTCACATCTTCGTGTGCCTTCAAAAGAGTCTGTTGCAAGTCCACATCAATGGCGTCCGGAATTTCGCTTTCCTTGATTTTATCGAGAACTTTCTTGGGCGGCACAAAGACCACCTTGTCACCTTTCTTGATGGCATAGCCCAACTGGTCGCGCACGTAATCCAAGCACTGCTGCACGTGGATATGCACCGTATTGGAACCGCCAGACACAAAGTCCACACCAATTCGTATGTTCCATTCGCCAGCAGTATTACCCGCATTCTTGTCGATTTCACAGAAGGGGTCTTCACGAATACCGTCAATAAAAATGACTTTTGCATTAAGCTTGGTCACGAGAGAGGCTTCTTTATCGAGAGCACCCCCCAGGCTCCAGAAATTCGGGTTCAGGCGAAGCACTTCGGCAAAGGCCTTGTCACCATCGAGAGCAGGCAAAAGAGAATCGTTGCGAGCATTTTTTTCCTTGAGAAGTTCGGAATATTCCGTCACAACGGTCATGTTACTAAAACCGTTACGTTTTGCAGGTTCAGGCATCGCCTGCGCAAACGACACCGCCAAAATGCAAATCAAAGCAAACAAAGAAACTTTTTTCATACGTAGAATAAAATACAAAAATTAAAGCTTTAAATCTGCCAAATTCATTAGATGCGGAATATGGTAATCCACCCAATTGGGGGTATCGGTAGTCGGATTCACGAAAATTGTGGTCCAACCTCGACGATGTGCCGGTTCCAGGTTACGGAGCGAATCTTCGAGCAGCACAATTTCCTTTGGATTTTCGGGATAGGCAACACCCATACCAGCAAGCTTTTCGACAAGCCATTTTTCCATTTTCACATAGGCACTGTCGTGGGGTTTTCCAATCCAGTCTAGCTGTTTCAGGTCAAATACACCATCGATTGCTGAATCAATACCCATGTGCGCCATCCCAGCCTCGCTCCAGTCATGGCGGCCGTTGGTAAACACGAAATGAGGTCCTTCCAGGCTTCGCAACAAGGCCAATTTTTCGGGAGCTTTCTTGGGATAAATCAAGTATTCGGGCTCATGAATGAAGTCGAAAAAATCGTCGGGATCCGTATTGTTCATGGCCATAAGCCCGGCAAGAGTCGTTCCAAACCGTTCCAGGTAATCGGTACGAATCTTGTGAGCCGATTCAAAATCGCCACCGACCGTCTTCTGCACAAACAGCGAAATGCGGTGGTCCAAGGAATTGATGACACAACGTTCCTCGGTTCCATACAAAGTCAGGTCGTAATCAAACAGCCAAACCATAGGGAACTAGTATCCCATGGCAAGGCCGCCAATCTGACGAGCCAAATAGGTCGCGTAGTTATCCGTCATACCGCTCACAAAGTCCAACACCTGGTGGTAAGCTTCGGCAACGGTCACGCTCTGGCCAATTTTTGCCTGACCAATCAAACGCACAATACGGTCAGCGCGGTAAGAATTGTTTCCGTTCAAGCGGTAGTCGTAAACGCCGTTGATAAAGGCATCGAGCACAGTGGCAAGCGTCGTGTAGCTACCCACTTCAAGTTCGGTCTTGCGGCGGTCGGGGTAAATTCGCTCTACCCCTAGGCGTTTTGCAATGCGGATACCTTCCATTACATCGGAACGGGAAAGATTTGTCAAATGCTTCACTCGCTCCCCTGCCATGATTTCTTCGTAATGGTTCACAAAGGTGATGGCCACATCGTCAATCAAGTTCTGGATGGCGCGTCCACGCACGCTGCTCAAGAAGTCGCGGAAATTCTGGCCGTTTTCCTGGAATTCGCGGTCAATGTCCACATCGGGGCCGCACAGATAGCTGAACATGCCACGCACATCGCCATAGCTCAAGATGCCAAGTTCAATGGCGTCTTCCACATCCAAGATGCTGTAGCAAATATCGTCGGCGGCCTCCATCAAATACACCAGCGGGTGGCGCACCCATTTGCCGGTTTCCACTTCGGGAATGCCAAGCGTGTATGCCGTAACGCGGTAAAGGTCTGCTTCGGTCGCAAACAAACTTGTCGGAGAACCGAACTTGGCAAGCTGCGGATACTTGATCATGGCGCCCAAAGTCGCATAAGTGAGTCGCATGCCACCATCCAAAAAGTGGTATTCCAGCTTGCTCAAAATGCGGTGACCTTGTGCGTTGCCGTCAAAATTTTCAAAGTCGGCAATTTCGGTTTCGCTCAAATCACGGAGCGGTGCCGAATTGCGGTTCTTGCGGAACCATTCACGAATGGCGGCTTCACCGGCGTGGCCAAAAGGCGGGTTGCCGATATCGTGCGCCAAGCATGCGGATTGTACAATCGTTCCGAAGTGGTATTCGTTGATATACTTGGGCAGATACTTTTTAATCAGGTGGTACACCGTAATGGCAAGGCTTCTTCCCACACTCGAAACTTCGATACTGTGCGTAAGGCGGCTATGCACGTGGTCGTTCACCGAGAACGGATGCACCTGAGTCTTACGGCCAAGGCGCCTAAATGCCGTCGAAAAAACAATGCGGTCATAATCGCGGTGAAAATCAGAACGGTTCGGATCCAAATCGGCGGGGTGCCCGTAACGCGTCGCAGAAAGCAAAGTATCCCATTGAAGCATGGGCAAAATATAGATAATTAGTAGGCAGAAATTCGCCGAGAGCGATACGTAAGCAGGGCTATCACAATCAAATCGGCCAGCACAAATGCGGCAAGCCAAACCACAGAGTTGCTCTGGAATCCGTAACTATGCAAACCTACGCCAAGCAAGTTCACGCCGAACCAGCAAAGGAATGTCTCAATGACGTTAAAGCAATTCATCAGCGCAAAGCCACGGGCAGACACCAATTTTCCCGCTCGCAAGTGGAGGCCTAGCATCGCCCAAAGAATCACAAACAAGGCGCCACATTCCTTAGGGTCAAAGCCCCAAAAGCGACCCCAGGCAAAATCAGCCCAAACGCCACCAAGGAGTGTTCCAAGAACCGTAAATACGGCACCAAAAATAAGCGTCGCATACATCAACGTATAAAGCGGCGTCAATTTCGCCCCACGGTACAGAACCAAGTGGGCAACCACCCCCGACAAAATCATCCCCGCAAATCCAAGCGCAATCGTAAACACATGAACCGTCAAGAACACCGATGAATTCAGCATGGCTGAAATCGGTTGGAATGTATCACCCGGTTCCAATACGAACTTGGAAAAGAACAGAAGTGCAGCCGCCATCAAGGTTACAGGAATCATCAAGGTATAAGTACGACGCTTGCAGAATACAAATGCCCCTGATTCAAAGGCCACAAGCATCAAAGCCACCAACAATACAATTTCATATAAACTAGACATCGGCGGACGCCCCGCAATATAGGCACGCAAGGCAAGCATCACAAGCAAAATCACAGTAGCAACCATGCACAATACATTAGCCACTGCATCTAGCTTTAAGGATCGGAAAACCACATTCAAGGCCGCCAGTATACCAGCCAACAACGCCAGTACAAAAGCCCACAAGGCAAGATTCAGTCGATGGTACAATACTTCGGCCTTAAGCCTACGATAGTTTATATCGGAGTGGGTCAGGGAATTTTTCGCAACAATCGAAAAAGCCGACCGATCCGCAACGGACTCATACAGCAATACATTGGAATACAGCCGCCGCATTTCGGCAGTCGCCGGGTGATCATCGTTACGGGTTGCATAAAGTTTAAGCAAGTCTTTCAACGGAGATAATTCCGCGTAACTCACATACCTTTTTTGTTGCGGCAAATGGAGAATTACGGAAACATCACTACGAAGCACCTTGAATATGGAATACTGCCTAGCCTCTTCGGGCGCCAACAGAATTTTCCGCACCACATCGGCCGCCGCAAGCTTCTTATACTTCACATGGCCGCTAAGTTCATCGAGGAATCCGCGAGAAAAAGAATCAAAAGGGCGCACCGAAGTTTCCACTAAAACCGGAGTATCACTGCGCAAAGCTTCCCATATGGGAATAGGACGTTCCGAAGCATGGACATTCATCGGCAAAACCGAAAGCACCACCGCGAAAGGCAACATCTTGAACACAGCGGTTTTAGGTTCCTGCTTGTTGCGAACCTTCACTATATAGTGAATCAGCGCCCCCAAAAAGAACAGCACCATAAACGCATAGGGTACAAAACGCAAGGGATCATAGGTTGCCTTGTATAAATCCACCGAGGTTCCCATGACACCATCTACCCTGCCGTGATAATGAACCGAATAGACGTATTCACTTTCATCGACATCCACCGGAGTCACTCTCAAGCTGTCATCGACAGCGAAATAAGAAACAGACGCATTAGCAATCGACACATCGCGATACCCGTTGTATTCCCGTTTGATTTCGCTTTCGGCAACACCGCCTACAAGCAAGACCAGCAAACCAATATGCATTAGCCATAGGCCTACATTTTTTAACCCACGAGGCATGCGGAACAGGAGCGACGCTATTACATTCACAGCCGTCAATACAGCAAGGCCTTTAAACGCCGGCAGCGGAATCACGCCCAAAATCCAAATGAAATAGCTGCCAAAAAAGCGGTCCACCGCAACCGATGCAGGCACCCCTGCAGATTCGGCATTTACCTGGGCCAGCACGCCCCAAAAAGTCAAAAGCAGAAAAGCCACAAGAAGCGCGGCAGTCAGTTTCAGAGACGAAAGACGAAAAACGAGAGACGAGATCTTTTTCATCGTGTAGATGCCTCGACCCAAACAAATTTAGACGCATCTAGGCGCTGTTCACCATCAAAGCGGTACGCCACCAAGCGACCGTTTCCACGGTAACCTGCCACACTAAAGTCCAAACAGCACACGTTATCGCGAATCAGCTTCGGAAGGCCCGTCAACCAATAATGGCCGAAAAACACGGGGCGTTCCTGTTCGCCGTAATAGCTCCTTGCACGAACCTGCGGCAAAACATCCGCCTGCACATCCATGGAGACGCCCGGTTGGAAGCACAGTTCCCGAAAGCTGGCCTTTGCCGGATTCACCCACCAGGCAATGCGGGTCTTGACGCGACGCACACCCTCGGCATCGGTGAAATGTTCGCCCTCGGGCAACGGCATCTCCGGGCCCTTCAAGAGGGTACTCATGGGCAAGAAAAGGCTGTCCTCGTATTCAAAATTTTCATCGTTAGCCCGGGCAATCAGCTCGTCAAAATTACCGTCGGCAAAGCACGTGATATTTTCGCGCCTCAAGGCATCCACGGCAGCCCCGTCGAAGCAGGCATGCTGAGCCCTAAAGGAATCTGTTTCCAAGTATATCGGCAGGGTCTTGATAAATTCTAGAGCATCCAAAAATTCCTGCTTGCGGCCTACAAAATCGCTTACCGTCCGTGAATGAATCGCCATCTTGTTGAAGCTGTGTTCGCGAAGGTAGCAATCCTTCATCTTTTTTAAGAAATGGCCACCACCGGCGCCATTTCTTTGCCAGAAGGAAAGCATGTTGAATTCGTGGTTTCCCATGAGGGCAACGGCGGTTCCCGCATCCCGCATGGCACGTACCAGGTTCAATGTTTCACGCACCTTGGTGCCACGATCTACATAATCGCCTAAAAATACCACCGTACGTTCATTCCCTGGATAACGGTAGGCACCATTCGATTCCACGTAACCCAACTTTTCTAGCAGGGCACGCAGCTCGTCACAATGTCCATGAACATCACCGATAAAATCCAAGGAATTCGTCATGTCCCTAATATAACTAATGCAAATAAAATTATCTTTGCACAGAAGAACCAGCTCATTATAAATATGAACATTTGGGAACTGCTTACATCCGACAAAACCCAGGGCTTTATCAAAGAAGCCTTTGTCCGCAAGATGGACGCCCTTCAAGTGTCAACCCGTCTGAACAAAGACGGCTACAGCAACGAAGACCGGGCCACCATCATGGACTACATGGCACTTGTTCCCAAGTTCCGCGAAAAGTTCTTTAGCGAATCGGAGCGAAAGGACAAATTCCTGCTCTGCGACAAGCTGGCCCTGGAGCAAAGTACCGCCCAGGATATTGGCCGCTGGAAAGCAAACCTCTGGCCAAGCGAAGGTTCTGTAAACGATTTATGCTGCGGCATGGGCGGCGACAGTTTCTTTTTGCCCCCAACCCTTAAGGTGACCGGCATAGACCTGGACGAAAATCGTCTAGCCATGTACCGCTACAACTTGCAGGCATTCGGCAAAAATGTCGATACGCATTGTGCCGATGTCCGAAAAGTCTCCAACAGCAACGATTCCGCAGACAGCAAAGCAGATTTTTTCACAATAGACCCCGCCCGTCGCGCTTTGGAGGGCGAAAACCAGCGGGACCTGCGCAACCTGACGCCCACGCTTGAAGAAGTTGTAGAAATCAGCAAACACTACAAGGGCGGTATGGCAAAGCTTCCGCCCGGCTATCCCCCAGCAGAAATTCCCGATGGAACCGAGATTATATATATAGGCGGACACAGTGACTGCCGCGAATGCCTGGTGCTTTTTGGAGAACTGGCCAAGAATCCTGACACGGTCCAAGCCGTTATCGTAAACAAGGCGGGCGAAACCCTTGCTGAATGGAGGCGCAAGCGCGACCGTTCAATCGAAACATTGGACGACGAGCTTCAAGAAAAGCTGGATAAGAACGACGCCCTCGAAGGCAAAGATCGCACCTACCGCACCGCCTCAAGCAAAAGCGACCTTCCGCTCGGCGAACTGGGCAAGTATCTTTCGGAACCGGCGCCGGTACTCATTCGTAGCCACCTTTTCAATGCGGTCGCCCTCACCAACGACACCAACGCCCGCCTGATTTCAGAAGGAATCGCTTACGTAACCAGCGAAAAGCCACTCCCCGCACCAGGATTTTCTTGCTACGAAGTACTGGCGCACGCCGAAATTGCAACAGGCGCCGTCCGCGCCATGCTCAAGGAACATGATGTCGGCAAAATCACTCTCAAGCTCCGCGGCGTAAAGCTGGACCCTGATGCAGAAATCAAGCGCCTTAAGCCCAAGGGCAAGAATTCCGCCATTCTCTTTTACACCCGCGCCCTCGGCAAAAAAATCGCCATACTCGCAAGGAAGCTCTAAATATGTCCGTTAAACTCGAAGAATCCTGGCTCAAACTGCTCGCCGACCAATTCGAACAGCCTTATTTTAAACAAATTAAAGAAAAACTCTTGCAAGAAAAGGCAGAGCATCATGTAGTCTACCCACCGGGATCCAAAATCTTCGCTGCACTGGACTTTTGCCCCGTAGACAAGGTGAAAGCAGTCATTATCGGACAAGACCCTTACCACAACCCGGGCCAGGCTCACGGTCTTTGTTTCTCGGTGCCCCTGGGAATCGAACCGCCGCCATCCCTGATTAACATTTTCCAGGAACTCCACGATGACTTGGGCATTAACCCGCCACCCCACGGGAACCTGGAAAGCTGGGCACACCAGGGAATCCTCTTGCTGAACGCCTCCTTGACAGTTCGCGCCCACATGGCAGCAAGCCACGCCGGAATCGGTTGGCAACAGTTCACCGACACCATCATCAAGCGCTTGTCCGAAACCCGAGAAAACCTGGTGTTTTTGCTTTGGGGCAGTTTTGCCATCAAAAAACAGGATCTCGTGGCAAAAAACCGCGGCCACCTGATTTTAACGGCCCCCCACCCAAGCCCTCTTTCGGCCTACCGAGGTTTCTTTGGATGTAAACATTTCAGCAAGGCCAACGAATATTTAATCAGCAAGGGGCTGGAACCCATCGACTGGAGCATCAAGTAGCGCCGCGCCAGTCTAATTTTCTATATTAAACAGTATGAATCGCAAGAATACTTTTGGCCGTTTACTGCTTTTTATTTTTCTTGGCCTAATTATCGGCGGAATCCTTGGCGAGTGCCTCGGTACGCTGTTTGGCCAACTCGGCGAACTGATGAACGCAGGTGGATACAACAACGTGGTCCACAACTTCTTCGTTTCATCGTTCAACTTTAACATCGGTTTTGTTGACAGGCCCGAACCGGTTGTTCTTGACCTGTACCTCGTCAAATTTGCCTTTGGATTTGGCATCAAGCTGAACGTGGTCAGTGTCATCGGCATGGTTCTCGGCATCTACATCATGAAATGGTCCGGAGAAAGGTAATGTTTACTATTGACGAACTTCAAGCCAAGCTCGCTGGCGGTGCCACCGCCGTTTCGCTCGCAGAAGAATCCCTCGCAAAGATTGAATCTACCAAGAATTTAAACGCTTATATCAGTGTTTTGAACGAACGCGCCTTGCAGAAGGCCGCCGAATCCGACAAGCGTCGTGCCGAAGGCAAGACTCTCGGAGCCCTCGACGGTATTCCGGTTGCCGTCAAGGACAACATGTGCATCGAAGGCACCCGCACCACGGCCGCGTCCAAGATTCTTGAAAATTTTGTGGCCCCCTACACCGCTACCGCTATCGAAAAGCTCGAAGCTGCCGGTGCAATCATCGTGGGCAAGACCAACATGGACGAATTCGCCATGGGTTCGAGCAACGAGACCTCCTACTTCGGTAAGGTCGTGAACCCGCTCGACGAATCCCGCGTTCCGGGTGGTTCCAGTGGCGGTTCGGCCGTAGCCGTGGCCAGTGGCACGGTCGCCTGTGCGCTCGGCTCCGACACCGGTGGATCTATTCGTCAGCCCGCCGCCTGCACAGGCGTTGTGGGCTTAAAGCCCACCTACGGCCGCGTCTCCCGTTACGGCCTCTTGGCTTACGCAAGCTCTTTGGACCAGATTGGCCCCTTCGGTTCTACCGTTAAGGATACCGCCACATTGCTCGGCGCTATCTGCGGTATCGACCCCCACGACAACACCACCAGCACTCGCCCGACCGAAGACTTTACCGCAAAGCTCGACGCCGGCGTGAAGGGCAAGGTGATTGGCGTCCCGAAGGAATACTTCGGCGAAGGTCTCGACGCCGAATGCAAGGCCGCTATCGAAGGCATGCTGAAGAAGCTCGAAGCCGAAGGCGCCACCCTCAAGGAAATCAGCCTTCCGCACATCAGCTACGCTGTGTCCAGCTACTACATCATTGCAACCGCCGAAGCAAGTTCGAACCTATCCCGCTACGATGGCGTTCGCTACGGCTACCGCAGCAAGGAAGCCCGCAAGCTCTTTGACCTGTACGCCAAGTCCCGCAGCGAAGGTTTCGGCAAGGAAGTCCAGCGCCGTATTCTTCTCGGCAGCTACGTGCTTTCCGCTGGTTTCTACGACGCCTATTACGTACAAGCCCAGAAGGTCCGTCGCCTGATTACCGACGACTTCAACAAGGCATTCGAAAGCTGCGACGTGATTGCAAGCCCCACGATGCCGGGTCTCCCGCTCAAGTGCGGCATGAACGAATCCGACCCGATGGCTGTGTACCTCAGCGACATCTACACCGTGAGCCTGAACCTTTCCGGCCTCCCGGGCGTAAGCGTGCCGTGCGGCATGGCCGGGGGCCTCCCCGTGGGTCTCCAATGGATCGGCAAGCCGTTCCAAGAAGCTGACCTGCTCAGCGTCGCCGCTGCAACAGAGAAGCTTGCCAAGTGAGAGTCGCGCATTTCACAAAAGCCGCAATTCTCGTTAAATTATACATCAAAAAACGCAGCCTAGCGAAGCTGCGTTTTCTTATTTAAAACTGCGCAACTGGAGTTTTGTCTATCATATGCAGAATCAGGTCTCGTAAAACATTTACCCAGTCATGTTCAATCACCATCTGGTCCGAACATTGAGATTCTTCCAGATAACCATAATCCAGCGGTTTCGCGGTTTTCACATCGTAAAAAGCGTACGAAGCCGATATATACACGCAATTATTATTTATGGTAGATCCAACATTCATGTCAACAGACGCCATATATGTAGAAGCCCCTTCCTTCACGCGAATTTTGGACTTCAATCGAATACTATCCAAAACCATATAAACATCGGCACTATCCGACATAGATTTCAGCACGGGAACACGAAGTTTTTCACCATCAACATCTTTTTCGGAGTAAGAAACAAGATCCTTGGAAATTTCACTGATCTTATAATGAGAGCTTGAATTGAACTTAAGCGTATTATCGACATTACTCAAAAACCACTCCGACATCTTTTTCATTTCTCCGGGCAGCATGAGAACATCCTTCTCACATATAGTCGTCCTTGCGCCCCCAGCTACATTAGCGTTTGTAAAATACCAAGGGAACATCGGGCAATTATCCTTTGTCGAATCTACGACAACAGGTGCAGTGAACACCACCTGCAAATTCGATGGTTTCGCCGTCCATGAAGCATCTTTGTGTTGCTTTGATCCCGAACAGCCAACAAAGGCTAGGCCAAGCAAAGCAAAAACAACGAACAACTTAACGACTCTCATTCTCAACTCCTTTTTTATGCAATTTTAAAAATTAGTTTGTTAAAATATAAAAAATCCGTTGCACTTATATGCAACGGATTGACGTATTTCGAAAAGGCGACCCCGGGACTAGTCCGGGGTGACATTAAGCGCCTAATCTCCAGTGCGGTAGTTCGGAGCTTCCTTCGTGATGGTCACATCATGCGGATGAGATTCACGGAGGCCTGCGCCCGTAATACGGACAAAGGTAGCCTTCTTGTAGAGTTCTTCGAGGTTAGCAGCACCGGCATAACCCATGGCAGAGTGGATACCGCCAATGAGCTGGTAAACGGTGTCGCGGAGCGGTCCCTTGTAGGGCACGCGGCCTTCGATGCCTTCCGGAACGAACTTGCGCGGTTCCTGAACGCCACCCTGGAAGTAACGGTCAGCAGAGCCAGCCTTCATGGCGCCGAGAGAGCCCATGCCGCGGTAGCTCTTGTAGCTACGGCCATCAGCGAGAATCACTTCGCCCGGAGCTTCTTCGGTACCGGCAAACAGGGAGCCTACCATCACGGCATGACCGCCAGCAGCGAGAGCCTTCACGATGTCGCCAGAGAACTTGAGGCCACCGTCAGCGATAATCTTCACGCCAACCTTGCGAGCCATCTTGCCGCATTCCACGACAGCGGAGAACTGCGGGTAACCCACACCGGCCACGATACGCGTGGTGCAGATGGAACCCGGACCGATACCCACCTTGACGATGTTGGCACCGCACTTGGCGAGTTCTTCCACGGCTTCCGGCGTGCAGACGTTACCGGCACAAATCGTGAGCTTCGGATATTTCTTGCGAACGGTCTTCACCATGTTACGCAC